>CAMASK010000041.1 GCA_945860895.1 Bacteriovorax stolpii
CTTACTTATAATCCTCAACAAATAGACAAAAATATCGGCTACTTCATCCTCAAGTTTTTCTCTCAATTTAGGATTCTCACCGACAAGGTTTGAATCCTTCTCACTCATCCACTGAAAGATTTCCAAAAGCTCGCAGGCTTCAACATTTAGTGCCATAGTAAGATTTTTAATGGAATGAAATTGATCCCACTCACGCTCATTGACAATCTTTTCAATTTCACTATTTAGCTTTTCCATATCTATCATCTTCATTTATTTTTACCTTTAAACGACCATGCCAAAATACGGCTGGATTTCTGACCTTGAGACATCTCAATAATCTTAAATTGTTTGGCATTGAGGTTTTTGATCTGATCTTCAAGCCCTCCAACATTCTCCCGCTTTGAAATCAGGCTGGTAAACCATAGGCACTGCTCAGAAAAATGGGCTGATTCAATTATCATCTTCTTCACAAATTCAAATTCTCCACCCTTCACCCAGAGCTCTCCAGACTGGCCGCCGAAATTGAGTGTCGGCCATTTTCTGGCGCGACTAGCAAGTCCCAGGTTCTTTAACTTGCGGTTTGTTCCTGCTGCTGCTTCGGCTTCGGAGGCATGAAAAGGAGGATTGCAAATGGAAAGATCAAAATGATCACTTTCTCTTATCACCCCTTGAAATATATTTGTCAGGGTTGGCTGCTGCCTTAGTTCGATAAATTCTTTAAGCTTGTTCTCATCGATAATTTTTTGCGCATTACCAAGTGCTTTAGGATCAATATCACTTCCTACAAATTTCCATGCGTATTCAAATTGACCTATGATTGGATAAACACAATTCGCCCCAACTCCAATATCAAGAACCTGAATATTCTTAGTCTCTACTCCAATCAAATCGGCCACATAATGAATGTAATCCGCTCTGCCTGGAATCGGTGGGCACAAATAGCCATCAGGAATATCCCAATATTTAATTTTATAAAATGATTTCAAAATGGCTTTGTTCAGGAGTTTTACAGATTCAGGATCAGCAAAATCTATGGATTCATCATTATGGTTATTTACATAAACCACCTCTGCCAGCTCAGGCAAAGCCTTAATCAGAGAGGGAAAGTCATAGCGACTACGATGACGATTTCGTTGATGGAGATTATTTTTTTCTACTGCGCTCATAACTCTAAGTTAAGTCCTGCAGGTGGTTTTGTCACTTAATCAAAAACCGCAAACTTCACTTGCTTACTGTTTCAGGGCTTTAGTGACGATTCTTTTATCTCACCTTTCTTCGCCACTTTTAACAATTGCGGGATAAAAAAGATTCTTTCTCTTGAAACTTCTCGCACACCCTGAGCAATCATTGATTTCATATGATGTTCCTTTTATCTTTTAAACGCCAATCCCTTTCCAAGCACAATTACTCTTTCTCAGATGTCCTTGGAAATTTAATTTAGACCTAACTTTTTTCAAAGCTTGAAGTGAAATTTTACTCATTACTTCTTAATCTGCCTCGGCACAGAGGGGACAATTAAGTCAGACCGCAGCATAACCAAACCAATAGCTAACTTGAACTTGATTTTTTGCCCTAAGAATCATAAACTCGGCCCTCACTTCAACCCTTATCAGCTGAGTTAACATGCAACTAGTCATGAAGTATTTTAAAGGCTCTATTTTTTTATCCCTCATTGGCGGGGCCTGTGCTTTTGGAATCGGGCACTATTATTCTGGAACCGTAAGTGGCGGTTTTTCTGCCTTGTTTCTGGCCACAGTTTTAAGTGTTCTGGAGATTTCTCTCTCTTTCGATAATGCGGTTGTTAACGCTATCGTACTAAAAAAAATGACTCCATTGTGGCAACACCGCTTCCTTACTTGGGGTATTGCCATCGCCGTTTTTGGTATGCGCTTGGTATTTCCTCTCGCTCTCGTAGGTGTAATGGCCCATATTAATCCAATTGATGCCTTAGTCTTGGCCGCTACAAAGCCAGCTGAATATGCGCAGATCATGCTTTCAGCTCATGTTTCAATTGCTTCTTACGGTGGTGCCTTTTTATTAATGGTGGCCCTAAAATATTTCTTTGAACAAGAAAAAGAAGTTCACTGGATTTCGATTATTGAGAAACCTATTACTAAACTTGGTATGATGGCCTCAGTTGAAATCGCTATAACTCTTATTATGCTTTATGTTTTCTCTCTTTATCAAAAAGAACATGAACAGATGACTTTTCTTGTTTCGGGCGTGTGGGGACTTGTGACTTATGTAGCGGTTGATGGAATCGGAGCTTTCCTAAAATCTCCAGATGAAACTGAGCAACTGGATCTGAACAAAGCAAGTATGGGTATGTTTTTGTATCTTGAAGTTCTGGATGCTTCTTTCTCTTTCGATGGTGTAGTGGGAGCATTTGCTGTCACAAATAATTTATTCACCATCATGATTGGTCTTGGTGTTGGTGCCATGTTCGTTCGAAGTTTAACAATTATGTTGGTAGATAAAGGAACTCTTTCTGAATATAGATTTCTTGAGCATGGAGCTTTCTATGCCATTGGTGCTTTAGCCTTAATTATGTTTGCCGGAACGATTCAGCACATTCCTGAAGTGTTTACTGGTTTGATTGGTGCGGCCCTAATTGCCTTGTCACTGATGTCTTCAATTAGATGGAACAAAAAAAATCCTGAACATAAATAAAAAATAAGGCTCCTTTCGGAGCCTTATTTTGTCTTAAAGAATTTTCTGCTTCTTGAAATGTCTGGTATAAACCTCATGGTAATCTTGAGAAGGGAAAAGTGCTTTAGCAGTTTTCACTATCGCTTTTGCCATCTCAGGCATCTTGATGCCAGAACCTAAGCCGAAATGAGCTTCAAGGATGATCTTATCGATATCACCACGAGAAACCCCTCTCTTATAAAGCTCTAGAAAGGCTTGGAAAATCGGAGTCGACCAAAGCTCATCAGAAATACCGCCATCAACTTGCGAGTGAGCTGAGTACGATCTCATAGAATTGTAACCCGGAGAAAAAGCATTCAACTTACGACCTGGCCAACAACCGTTGTGACCATCCCATTTGAAAACCCAATCAACATTTCCTTCAAGTCCACTTTCAGTGGTAACACTATAGGAAGCAGCCCAGTAGTCACCAAAGCCTTCTCCCATAGCACCTGTATCTCCACCACTCCAGCCAGAATTGATATGATGTTGAATAGCATGACCAAGCTCGTGAAGAATTACATCTGCATCTTCGTTATCATCCACACAGCCGTGTCCAAAGGCGAGGCGGCGTGAAGAAGGAATGTAGTAAGAGTTATCTGCACCATCAACACCGTTAGAATCAACTTCCAGGCCCTTAGTAAACACAGCGCTGTTACCTACGAAACCTAAAGACTCGATGTAGCGAATTGAACGGTCAATGTGTAGATAAGTCATAGCATCGTTGAAGCTTGTATTATTTCTTTCGAAAATCCATGAACCATCGGCAGATGTTGAGGTCGGCTTAGTTGGAGACTCAAAGTCAATTACTTTAACTTTTGGACCTTTAAGTGCGTAAACACCGCCAGAGAAAGAAATATCTTTCAAAACTTCGTTTCTATAGGCGCCAAGAAAGGCACTGGCATCAGTCCTATCTTCTAAATCTGTGCGACCTAAAGTCACAACTGGATTGGGATCAAAAATCTGGGCAGTTCCATCAACGAAAGTAATGTCTTCATTCAAGAAAGCTTTCTGATAAGTTTTTTCGAATGAAGCCAAAGCAGAAGATAGTGAGCTGAATACTGCTTTACTTTTATTACGAGCAACAACGCCTTCTTTCTTCATTCTTGGAAGAGTCGCATCGTTAATAGTAATGATGTTTCCATCTTGAGCATTTACTAAAATGTTCCAGTGACCAAAGGGAGAAGAGGTGGCCAGATCGATGCTGTAAACCAGATTCATCTCTTTTGTATAAATCATTTTTGCAGCTGGTGCAGAAATCAGACTTCCGTTAACATTTAGAGCTTTCCATGTAAGCTCCATTGCCATGCTTTCAGACACGAAAGGAATTGAAGCCATTTTTGACTTCAAATTCTCTGGGACAGCTGCATTGTAAACTTTGATGACTTCATTTTTTGCATTAACTGAAATCACAACTTGAGAACCGTCCACTTGATACCCATTTATTACATGCTGGTAATAGTAATGAGTTCCTAAAAGACTTTCTTTGGTCTCATTAAGAATAAAATTGGCAGGGTTCAAACCTAGATTCAACTTTTCGGATACTTTTTGCAAAGAATTGGAAACCAAGCTGGTACTAAATGTAAGGACTACTTCTGGATAGATTAGTCTATCGGCTAAAGCGAGCATGGGAAACGCGAGGGCAATAAGGGCAATATTAACGAATTTCAAGTCTAACTCCTTGACTAAAAAAAATCCTAGTAAAAGAGTAAAACGTCATAAATCTCTTCGTATAGACAGATAAACTTACAATTTCATGCAAGTGATAAAATCATCACTTTAAGTCGACCAAAACCATCAAGCGCAAGAAGAATTTCTGGCAGTTACACTGCCCCTATGATATCAAGAATGTGTGAAACCTTCATTCTACCAATTTACCCTACCGGAGCTTCAGGAGTTATTCTCAAAAAATAACTTACCTTCTTCTGGGCCAGGACTTCTTTTCAACTGGCACTACAAAAAAAGAAGGTCCGAACCCTGTGTCGTAGATCTTGCAAAGAAATCTATTCGCTATGTAAGTGAATGCTTAGATTTTTCTTTACCAATAATAGATACAATCAAAGCCTCTGAGGACAAAACAGTTAAGTTTCTTTTTAAACTCCAGGACGGTCTTAAAGTTGAAACGGTATTAATTCCTTTCAATAATAAATACACCATTTGTCTTTCTTCCCAGGTGGGATGCGCCATGAAGTGCAGCTTCTGCCATACTGGGATTCAAGGATTATCCCGAAATTTAAAGACAGAGGAAATCATCGGTCAGTTTACTGAAAGCCAGAAATGGCTCACTCAAAACAGACCTAATGACGATAAAATTTTAAATATCGTTTTCATGGGACAGGGAGAGCCTCTTCACAATTTTGATGCTGTAAAGAAAGCCTGTGAAATTTTTCTTACTAAACATGGACTCTGTCTTGCCGATCAAAAAATTACCATCTCTACTGCCGGATACCTGCCAGGTTTAGAAAGATGGCAAGATGAAATGCCCAATGTGAATATTGCCCTTTCTCTTCACTCCCCTATAAAAGAAAAAAGAGATCAATTAATTCCTATTAATAAGCGGTATCCATTAGAAGAAGTCTTAAAATATGTTGAAGCCATTCCCAATGGAAAAAATCGATTTGTGACTTACGAATATTTGTTAATTGATAAATTTAATGACAGTGATGAGGATGCACATTTAACCGGCAAACTTCTTGAGGGCAAAAACGCTTATGTAAGCCTCATTCCCTTCAATCCATTTCCTGGTTCCCCATTCAAGCGACCCATTATGGAAAAAGTGAAGAGCTTTAAATTGATTCTGGATTCCTATAAAATACCGACCCTGATTCGCGCCACCAAGGGAGATGAGATCCTGGCGGCCTGTGGCCAACTTAATTCAAAAGCTCCTGCAATAACTCCTTAAAGCGGTCCTCACCACCTCGCTTACGAGGGCGATTCTTAAAAAACTTCCAGACTCGCTCAAATTCCTTATCGTCGGCGAGAAGCCTTTGAGTAAGAATCGTTACCTGTGAGGAGTCCAGCTTGAACTCCTCAACAATCATTTTGATGAATAAATTGAAAGAGCCTATGTCCATTATAATTCTACTAAAGCTTTATCTATGGCGGCCTTAAGGTATTCTGGACCAAAGGCTTCAGGTGGAATGCCGTTTACATAAAATGTTGGAGTGCCTGAAATTTGTAGTTGCTTACCATCAAGTAAGTCTTTTTCAATGATCTTTTGAATTTGGGGACTCTCCATTTCAACTTTGAGTTGAGCAATATTGACTCCAGTATCGGGAAGAAACTTCCAGACTAAATCTGGTTGTGGGTTGTGGTGATTCCCCCACTCTGGTTGGTGAGCGTAGAGTGCTTCAAGCACTTCCCAATATTTATTTTGCTTACGGGACGCTTCTAGAATCTTGATCATCATAATCGAGTTCCCGTGAAACGGGGCATATCTCATCACGTATTGAATTTTGCCATCATACTCTTTTAAGAAGTGTAGGTTGACCTCATGAAACCGACGACATGTTTCACATTCAGGATCAAAAAATTCGGTCACAAATATTTTAGCATCAGCACTGCCCTTCCTGATGGAATGTTCAGGAACAAAAAGTTTAAAATTATCTTTGGCAGCAAATTCATATTTTTTAACTTCATTGTTTTTATAAATGTTCATTCCTGCAAAAAATACTATGCCCATTAAAAAAGCAGATGAGATTACGATTAGAATAGTTTTATTTTTCATTTGTTAACGTCCTATGAGTCGCAAGAAGTAAGCTTAAAATTAAAGTAAAACCTATAAAAGAAAGCAATGGAATAGTAATGAATCCAAACCATTCAATAAAGACGGTGGTACAAGAAATCCCACGAACACAAGGAGAAGCACTTTCCGGTAGAATTTTATAATAAAGCAGATTGTGATAAACAGCGATCATCCAGCCAATGATGGCCAAAGGCGATGCGAACCGTATGACACTTTGTGAAACAGGAAATAATCCAGTAACTAAAATGATCACTAAAGGATACATGCAGATTCTCTGATACCAACATAAGGTACAAGGAGGAAAGTGCATGACTTCACTTAAGAACAGGCTGCCTAAAGTGGACAAACAAGCGCTTAGCCATGCCGAGAAGATAAGAACTTTGGATTTTTCCATGCTTAAACCTTAAATAATCTCCTTGATCTTGTCGACTAAACAAAAGGTTTACTTTTTTACTTTATTGATTTTTTTGTCTTGAAGGGCAACATTAAGCCCCATGAATAAAATCATCTAGGCAAAAGTTATAGAAGGCAGATACAAAGGAGAGATTGTACGCATCTCAAACATTAGTGTGTCTGATTCTGGAAAAAAATATGCGGCCTGCACCTTGGCCAATAATCAGCGGATCAATCTCCCTTTAAATGAATTAGAAATGATTGAAGTACCATTAGAAGTGGGAATTCCCAACGCCACTCCTTCCAGAAAAAAGACCATGGCCATCTGTGAAATTTGCAAAATAGAATATAACCAAGAAGACCGTAAAGGAATGGCAGGAAAAATTACATAATGTGAGAATTGTGCAGAAGAAACAGTAATTAAAATGGAAGGCACCATGATCTTTAGTCATAAAACCGGCGCCACTATAGAAATAAAAAAAGACGGTCAATTAAAACACGAAGCAGATTCTTTTGACTACAAAGGCAAATGAGCAAATAAAGTCAAAGCACTGTGTCTTTCTGCAATAAGATCAAATTCACTGACGGCTTCTTCAACATTTAGATGGACTCCAAAGTGATTATATCCGGCCCCAACTGCCACTAAAGCCCTTCTTATATTTTCCAGTCGACATTGCTCACCCATTTGACCAATACGAATAATATCCAGACCAAAAGCTCCGGAAATTTCAAGTCCATGTTGTTTGATCATGTAGTAGATTAAATCTTTAGTGACCACTTTATTCGGATTCTTAATGGCAAGCACCGAATTCAATCGGAATTTTTCAGGGGTATAAAGTTCCAAACCCATGACTTGAAGACATTTCTGAAGTGTCGTAGAACAGAATAAATGCCGCTCAAATCTTTTCTCTAAAGTCTCATTACATATCAAGCGTAAAGCTTCGTGCATGGCGAGCACACCCGGAACAGGTGCAGTATAATGATACTCACCCATGCTCCAGAACCGATGGGCCCGACGAGGATCAAGGCACCAATGTGGCATCAAGGCTTCTCGTTTTGAGACGTATTCAAAAGTTTCTTCGGAAAAAGCAACCATGGCAAAGCCAGGTATAGCAGAAAGACCTTTCTGACCTCCAACAACCACAATATCTATTTCCCACTCATCCATAGGAAGAGGCATGGTAGAGAGTGTACAGACCGCATCGACAATAGTTTTCACACCATAGGTTTTTGCCAGTCTTACAATTTTTTCAAGTTCTATATTTTTAATGCCACAGGAGGTTTCACCTTGAACTAAGGTTAAAACATCATAGTGATTCTGTTCTAATGCTCTTTTAACATCCAACGCCCAGATTGGATTATGCCCATCTGGAAAAATTTCAGTTACTTCAGCGCCTACACCCTTAGCAAGTTCGCTAAATCTGGCACTAAAGGTACCAAGATTTAAAACCAAAACTTTTTTACCTGGCCACAAAAGTGAAGTCACTGCCATTTCCATAGCAGCTGAGGATGGACCAGCAATCCCAAATATTTTTTGAGATGAAGTTTGAAAAACATATTGGGCCATGATTTGCAAACGTGAAACAATTTGTTTCATTGTCTCGCCTAAGTGGCTCACTACCAAAGAATTGGCGGCTGCTACTTCCTTTGGAACCGGAACGGGACCCGAGCCCATTAATAAAATGGGAACTGAAGGGAGAATTTGAGTTAACTTAATTTCACTGGGAGGTGCTATCTTCATGAGAATATTTCATCATATTCTGCAGTCTTTCCCTAGATGTATTTTTATCCATATCTCATAAAGCCTTGAAATTACGACATGTACCGTAAGCTTTTAGTCAAGTTTTTTTCTTTTTAAGCCGATAAATAGGCCTATGCGCTTATCTCTAACTTTAAGCTTTTTTTTAATGAGTTGTTCTAGCCATAAGCAGTCAATGCTAGAGCGAAGGTTTGCCAGTGTCTCGCAGACTGAAATTAAACTTGTGCTCGAGGAGAATGAAATATTTGCCAATGGTGCAAATAGGACCTTTTTGAAAGTGAGCATCACAGATAAAAGTGGTGAAATTCTCAAAGTCGATCCAGAAAAAATAGAACTCATTAGTGATGTGCCAATAGAAAAAGTTAATATCACCAAAGATGGTGCAGGTTTTAAGATTTCAATTATGCCTTTAGTAAAGAGTCCCTCTATTCGCCTAATGGTCAAATGGAAGCAGGACTTAAGTTCCATCGTTGAACTCAAGACAACTCTTCACCCAATGAAAGAATCTCTCTTACCCAATCCATGGGGACCGAATACTTCGAGTTTTATCTCCGGACTTTATTATGGAGCTTCAGATACATTTAAAAAAAACCAATACGAATCATTTACTGTGAATAATGAAGGTCCAAACAGGATTGTTTCTGCGCCTGAATCATCAAGAAACTTTGAGTTTCAATTTGAAGAACAGGCCAATGAAAATATCTCGCTTTTCATGTCAGACATTCCCAATGAAACCGTCTCACATACCATGCACAGCTTGTTTATGTTTTTTCCAAGAACTTATTTACCTTTTGCTGAAGTAATAACAGACACGACAGTGGTGACACTACCTACTGGCGAGCAGATAGTTTTTAATAAAGCGGGAGAAATTATTGAAGGTGTTTTTACAGAGGGGCCCGTCGATATAGGCCCGGATAGATTTAAAAGAAAATATGCTGATTTAAAATACCGAGGTAAGGGAATTATCATTCGTGCCAATGCACGCGGACAAATGCCCCAGCAGGGCCAGTTTGAATCCACTCCCATTGATAATGAGTATGGACTTCGATTTTCCAACCAGGCTTTAATTATTAATGGAACAACTCAAGAAAGATGCCGGGTTCCTAAGACCGATTTTTGGTCTTCAGAAGATAAAAGTCCCATTCGTTTTAAGTATCCTTCGGATGCAGCTTTTAATGAATATTTGCTTCAGAAATGTAAATTTGGAATCCCAGAGCTAAAAATTAAGGTCGATCAAAAGAAAGTTAGTGCTGATGAGGAAATCGAAAGCATATGGTCAAAATGCCGTAAAGTAGATGAAATTGAAAGTTGCCTGGACGACGAATTGGCCTTTATTAATAATGAAAACAAAAGGAGTCTTACCTACTTTGAGTTAATGCTCATGTATCAGGTTGAAAAAGATAAAGAAATCCAGGCCATCGCTCCTCTTTTGGAAGAGGAAGTTTCAAACATTAAAGTGACTCTCCAATCAGAACTTAGTTGGGTGGATAATTTCTCAAATGATCAAAATTTTAAACAAAATTGCTTAAAGGAATCTCAATCATTGGTTAGAAATGTTTTGATGTTTCATGACACTCAACAATTAATAAAACCAAGTCTGATCCAGCAGTGTTCTGCCTTAAAAGAAGAACTATCGAAGATTATTTCCCTAGAAGCCGCAGGGCTTGAGAAAAAACTTTTAGAAAATTTCTCTTGGGTTTCACTTGGAACGAAAGAGCGTTTTTTAAAAGATTGTCAGCTTCAAGGCCAGAAACAATTAAGTTCAATCAATCGTTATCAATCGACCCCAAAAGTTTATGAAGAGACCATTACTTCTGCTTGTTTGAAAGTTGAAGCTTCAGCTTTATATCAAGAATGGTTGAACTCACAGACGGCAGTAATTGAGGAGAGAGTCTTTAAACAACTACTCATAGACCTTGAAGCCCTTCATGAGAAGAAGGCGCAGGAATGCATTGTAAGTTTTCCAATGGATGGCCAATTAAATCGTAATCGGTTTAAAGAGCAGCGTGAGGCTTGCCTTTTGAATGCCTGGGATACTTTATTAAATCAAAGTGTGATCATATCCAAAAAAGATCCTCTTGCCCTCAGGCTAAATCTTTCTGTTGAGAATTTAAATTCCAAAATTGGTTTTGAAAAAAGAAAGATTCACCTCAGGGTTATCAAGAAATACTTCATGTAAACACGCGTTCCTCTAAGGAATAAGCACCAATTTACCAATTGTTTTTCCAGATTCTAGATCACGGTGTGCCCTGGCAACGTCTTCCAAAGGATAAGTAGTTATTTTCGGTGCTCGTAACTTTCCTTCCTTGTACCATTGGATTAAATCCTGCATCGCCTCAGACAAAAGATCCTTGCGATCAAAGAGAAAAGACAAATTAAAAGTAATCAGACTTTTATTTTGGGACGTCATATTTATTGGGTTGAATCGAGGTGATCTTAAAAAATCATAAATAAGTTTAGGCCAGTTCACTCGCCCTCCTTTTTTAGGAAACATTGAGTGAGCACCATAGACCACAAGCTTTCCTGAAGGGGCGAGATGATTGTAACTTTCCTTAACAGTCTCAACACCGTTGGCATCAAAAGCAATATCACAACCATTGGGTGCATATTCCTTAACTTTCCTCCATAGATCTTCTTGAGATTTATCTATGATGTAATCACACCCTAAATCTTTTAGGCTTTGAATTTTATGAGAGGATCCCACCACTCCAATGGTGGTAATAACTTTAATCTTACACAACTGGACTAATGAGCTCCCTACTCCACCTGCGGCCGAATGAATAAGTGCTGTCATGCCAGGTCTCACTACAACAATTTGGAGAAGGGCATGATAGGCCGTCATAAAAACCGCTGGAAAGCCAGCAGCTTCCTCAAATGTCATCCCTTGAGGAATACTATAGACTTGGTGAGTTGGCACACAAACTTCTGAAGCATAACCATTGAATAGCGAGACTCCAAAAACTTTGTCACCAACTTTAATATTGGTGACAGCATTTCCAACTCTTTTGATAATTCCTGAATATTCAAATCCTGGAGTGATGGGCCATCCCACAAATTTTTTAGCCGATTCATAAAGTCCCCAACGAATTATGATGTCAGCATAATTAATTCCAGTAGCTTTTACTTCTACAACAACATCTTCTGCACCAGGCATAAGAGAGGGACAAGACTCAATTTTTAATTGCTTATAATCACCAGGTTTATGAATAACGATTTTTTTCATTAAGCCTCAATCCAAAAAAAGAGGGCCCAAATGGGCCCTTTAAAATTAAGAAAATATTTTTTTAAACCAATCAAGAAAACCTATTCCCGATTGTTTTTCTACCAAGATGTCTGCAGGAGGTGACATTACAGGATTAGGTGCAACTGTTTTAGGAGTCTCTAACCTTTCTCGTGCTGGTCGAGGCCCACGATGACGCTGCTGATGATCAGCATCAGGACGTCGCTCATTTGGTCTATTGTTTCTTTGAGGGCGCTGATCATTTTTCCTCGCCTCTTCAGATCTTTCATTTGTAATTCCACGTATTTTTTCAATCGCTCTTATCCCAGCATCATCTTTACCGGGAATGGCAAACGTTGTGGCCATACCAGTTTTACCACGACGGCCGGTTCGGCCAATCCTGTGGATATAATCCTCTGCCTCGCGAGGAACATCATAATTCAAAACATGGGCGACATCATCTACATCAATTCCACGTCCCATGACATCTGTTGCCACAAGAATTCTGTAGCGACCTGATTTAAATTCAGCAATCGCCGCCTCTCTTTGCTCTTGAGCAAGGTCAGAGTGGATATAGATAACATCATCAGCTTTATCGTGAAGAGCACGCCAAACCTGGAAAACACGTTCTTTGGATTTGGCAAAAATAATAATAGTACCGGTCTCTTCGCGGGCAAGGCGCATCAGTGCACTCATTTTTTTGCCTTCGTCCAGCCAATATAATCGTTGATCAATTTTGGGAGCTGACTCAACGGTTTTTTCAATAGTCACTTCTTTCGGATCACGCATCACACTTCTGGCGAGCTTTTCAACTTTAGGTGCGAAAGTTGCAGAGAACATGAGAGTCTGTCGCTCTTTGGGAATTTGTTCAGTGATGATATCAATTTGTTTTGCAAAACCCATATCAAGCATACGATCGGCTTCATCAAAAATTAAGCATTGAATAAAATCCAGCCAAACGTTTCCACGTTCCAGATGATCACATAAACGTCCAGGAGTAGCGACGATGATATGAGGAGAAGAAGCCAGTGCTTCTTTCTCAACCGGTATTGAAGCGCCACCAATGCACACAACTGTCCTTAAGCCCAGAGGAGCACCAAAGGTTTCAAACACTGCACCAGTTTGCTGCGCAATTTCTCTAGTGGGAGAAAGTGCCAAAATATAAGTTCCATTCTTACCTTGAAATCTCTCCACAGTAGGAATAACAAAACTTGCAGTTTTACCACTTCCTGTTTGTGAAGAAACGAGTACATCAAAACCTTCCCGCACTAAGGGGATGGCCTGGGATTGCACAGAAGTTGGTTGCTTATAACCAGCTTTTTCAATTAATTCTAAAATTTGTGGGGAGAGACCGAGTTGAGACCATGGACTTTCAGATGTCATTGATTAAGTTTCCTTTTAACACACTCTACCAGTCTTAAGAGTGCTTGAAAAGGAAGTTAAATTTAAATGACATAGGTGGTAATTAGACACTTGAGCACCAGAGGGAGAAAATACAAAGGCAAGGAAGTTGAAATGAATGGTTTTAGACTTAAATATCCTCCTAAAGACTCAGATCACCGCAGGGGTGATTTGGAGGCTCCAATTATTTTAGTTGAATACGGAGACTTTGAATGTCCTTATTGTGCCTCGGCAGTTCAAAAAATAGAAAACTTAATTCGCTACTTTGGAAGTGAGATGTGCTTCATTTATCGGCACTTCCCAATTATTAAAATTCATCCCAATGCGGGAGTTGCAGCAGTGGCTTCAGAAGCCGCTGATCTTCAGGGCAAGTTTTGGGAAATGCATCATATTTTATTTGAAAATTACCAAAATCTAGAGGGCGATAAACTTCTCTATCTGGCCCGGGACTTAAAACTTGATCTAAGATTATTTTCAAATGATATGGAATTTGAAAAATTAGCAACTCGAGTTCAGCAAGACGTGAGAGAAGGTTTGAATAATGGAATTGTCTCTACGCCCGCTTTTTTTCTAAATGAAATTCTTCTAAAGGCAATTCCCACCGTTGAAGAAATAGCAATCAAGTTAAAGGATGCGCCTTTGTTAAAACATCAACAAAAGTCTCCACAGGATGAGCACCCGACAAGGCCTGACTTTCATTGAATACAAAAAATGGAACTCCCGTTATGCCTAATTTGGCCGCCATGGCCTCATCCTCCCTCACTTCTTGGGAAAACTTATTACTGTCTAAGAATCTCAATACTTCTTCAGTATCAAGGCCAATATCCAGTGCGATGGATTTTAAAACAGCGGGATCAGAAATATCTTTGCCTTCAATAAACTTTGCCGCTAATAATTTTTCCTGAAGAGGGTCCTGCATTTTATAAAGTTTTGCCAAATGAAGTAAACGGTGGGCATTAAAGGAATTTGCAGGAATGACTTTTTCAAGGTGAAAATCGATACCCGCCATTGCCGCCATTTCAGTTAAATTATTATTCATGGCCTGGGCCCATGTATGGTCTTTGCCATATTTTTTTGCCAACATTTCCAGATTATCACTTCCCTTCTCAGGATGAGTGTCAGGATCAAGTTCAAAACTTTTCCATTCAATGACCACTTGATCTCTTTTAGGAAATTTTTCAAGAGCTTGCTCAAGGTGTCTTTTTCCAATGTAACAAAAAGGACAATTAATATCTGACCACACATCTACTTTAATCATAAAATTCCTAATCAAATGCGGCTCTCTTTACCCCTGCCGACTTGCCACATGTTTCCAACAGGAGGACAAAGTTTATTGGAATACAAGGAGGCAATTATGGCAACTGTTTCTCGCCCAAATACTCATATGAGAATTGATTTTACGAGCACTAAGGCAAGACTGTGGTCGGTGCCTATCGGTCGAGCCTTATTCTCTGTGATTTTTATCTTTTCTGGGATGAATCATTTTAAAACAGGCACTATTGGTTATGCTGCAAGTGCCGGAGTGCCAATGCCAGATATCCTAGTGCCTCTTTCAGGGCTGATGATTCTTTTTGGTGGATTCAGTGTACTTTTGGGATTTAGGACTCGCCTCGGT
Organism: Bacteriovorax stolpii; assembly: GCA_945860895.1. Taxonomy (GTDB): domain Bacteria; phylum Bdellovibrionota; class Bacteriovoracia; order Bacteriovoracales; family Bacteriovoracaceae; genus Peredibacter. Next base: position 14,804 of record CAMASK010000041.1, read on the forward strand.
GCTTTATTAATTGTGTTATTTTTAATACCGGTGACATTTATTATGCACGCATTCTGGAATATTTCCGATTCAGCGATGGCGCAAATGCAAATGATTAATTTTATGAAAAATATTGGGCTTCTAGGTGGAGCGATGTTGCTCAGCTTCTATGGAGCAGGACCAATTAGTGTTGATCATGCCAGAGGTAAAAAACATCACTGAATTTTTCTGAGCCAAAATTTTAAACGCTCAAGGTTGTCATCAAAATCTTTGGCCATGAGACCTGATTTTCTAAAAAGAGTTTGAGCATCATACTCTCCAGAAATCATCACTTTGAAGATCTGATGACTTTTTTGGGAGGGGCCTTCTGAAGGAATCAGATTAGATTTCTGTAGTCGCTTAATTTCTTTATAAACATCGATGATTAAAAAATCTATGGGATCAATGGGTAAAGATGTTTTTATGTCAGCTCTTAATTCGCCATAACTGGGCACCAATGAATCAAGATTTTTATATTTCCTGAGTTTGCCAAGATAGTTTTCCTTGAAAACTAATTCGGCCAATCCACCTTGATCAATCAGTACTTCGTCAAATAGTGATAAGAGCTGTAATAAATAACTGACTTGAAATGGATTGGTTTCTAAATAAGGCATATTTTCCAGGACAATAACGCTTTTGCATGCTTCAAAAAAGAAGCGTTGCTTTGTTTCGTTCTCAATGTCGCAATAAAAGTCCTCAAAACTTAATTCGCTCAAAACTGGCTGGACATAAACAGCACACAACGAATCTATGAGCTTTTCAAATTTTTCTAATTCATGATCTTCAAAGGTATCACCTAAAAAAAGATCAAACTTTTCCTGATGAGCTTTCACCAGAGCATTAAGATCGTTTAATTTAATGGGAAGGTAAAAATAGTGAGTACTGGCCATAACCTATATTGGTGTAATTTACCTAATGTTTCAAGAGTTGCATGCTCTGTTGAACTTAAGGGGACTCTTGGTTATCTTATTTTGTGGAGGTCTTATGAGATTTTTACTCACCACATGTTTAATCACATTTTTCCCTCAACATTTATTAGCGAAAAAAACCACTACTGGAACTTCCAGTCTACCGCCTTCTACCATGAACACACCTAGCTATCCCAATTCCGGCGAGCAAAAGGCATTTCAGGCCAGTCCCATCAGCACTACGGGTGGCTCTATGGTGGGAGACTCTCCTAAGCAGGAAGAGCAAGTTAAACCAAATAAGGACATCCCAGATTTTCAAGTCGGTCCCTTTAAAGGTAACGAATACCAATACAAAGTGAATCACGAGGATGACAATGAACAACAACAATGAGGGCAGCGACAAAAAAATAAAAGAAGAAGTAAAAAATCTTCTCGATCATAGTACCGAGGTGGATGCTACTGATATTAGCGTCACTGTTCAGCACGGTTGGGTTATCTTGAAAGGTCAGGTGAGCGACAGATTACAAAAAAAGGCGGCTGAAACAATAGCTGAAAAAGTGGAAGGCGTGGAGGATGTACTTAATTATATCACTTTAAGAAAAGATCGAGGTCTGATTGGAGATATGTCGATCAAAGCGAATATGATTTAGATTTTAGGAAAAAAAAAGGCTGCCGAAGCAGCCTTAATTAAAACATTAGTTTAAATGCTTACCGATAAGTCCAGTTAACTCAAACATTGTTACTTCATTTTTACCAAAAACTTTTTCAAGTTTTGTGTCAGCAAGAATGTTTCTCTTGTTAGCAGGGTTCTGAAGATTATTGGCTTTGATATAATCCCACATAAGCTTTACAGCTTCTGTTCTAGCAACTGGCGTAGCACCAATAACGGCGGCCAGATCAGCTGAAGGAGTCAAAGTCTTCATGAAAGCAGCATTTGGCTTACGAGCTGGCTTGTCTTTTTTAGTAATTTCTGTCTTTTCCATAAAACCTCCGTTAGTACTAAATCGAATTGTTCTATTAGTGTTAACAATTATTTGTCCTAAGGCAACTCAAAGTTAATTTTTAGTGACTCAATGCCTTATCTCTTTTTACGGCTACGAAATCCTGGATGAGGCTTTGGTTTAGGAGCACCCTCCTCCACCACCCTTTGACGTTTAGAATGATCGATATACGCTGATTTCTCCTGACTCTTGCCAGGAGTAGGTGCAGTAACTTTTCTAACAGCGCCAGCCTCTAACCAAATCCCTTTAGCTTCAGGATTTCCTTTAAATTTTTCAGTCGGAAGGCGCAATTGTATCAGTTTCTCGATTCTCTCTAAAATACTTTTCTCTGCCTCATCTACAAATGAAATTGCTTTACCTTCTTTACCGGCCCGCGCAGTTCTTCCGATTCGGTGAACATAACTTTCTGCTTCCATGGGTAGTTCAAAATTGATGACGTGACTAACATCTTCGACATCAATTCCGCGAGCGGCAATATCTGTGGCGATTAGAACTTTCATAGAACCGGCCTTAAAATTTCTTAAAGCACGCTCACGATCTTTTTGATCTTTATCGCCATGAAAAACGGCTGCCGGAATTCGATGATGTAAAAGATATTCTTTCACCTTGTCGGCCGAGTTTTTTGTTTTCGTAAAAACAATTACTAATTCAACTTCTTCTTCTTTAATTATTTTTCTTAAAAGCTGAAATTTATCATCCCGTTTACAAAAAATAATTTTTTGTTCAACCTTTTCAACTGTCGTTGCTGTTGGAGCAACTTGAGCAAGCTTAGGATTCTTTAAAAGTCTTCGCGCAAGCCCCTCGATTTCTTTTGGCATGGTAGCAGAAAAAAGCATGGTTTGCTTTGAAGCCGGAAGGTTTTTGATTATTTTATCCAGCTCTTCACTAAATCCTAAATCAAGCATGCGATCGGCTTCATCTAAAACAAAAATTTCGAGTGAACCGAGACGCATTTGTCCCTGATCAATCAAATCTAAAAGTCGGCCGGGAGTTGCTACCACGATATCCGTCCCTGCTTTAAGATTTTTGACTTGTTCAGCTTGTCCAACTCCACCAAAAATAGCAGCGGTTTTTAAATTTAAATTATTCCCATAAGTATCAAGACTTTCTTTTATTTGAGAGCAAAGTTCTCTGGTGGGAGCAATAATCAAAACTCTGGGAGCTCCAGACATAGTAAGTTTTCTATTGGTGATGAGATGCTGAATAATAGGGAGAGAAAAAGCTGCCGTTTTACCAGTGCCCGTCTGGGCAATCCCTAATAAATCATTTCCCTGCAATAACAAAGGAATCGCCGAAGCTTGAATAGCAGTAGGAGTAATGTGGCCAATACCAGACAAATTTTCAAGTATTGGAGCAATTAAACCCATTTCATTAAATTTCATAGGGCCACACAATTGAGCGAGAGGGCCTGAAAGTCAATGCTGAGCTGATAAATACTGTAAAAACTAGGACCTAAAAAAGGAAATGGTTGAATATAGTGTCCTATCAAGCTATAAATCCTGAACATGACTAACTCAACAGACGTTTGTAAAACCTGCCGTAAGCCTAAGGCCAATTTCCATTGTGGACTTTGCAGTGATTCGATTTGTAAATCTTGCGCTCAATTCCTCGAAGAAGGAGCCTTCAGTTTTTTAAGAAAGGTCCCGGCTGATTTTACTCACCCTACTTATTGCACCAATTGCTTTGATGATAAAATCTCCGCACCATTAAATGACTACAATCAAAAATTAGAAGAGGCTCGAGAGGTCTACATTTTCACAAAGGATCAGACCAAGCAGACTCGACTTTTAAAGCGTAAGGAGGAGCCCTATGTCGTAGAAAACTGTGAAGATGAACAAGAAGCTCTTCTTAGAATGTCTTTTTGGGCAGTTGAAGCTAAGTTTAATGCTTTGATCGATATTCAACTTTCCCACAAGAAAATTATTGTAGGCTCTCATAAAAAAACCATCTGGGCAGCAACGGCCATCCCCATTTTTATTGATCCCGATAAGGTTCGTGGATTTTAGCCTGTATTCTTTACCCTTGCCTCATTCATCCAGCTTTCTATCGGGTACTATTGAGGCATGAAACTAATTCGAATTTCGTCCTTACTCATCATTTTAAATTTCCATTCTGCTTTCGCAGCCTCGGCCTATGAAGATGTTGGTGATTTTGTTATTGAGCACAGCGAGATTGAACTTGCTCAGCTAGAAACCTGGGCGTATTTATTTGAATTAATCAATCCAGACGGCACCACTAAGATCATCTCTCATGCTAATGAAAATATTCTTTTAAAGCCAGCTTCCACTATGAAAATTTTCACCGGTTGGTGGGCATTTAAAGAAAAAAATCAAACTGATGATTATCTTTATCAAATGCTGCGCCAGAGTGTGAATGAAATGGCCGATGCCACTTCTCAGGGCATGGGTGGCGTTTTAACGATGGCGGATTGGTATAGAGATCTTGGACTTAATTTAACTGAAGAGAACTTCAAACCGGCCGATGGTTCAGGTCTTAGCTATGATAATAAGGCAAACTGTCAGGTCGAGATTGATCTCTTAAAAAAAATCAGAAATGATGAAGAGTACGAGCGATTTAAAAACCTTCTGGCCCAGCCAAAAAAAGACGGAACTCTCCAGGATCGTTTAACTATTTACGCAGGAAAACTATTCGCAAAGACTGGAACTCTCAACGCGACAGCAGCTCTTGCTGGATTTTTGGAAACTCCAAAAGGTACAATGGTCTTTTGTATTCTTTCAGATTATCTAAAAATTAAAGTCGTCTCTGCTCGCAAGAAAATCGATAACATGGTAAAAGTTAATTATAACTTAGCTAAGTAAAACCATGCCCGACAATTTCAAGAAACTCATGTCCGCTCGATTTTTCTTCACCCTGGCGGTGCAGATGCAGGCAATTGTTCTTGGCTGGAGAATGTATGAACTTACTAAAGATGCACTTTATCTTGGTCTGATTGGTTTAGTTGAAGCAATACCTGCTTTAAGTCTGGCGATATTTGCGGGTTATATCGTGGATCGCAGCCGGCCACTCATTATTTATCGCCGACTGGTTTATATCAGTTTAACTTCAGGTCTATTGATGCTTTTAAGTCAGCTTAAAAGTGTGGGCCTTGAAGATTCTTTACAAATTAAATTACTATTCATTTCCTCATTTCTTACAGGTTGTGCGCGGGCCTTTTCTCAGCCTTCCATGTTTTCACTAGTTCCGAAACTTATTGCGCGCGCACTTTTGCCAACTTCATCAGCTTGGATGAGTTCGGCCATGCAAACGGCACGCATTAGTGGTCCCGCCCTAGGAGGTATTCTTTTTGGTTTTATTGGAGTTTCCGGGACTGCCAGTATTGTGTGTCTTTTTTTAATGATGACTTCCCTGTTTCTTTTACTGATTGATTTTAAGGGGCCGCCAAATAAACCCGAGGCCACAAAATCCATAAAAGAAGAATTACTCTCCGGTGCAAAGTTTGTTTTCAAACATCCCATTTTGTTCCCTGCTCTGACTTTAGACATGGTTTCAGTTTTATTTGGTGGAGTGACTGCCCTTCTTCCGATTTATGCCGCCGAAATATTATTTATAGGTCCTGAAGGATTAGGTCTATTGCGAGGAGGTCCAGCCATTGGTGCTTTCATAATGAGTACCATTCTCATTCGTGCGAATATTAAGACCAACGCGGGTGCCAAACTTTTTATTTCAGTAGCGGGATTTGGAGTCTGTATTTTGATTTTTGCTTTAAGCCGAAATACCATTTTATCTTTAAGTGCGCTTATTATGGCGGGAGCTTTTGATAGTGTCAGTATGGTCATCAGGACTGCAACTGTTCAGCTCACTTCCCCAGATCATATGCGAGGAAGAATTTCGGCAATTAATTCGATTTTCATTGGCTCATCCAATGAACTGGGAGAATTTGAATCGGGCATCGCTACAAAACTAATGGGATTAGTCCCCGCGGCTGTGTTTGGAGGAGTGGCCTGTATTGTAACTGTTGGAATCATGGCGGTGATTTCACCAAAACTACGTAAGCTTGATTTGGATGAATTAGAGAAGCTTTAAAGCCTTACAAATGCCATATAAGATAAATTAAAAGAAGTAGTCCGATTAAAGTAAGAACTATAGAAAGTACTTTTCCTAACGACCATTTTGGTTCAAGAATTACGCCATTTTTCTTTAGGCTAGCAATGTTTCTTCCATACTGAATACCTGAAACTAAATTAATTATAAGAGCTATCATTACTAAAAAGATGCCAATTGTGACAGGAGAATTGGCCTCACCAAATCGTGCAATTAAAAATCCAAAACCCATTAAGGCCAAGCTGGTTCTTATCCAGGATAACATAGTACGCTCTAAAGAATTTCGAATACGAGGTTCAACTTCCATCCCTAAGATTGTGAAATAGTTGCCTCAATTAAGCTTCTTAATTTTAAATCAATTCTCTGCTGCAAGCTTGTCAATGGAAAGTCAATCCAGCTATATGAAGGTTAGCGGAGGATTTTATATGAAAAGAAAAAATAAAATAGTTAAGAATAATAATCCAAAACATGAACAGGAAATAGAAGAAGGCAACAAGCCAACGGAAGTGAATACTGGTGGATTACATGATCAAAATGAGGTGAATTTTGATAGCACTCAAATCACAAATCCTGAACAGCCAACACAACCACCGACTCAACCTGATAGTCCTAATCAATTTGCGCAGGACTGATTCGCTCATGCTCTTGTTGTTTGGACCACATAGTGAAATAAATTCCACCCTTATTCAGGAGTTCATGATGAACTCCTCTTTCAACTATTCTTCCACTATCCAGTACGATAATTTCATCAGCATGCGTGATAGTGGATAGCCGGTGAGCAATAATGAGAGTCGATCTGGAAGCTGAGATTTTTTTTAAGGCTTGCTGGATTTCTTTTTCTCTTTGAGAATCAAGTGCAGAAGTGGCTTCATCGAATAATAAAATATGAGCATTTTTTAAAATTGTCCGAGCAATGGCCACTCTTTGTTTTTCGCCACCTGAAAGTTTTAAACCTCTCTCCCCGACTTGAGTTTGAAATTTATCCGGCAGCTCCATAATGAAATCGTAAATGCCTGCAAGTCTTGCGGCTTCGGCAACTTCTTCTTTACTCGCCCCAGGTCTGCCATATTCAATATTATATCCTATGGTATCATTGAATAAAACTGTGTCCTGTGGAACAACACCAATTGCGCTTCGCAGGGAGTCCTGCTTTACGTGTCTTATGTCCTGGCCATCAATTTTTATAGAACCATCAGTGACATCATAGAAGCGATACAGAAGTCTTCCAATGGTAGATTTTCCCGAACCACTAGGTCCAACAATGGCGAGAGTTTTTCCTGAGTCCACCTTGAAACTAATACCGTTAATGATTTGTCGATTAGAGTTGTAGCCGAATTTTACATTTTCAAATTCAATTACTGCCCGCCTAATTTCAAGCTCTCGGGCCTCAGGCAAATCGTCAACAGAAGCGTTCATTTTTAAAAGCTCAAACATTTTATCCATATCGACTAAACTGTTTTTCATTTCTCGGTAAACAAAACCTAGAAAATTTAGAGGTAAGTATAATTGAATAAGAAAAGTGTTCACTAATACTAAGTCACCAACGGTATTAATACCGCTTACGACTCCTCTGGCGGCCATGAGCATGATGGTCACTAACCCAGTGGCAATAATGCCGGATTGAGTGACATTTAAGATGGATAAACTCGTCTGACCTTTGATGGCTGCCGCTTCATACATGGCCAGAGATTCATCAAAACGCCTGAATTCATGGGTTTCATTTCCAAAGTATTTAACCGTTTCATAATTTAATAAACTATCTATAGATCTGGTGTTCGCCTTACTTTCAGCACTGTTCATGGCTTTGCGGTATTTTAATCTCCACTCAGTAACCACTAAAGTAAGAATGATATAAGTCAGAACGGTAAAAAAAACCACCAGCGCATAAGTGAGGTTAAAGTGATAAATCAAAATTCCTGTTACGAGAAAAATCTCAAAAATAGTCGGAAGAATGTTGAAAGTCATAAAATCCAAAACGAATTGGATTCCTCTGGTTCCTCTTTCTATCACTCGTGATAAACCGCCTGTTTGCCTGGAGAGATGAAAATCCAGAGACAAGCTATGAAGATGCTTAAAGGTATTGAGACCAATCACCCTTTGTGCATGCTGCTCGACTTTTACAAAAATAATATCCCGAAG
>CAMASK010000042.1 GCA_945860895.1 Bacteriovorax stolpii
TGCGTGGATTAAACTTTATCGTCCCGACGAAAATTCCCGCAACTCATCAGTAAGTTACTACCTGAAGGGCGGATTAGTTTTCACTGTACTGCATGCTCTTCTTTTAGAGCAGGGAAAAAATATTAATGACCTCTTAAAGTCGCTTTGGGAAGACTATAAAAGTCGTCCTGAAAAAGGGATTACGAAAGAGGGGATTTATACCATCGTAAAAAATCTCGCTGGAGACGTGGTCTTGAATAAATTTTCAACCATGATTGAAACTACCTTTGATATTGATTTTGACTCTGCCTTCAAATCCATGGGACTAGAACTCAAGTGGATGGAATTACCGAATCCATGGATTGGCGCTGAGTGGGAATATATTGGCGATCGAGTTCAAGTTAAGAGTGTCCTCTTAGACAGTCCTGCCTATAAATCAGGTCTTAATGCAGGAGATGAAATAATTTTTCTCAATGGTTTAAGATTCATGCGTGAAGATGCGGAAAAATTCAATAATCTCGTTATGATTGATCAACCATATGAACTTATTGTCTCTCGTTTGAACAAACTTCAAAGTGTAGAAATCACTCCAGTAAAAGCTCCACGTTACCTGAAAGAAATTGCCATTATCGATCGGGAAAAAGCTCAGAAGAGTTTTACATTTTAGGCTTCAAGAATTTATTTAGCTGGAATCCACGCATAGGCAAGGCACAAGTCTTCCAGTCTGCTTGCCTCCCAGTAACCTTGAGTTTTTGAAGGAAAATGCATCCATGATTTATCCAGCAGCTGAATACTGGAAAATTCCATAGGCGTATCAAATTTATTGGAATTCATTAAAGCTTTGAAACAGGCTTCTTTTAAGGACCATGTCAAAATAGGTTCCAGCTTGATATCCTGCGGGTGAGAGATTCTTTGTAGAATAGCTGTCTTAACTACTCTTTCAAATGGCTCCACATCAATTCCGACTGAAAAATAACTTTCCTTGTCTCCAACAATGGCCGCTCCCCATTCAGGCGTATGGGAGATGGACACAGTCATTGTGGGGGCCTGCTTCAAGTTACGATAGTTTTCTAGCTGCAACTCGCCAATCGGCACGTCAAAGCCACGGGCCCTTAAGCATTCTCTCAGGGCTTCTCTCCCCAAGCAGAAACCTTTTTGTCTGGATGAATGGACTCCAGTACCAAGGGAGAGTCTAATCAACTCATGCCACTGAGCATCTTCATTTTCTTTTAAGTTGTTTACTAATCGATAAGTAAGCATAGTTGAGTCAGTTTATCTTGATTCTCTTAAAAATATCAGAATAAAAATTATTATTTTTATGAAAATTCCCTTATTGTTCCGTATTAATTTTGCCTTATAATCAATTGATTAACTATCTCAGGAGAAAACATTTATGGCCCACGATCCAAGACAACAAGCCAAGCTATCGGTTTATTCTCGCAAGACCAGAAAATGTTCTGTGCCAATGAATGAACAAGGAAAATATTTAAAGGTATCTCAATATTACGGTGAAAACGTTTACAACTATCATTTATCCAAATCACTTTCTCTTGAAGATAAGGATTCTCTTAAACAAGTGATTGATGGAAAACGTACAATTACAAAAGACCTGGCTTCTAAAATTGCTAATTCTGTGATGGATTGGGCTATTGCTAAAGGGGCTACACATTTCTGTCATTGGTTCCAGCCTTTGACAGGATCTACGGCCGAAAAACATGATGCCTTCTTAAGCTTCGATGGTGACCGTCCTCTCGAAGCACTTTCTGCATCTCAGTTAATGCAAGGTGAGCCAGATGCCTCATCATTCCCGAATGGAGGTTCTCGTGCAACTTTCGAAGCCCGCGGATATACGACCTGGGATTTAACTTCTCCAATCTTTATCAAAGAAGCCGCAAATGGAAAAACTTTAGTTATTCCTACTGCTTTTGTTTCGTACCATGGTGATGCACTTGATACTAAAACTCCGCTTCTTCGTTCTGATCTTCGTATTAACGAAGTGATGAATAAATTTTGTCACTTGATTGGGATGAAAGATGTACAAAAAGTTTATACAACTTGTGGCGCTGAACAAGAGTACTTCCTGATTGATAAAGCTTTCTATTTTGGTCGTCAGGATTTAGTGATGACTGGACGAGCGTTGTTTGGTTCACTAACATCTCGTAACCAACAGCTCGAAGATCACTACTTTGGATTGATCGAAGACCGCGTTCTGGCATATATGCAAGAAGTGGAAATTGAACTTTATAAAATGGGTATCCCTGCCAAAACTCGTCACAACGAAGTTGCACCAGGGCAGTTTGAGATGGCACCAATTTTTAAAGATTCAAATACAGCTGCAGACAACAACCAAATTGTGATGACTGTTCTTCGTACAGTAGCTCTTAAGCATGATTTCGTTTGTCTTCTGCATGAGAAGCCATTTGCTGGAGTGAATGGTTCTGGGAAACACTTGAATTGGTCTATGTCGACGGATACAGATGTAAACTTACTAGAGCCAGGACATAATCCACATGAAAACTTTCGTTTCTTAGCGGTTGTGGCATCTGTAGTGGAAGCTGTTTATCGTCATCAGGACATAATACGCATGGGTATTGCAAGCCATGGTAATGATCACCGTTTGGGTGCTAATGAAGCTCCTCCTTCAATCATGTCAGTGTTCCTTGGGGATACATTGACAAAAATTTTCGAGTCCATGATTTCAGGTGGTAAATATGTTCACTCTGCTCGACAGATTTTAGATTTAGGTGCTCGTCAATTGGCCGATCTGTTTAAAGACAATACTGACCGTAACCGAACTTCTCCTTTTGCTTTCACAGGTAACAAATTTGAGTTTCGCGCTTGTGGGTCTTCCGCTTCAATTGGTTATCCGCTTTCAATTTTGAATGCAGCGATCATTGATGTATTTGAAGAAACCAACAAAATCATTGAAGACGAAATGAAAGCAGGCAAGTCAGCTGACGACGCTTTGATGGCAGTAGTGATAAAATGGTATGCTAATGCTCAGGCAATAGTATTCAACGGCGACGGTTACTCACAAGACTGGGTAAAAGAAGCTGCCAAACGTGGTCTGGGAAATCTGCGCACAACTCCTGAAGCCATCGCAGTTTTAAAAGATGCTAAGAAAACAAATGTTCTTTTGAGAACTGGTGTTTTCAGAGAATCAGAAATTAGTACTCGTTACAACGTAATGCTTGAGCGTTACATTAAGTGCCGTGAAATTGAACTAAAGACTCTTCACCAGATGGTAAATAAACAAATTATCCCAGCTGCTGTTGAATATAAGGCCATTCTTGCAGCGTCAGTGAAAGCACATAAAGATATTGGTGCAGATGCTGCAGTAGAGCTTGAAGTACTTAAATCTTTAGCAGATTTGACTCGCAACATCCATGCCCAGTCACAGAGCCTGATCACGCAGCTGGAAGAATCTCATCATAAGCTGAGCGAAGAGGATCTTTCTAAAAAAATTGGTTCAGATCTCATGCCTGCATCATTTCAGATTGCAGATCTATGTAATCAGATTGAAGAATTAGTCCCTGATGAGAAATGGCCGGTTCCTAAGTTTTACGACATGCTCTTTATCAGATAATGTTATGAAAAAGCCCTGGTTGGCCAGGGCTTTTTTTTGCTATGATTTTTTCCATCATGCCCAATCTCTTAATTGCTAATGAAACTGATAATGGCTATTCCTGGACTCTCACTTCGAGACTCGGGCAAATGCTGCGTGAAATTGAATTTCTGTATGGTGAACGAGATAAAAGCTATACACTTTTAGGAATTGAATTTCAAAAAGATAGTCCCTGTAATTGGTATCCAGGCAATTGCAAACACGTGATCATTCAGCTCTCATTAAGCTCCCAGACTAATCTGCCTTGTGCTTTGTTTGAACTTGCTCATGAAGCTGTTCATTTACTCTCACCTCAAGGCAAGCAGGTCGCCAACCATTTGGAAGAAGGTCTAGCCACTTTTTATTCATGGCACTACATGAAAAAAACTTTGAATCTTGATTATTCTCATCATGGAACAAAAAAATACCAAACCGCAGCTTTGATGGTGCAAAAATTATTAAGTCTTCGTGCTGATTTTTTTATCGAGGCCCGTAAATTCGAACCCATTATTAGTAAAATATCTGCATCACTTATAATGCAGCTCTGTCCTGAATTTGATGAAGACATGGCGCAAATTTTAACCTCATCATTCTATCCGACTTACGCCCCAAGTATTGTCTCCCCTTAATCGTTAGAATAAAAATTCATTCATGACTAACTCAAATAAAATCTTTTTTTTAATAGCTTTGTTATTTTTTTCTTCCTGCGGAAAAAGTAAATCCGGTGATAAAGTTTCTCGTCCTTCTTTTGAAATTCAGCCAGAAGGTATTTACAGCACGAATTTACTTCCTGTGAATAATGCTCTTTCAGATCAAGTTAAAGGAATTGTCACAGTCTCAAAATATGGCGATGACTTAAACGTTCGAGTATCGCTTAAAAATCCTCCTAAAGGTCTACATGTTCAAGGAATTTATTCGGGAGTTGCTTGTCCAGAGGAAGACCTGAATGGTGATGGTTATATTGATATCAAAGAGGCGCAAAAAAGTGCTGGTCAAATGCTCATGCCTTTTGATGGTGATCTTAGTGGACAAGTGGAAGGAAATGATTATTATCCGACTGATAGTTATAAATATGAACGATCTACATCGTATCAACTCGTGCTTAGCGATTTACGTCGTCGTGATTTTAAAATTGAAGACATGGTTAAGTTAAAAGAAAACACTTTAAAATTAGAAGGAAGGGTAGTGGTGGTTCTTGGAGTTTCGGAAAATCAAAAGCTTCCGGAAACAGTAGCGACTCTTGGAACAAAATCTCCTCAGAGAACTATACCCATAGCTTGCGGCATTTTAAGTTTTGTACCTGAGGGTAGTGAACCGGATTATGACCCACTACCAACTTCTCCTATTCACGTGCGACCCCGTCCTCATCATGATGACACTCCGACAGTGGATCCAGTTCCTCAATTGCCTGAGAATAATAATGGTAGATTCTGGCACCGATTGCGTAATCGTCTTGAGAGATGGTGGAATCGTTTAGGTCGCTGGTGGAGAGGAGAGAATGATCAATCAGACTACCAAGGCTCTACTTAAAATATCTTCAAATCTCTTCACATAATGATTTTTAAGCTCTGCGGATTTTAAAAGGACTGGCAATTTATAGCCTTTTTCTTTTCCATGAGTTTCGATCCATTGAAAAAATTCATCAGTATTCTTAGCAGTAAAGCTTGCCTCCTGAATGAAGGCATAAAGCTCATCTCTGGTTGTTGAATTTATTAAAATCATTTCGTGCAGTAGATAACTGGACTGGGCCGAGAAGTTCTCCAGTGCCTTCGCCTCAATTTTATCACGATGAAGTTCTAGGTCCCCAACTGTGGAGGCCATGCGACGAATAGCATAGCTTAAAATTCCAAAATGATCTGGCAAATAAAGTCTCTCATTACTTGAATGAGATATATCCCTCTCATGCCACAGAACATTATTCTGAAGAGCAATCTCCACATGAGAGCGAATCAGGCGTGAGAGGCCGGAAATATTTTCTGAACTAATAGGATTTTTTTTATGGGGCATTGTGGATGAGCCTTTCTGGCCTTGCTTAAATCCTTCATGCAGTTCTGCCACATCCGAATGATGGAGCAAGCGAAACTCAACTGCCATTCTTTCCAGAGCGGAAGCAAGAAGCGCACTGTTCGCGACAATTTTGGCCACGTGGTCTCGTGGAATAACTTGAGTCGAAACCACCTCAGTCTTTAAACCCAATTCAGTCAGGGCGAGGGACTCAATCTCACTATCAAGAACTGTATAATTACCAACTGCTCCAGAGAGCTGCCCAGTGATGTCATGAATAAGTATTTGTTCAAAATCATTTAGCCGACGAAAAACTTCCTGATGAAAGGATAAAAACTTTTGAGCAAAAATCATGGGCTCAGCATACATTCCATGGGAGCGGCCAATAGTGAGAAGATCTTTACTTCTTTGAACTTGTTCTTCGAGCGCTAAGAGAAGACCCTTCATATCTTTAATAATGATTCTCAAAGAATCTCGGATTTGGAGTGAGAGAGCAGTATCCAAAATATCTGAAGAAGTTACGCCAAAATGAAAATAACGGGCATATTTAGGATCAACTTGTTCAGTAATGCTGCTGCAAAATGCGATCACATCGTGACGAGTGACTTCTTCAATTTCTAGAATCCTGGCGGGGCTGATTTTTACATCCTGAAAAGCCTTCGCTGTTCCATGAGGAATTTTATTTTCTTTTTCCAAAGCTCGTAGAAGCGCCATTTCGACCTGAAGAAAAGTTTTAAAGCGATTTTCCTCACTCCAGAGTGCACTAATTTCTTTCACTTCATAACGTGGTATCATGTTTTACTACTTTTTAATTTTATATTCTGGATTTCAAAACCATAAGATCTTTAAGGATCTCATTCTGATTCTGTCCTAATGAGGTAAAGTGTCTCATTATTCTTCCGATTCTTGAATCCTCTTTCCCATAAACATAGAGAAAACCATCAGGATTGTGATGGAATTCGGTTTGGGAAGTTTTTAGCGCCTTGCCATTTTGCGCTCCTGGCAGATTCAGCATTCCTATTTGTGAAGGTGTTAGCGGCTGGTTTAGGACAAGTTTTATCAATGCATCAAATTGCGAATAGTAACTCCATTGAGGCTCATCGCATGAAAATGAAAATCAATTCCCCCACAACTACAAAAATCTATGTGAATAGCTTTAATACGCTCAAAAATTCTCTTGGCAATAGTCAGATTGAGCGGGCCTGGATGCTTTGGCAAGTATTGACGGGTACTGGCGATGTTCGAATTGGCAGTATGTGACAAACTAGGTAACATGTCGGGATGAAGAACACCGATCGCAGTAAATGGAAAATGAATACACGCCTCAATCATCCGCAGAGAATCACACCATCTGATTCTAATCCACCACTTTTGGCGCCCATTTATCAATCCGTGAAATTCGTTGTCTCCGAGGAAGTGGGCTACAGCAATCAATTTATCTATTCAAGAATTTCAAATCCTACTTTAAAGCAACTGGAAATGTCGCTTTGTGAGATTCAAAAAAAACAAGACTGCATTGTCTTTAGCTCCGGTATTGCCGCCATCTCTGGAATGCTTTTGGGTCTTTTGAAAAGTGGCGACCATATTATTACCTTCAGGGAATTATATAAACCTGGTCGCGTTTTCATCAGGGATATGCTCCCCCGTTTTGGCATTACTTCTTCGATAATATCCTTGAATAATATTCAGAGTCTGGAAAAAAGTATTCAGCCTGGTGTGACTAAAGTGATTCATTTTGAAAGTCCCACTAATCCCAATCTTGATATCGCTGATATCAACTTCATTATCGGAATCGCCCGCAAATATAACATTATTGTGAGTATGGATGGTACCTTTGCAGGACTGCATCAGCATACGGAATTTGATGTGGATCTCATGATTCAAAGTTTAACTAAATTCGGGAACGGACACGGTGATGTTTTAGCTGGCTCAATTGCCGGGAAAAAGATTTTGATAAATCAAATCAGGCAAATGTCCTTCATGCTTGGGGCTTCATTGGATCCCCATGCAGCTTTTCTGATCGAAAGAGGACTCAAAACATATTTATTACGCTACGAAAGGCATTGCAAAAACGCTCAGCAGGTTGCCGAATTTTTAAATACCCATCCTAAGGTTCAGAAAGTTTTTTATCCCGGCCTGGCCGAGAGTCATTCACATGCTCTGGCAAAAAAACAGATGAAGCAAATGGGGGCGGTCGTTTCATTTATTCTGGATCCTAAGGCTGGGCAAATCGCCGATCAATTTTGCCACAAACTTAAGCTGATTCAATTTGCGGTAAGTCTTGGTTCCACCGAATCTATCATTTGTCCGACGCATTTTTTCTTTGGTGATGATTTAATTGAAAATGATAAAAATGAGATGGGCATTGGGCCTTATTCCATCAGACTTTCAGTTGGTCTAGAGGACGCAGAGGATTTAATAGACGACCTAAAGGAAGCTTTAGGCTGATCAAAACCCGATCTATTTCTCAGCACTTTAACTGTCCAGAATTTATACACCTGTTCAGTATTACTCACTGAACTCCCGCTTAAATGACTGAAAATTTGAGTTTGAATTGGCCTTTAATTTGCTGGTCTCTCACTATCTATATTCTTTTTTAAGGGGAGCTTTTATGAAAAAGCATGCATTTATTTTGGGTATGCTCTTAAGTATGAACCAGGGTTTTGCCCAAGAACTAATAGAAGTTTCATCTTCTGACCAAAATGCCGTGGCAAAGGAACTTGAAAAAGAGGCTTCTTCTGATAAGCATGACAAGCAAACAAAAATTCTTTTAAAGAAAGTGGCCGAAAGACTTAAGTCCTCTTCAAAAGTCATAAAATTAGAAGTTCAAAAGCTCGATGATTGTGAATATAACTGTGTAGATAAAACGAAAGAACAAATCGTTTTCCGTAATGTGGGAAGAAAACTTGGCAAAGGGGCATCATGGCTTACCACCACCACTTCCAAACCTTTTTTGAATGCAGCGGGGTTTTTAACCGGATTATTTGAAAAGAAAGATAAGAATAAAGATATCGTTGCACTCTATCAGTTCTTTCTGAATCATTCTAAAGAAATGGATCAACTATACCTTGAGGCGGGTACTCCGGAAGAGATGGTTGAGCTGTTGCTATCTAAGATTGAAGAAATTGTGGAGAAAAAATCAAAAATCATTCTCAAAGACTTTTTAGTGAGTCTTGGAATTAAGCGCGATATTCCGCAAGATCTATCAGACTTCGAATTAACGGAAAATGAAATTTCCTCAATCGATATGGATAAGCTGACTGGGGATTTCATTAATAATCACCATGAATATGAGGAATTGAAGGCGATTATCGGAGAAGTCACTGAGGATGAGATCACTGATATTATCATCTCAGGTTACTTTGATAAATCAATTGGTTTTGAAAACTATAAAGCAGCTCTTCCTAAAATTCATGAAGGTGCTATTAGCTTGGTTGGTCAGATCTTTGGACCAAAAATAGTACTGGGAATTATTTCTGGCTCACTGGCCAGCCTGTATGCCACTCCGGTGGTGATTGCAGACATCGGTACTGCAGTATCTACTGCGATTTGTTTGAAACAAGAAAATCAGGATAAGTTTGAATCTGATAAAGACCTAAGATCATTTTGTAGCTATGTTGTAAATCGGTCTGCTTACCAGCTCATGAAGAGTCGTGCAAAAGGTTTCGTATCAGGTAAGAAAATGCGCACTAAAATTGAACAGCAACTGCAGGCAAGAAAAGAGCGTAGAGCAGCGAAAAAGAAATTAAACGAATAATCTTAAAGCAATCAAATAAAAAAGCCACCGAGGTGGCTTTTTTATTTCTCTTTTTAAATTGGACATCTAGTGGGCGGTTTCCAACCTGGCGTGTGTTCGTGCCAGTCCAGAAAATCCATACAATTTGGATTCAACTGAAAGAGGTAAGTCTCCATCGCATTCCTCATCTTCTTCAAGCTCTTCAGTTTGCTCGTAAACTTCGGATCTCGGGCCATGGGTTGCTTCACCATTCCATCAAGGTAAGAGATCATTTTTATAATGTCTTTGCGACTTTTGGTTTTCAATGTTGCTGCATCAGCTGAAAAGAAAGCCGACTTTCCAGCTTGAAAGTATTTAATGAAATCCTGCATCGGTTTTCCCTTGGCCTTATACTTTTGAGTGAAATTATCTAAATGTTTGAATTCAGCTAAAGTGGCTTGATTCAATTCTTTAAAAACTTCAGCAAAATTGTCTTTAACGCTATCATAAAAACGAAGCATTCCAACTCTGTCTCCATTGAGGAGGTGATTTTCTTTCAGACACTTTGAATGAGACCTGAGGAAACTGTAGATTTTAAGCACAGGGCTTTGAGCATTGTTTGGTGGTAAGGGTAATTCACCATAATAATATTTGATTAAGAGTTTACGATTTTTTTCAATATCTTCAGCAGCGCCTTTGCAGTCAAAGTTCTTGTTAAAATCGAGAAAATGATTACCCGCTGAATAATTCAAATTATCTGTTGTTGGTTCACCAGTGTAGTCGCCATCTCCTTGGGTATTGTAGTAATACATGTCTCCGCAGGCAGCTTCAGTATAAACAGCTGCGTAGGTTTGATTAATGTGTTGAACACTCGCTACGATACGTTTTAATTTCTTCTGATCAGCTTCCTCAACCATACTTTTTTCTTTCACTAGTAAATCATGAAGAATCGCATGACTTGCGGCCGTGGTATTCAAAGGACCCATATCAAAGAAGCCAGAACACATTTTTAAAGAGGGTAGCTCTTTTCTCCAAATGTCCACTTCACTTGGACCCATGGTCCAACATCCCCACATGAAAACAGATTTGAAGTCAGATAGAAGATGAGGTTTGGTTTTGTAGGCGGATTTCATGGCATTGATGACTTCATATTTATCTACGCCACCATTTGCACCGTGAATATTTCCCCCACCATCATGACCCGAGATCACCATGGAAGAAACGGACTTATTGGCATCTGCCAACTTTTTTAATTCTTTCTCTAAATTTGCAGCATCAATCGATTGACCTTCCGGCGGCAATTTTTTAAAGGCTTCTCCACGCTCACAAGCTGCCCGTTCGGCATCGTTACTTTCCATGGGAGATTTATTAGCATCAACAAAAACCACAACTTTCTTAGGATTGACTGAGCGGTTACATTTATATGACCACGCATTCGAGGCGACGATCATTGTGACAATGAAAATAAAATTTTTCATTTTTGACCATCAATGATTTTTTTAAGATTAGTTAACTTCTCGCCAGCAATTTGAGGATAGCTTTTTTTGACAGAAGCAAGATCTCTTTTGACCACTTTCATAAAAAGAATATCACGGTCCATTTGATTGAGAGGTTTAACTTCATCGCTCATATCGGCACTTTTAAATATTTTTTCCATTTCAACAGGATCAGGGAGTTTTTCCACTTGACTCGTGGATTGACCTACACCAACTGTGGTTTTAACTGCCGGTGATTTGATAACTGATGTGTCGATGTCTTCATCAAAAGTATTAACGAATACTTTGAATTCTTCTTCGGCCAAAACATTTTGAGTGGCCAGAAATAAAAGGCAGAGGATAAGTTTCATCTAAAGCTCCCATAAGAAATACAACTTCTTATCGGAAGTTTCGTTGAATTACAGAGAGTTTAATGGGAAATTTTGAAGCAATCGGCTAAGCTGTTAAAATTTTTAAAGCTTGACGTTTTTCTGGATGGCCCTTATCTCTATATTGTCATGTTTTATAATTAGGAACAAAATGGCCGACAAAAAATATCTGGTAATCGTAGAGTCTCCTACTAAAGCCAAGACTATCCGCAAATTTCTCCCCAGCAACTACATAGTAGAGGCTAGCATGGGTCATATTCGTGACCTACCGCAGTCTGCATCGGATATTCCAGCTGCACTAAAAAAAGAAGATTGGGCAAAGCTAGGCGTTAATGTGGATGAAGATTTCGCTCCTTTATATGTCGTACCAAAAGATAAGAAAAAAATAATTACTGATCTCAAAGCTAAAATGAAAGACTGCGCCATCATCTATCTTGCGACCGATGAAGATAGAGAGGGGGAATCAATTTCCTGGCACTTGCTCGAACTTTTAAAACCAAAAGTCCCAGTTAAGCGAATGGTTTTCCATGAAATTACAAAATCCGCTATTCAAAAAGCCCTCAAAGACACCAGAGAAGTAGATACAAAACTCGTTTCTGCTCAAGAAACCCGTCGTATCCTAGATCGTCTTTACGGTTACACTCTTTCTCCTTTAATCTGGAAAAAGATTGCTTACGGTTTATCGGCCGGTCGAGTTCAATCCACTGGTTTGAAAATGATTTGCGAAAGAGAGCGAGAGCGCATGCGCTTTAAACGCTCTGTTTATTGGGATATTAAGGCCGATGTTCATCCAGCCTCTGACAAAAAAGCCGTTTTTGAAGCCAAGCTAACTTCGATTAAAGGTGCGCGTGTGGCCGGGGGTAAGGACTTTGATGGTCTCACCGGTAAATTGATTGACGAGAAAAAAGTTGTTCTTCTCGATGAAAAAAAATCTAAAGATCTCGCTAAAAATATTGAAAAAGCTGAATGGAAAGTGACCTCAGTTGAGGAAAAAACCTTCAACTCTAAGCCCGCCATTCCTTTCATTACTTCAACACTTCAAATGGAAGCCAACAGAAAGCTCGGCATGTCATCAAAAGACACCATGAGAACGGCGCAACGTTTGTATGAAGAAGGTTTGATCACTTACATGAGAACAGATTCACCCAACCTTTCGCAGGAAGCTATCAATGCTGCCCGAGAAATGGTGGTGAAATTATATGGAAAAGAATATTTGCATCCGGAAGTTCGTCAGTATTCGGCGAAACAAAAAGGCGCTCAAGAGGCCCACGAAGCGATTCGTCCTGCGGGTGCTGAATTCACTCATCCAGATAAAACCGGAATGAGTGGTCGCGAGCTGGCCCTTTATGAATTGATCTGGAAAAGAACCATGGCCACTCAGATGAAAGAAGCTGAGAAAGCCTCCATGACAATTAAAATTGAAGCAGGCGATGCTGAATTTTCTGCATCCGGAACACGCATTTTATTCCCAGGATTTTTGCGCGTTTATGTTGAAGGATCAGATGATCCTGAAGCAGCTCTTGAAGATAAAGAAGTGATTTTACCAGTGTTAAAAAAAGGTGACTCCGTCAAAGCCGTTGCCATTAATTCGGTTCAACACGAAACAAAACCTCCTGCAAGATTTACGGAAGCTTCCATTGTTCAAGGTTTAGAAAAAGAGGGCGTTGGTCGTCCTTCAACTTACGCTTCGATTATCGGAACTATTCTTGATCGAGGATACGTGAGAAAAGATGGAGCAGCTTTAGTTCCGACTTTTACTGGCATGGCGGTTATTCAACTTCTGGAAACTCACTTTGAACACTTGATGGATTATTCTTTCACTTCAGAAATGGAAGAGTCTCTGGATAAAATTGCTTATGGAGAAGAAGATTCACTTAAGTATCTGACCAAGTTTTACAAGGGTAAAAATGGTCTTGCTAAGAAAGTTGAAGAGCAAGATAAGAAAATTAAGCCTGATGAGTCTCGCACTATTCACATCGTGAAAGATGGGGTGCAGATGGATATTAAAGTGGGCCGCTTTGGGCCATATGTGGTTGAAGGCACTGGTAAAGATGAAGTCCATGCTTCAATTCCTGAGGACATAGCACCGGCCGATCTTGATCCTGAACAAATTAAAGACCTCCTGAAGAATCAAGCCAATGGACCAACACCAATTGGAGTGGATCCAAAAACCAAAGAAAAAATCTACTGCTTAGTTGGGCGCTATGGCGCTTACTTTCAGCTTGGTGAAGTGACTGAAGAGAATACGAAACCAAAAAGAGCTTCACTTCCAAAAGGCATGGATCCAAAAACTGCTACTATGGAAGCTGCCCTAAAGGCCCTTTCACTTCCTAGAGAATTGGGAATCCATCCGGAAACCAAAAAACCAGTTCTGGCCAATAATGGTCGTTTTGGTCCTTATGTAATGCATGACGGCACATTCCGCTCACTCAAAAAAGAAGATGACTTATTTGGCATTGATCTGGCCCGTGGGTTGGAGCTTTTGAATGAAGAAAAGGGTGCCAGTCGCCGTGGTGCCAAGGTGCTTAAAGACTTCGGAATGGTGGCCAAATTAAAGAAAAAAGCCCAAGTTCTCGACGGAAAATATGGTCCTTACATCAAAGTGGGCACCAAGAATATTACTCTTCCGGAAGACAAGCGGGACCCGAAAGTCATTGAGAAAATGACGGAAGCCGAGCTTGCCAGTATTGTTCTCGCTTCAGGGAAGAAATAGCTTAATTCCTCGTTGACAGTGGGCGCACCCATAGGTAAATTGTCCGGACTTCAAAATTAGTACTATCTGTTCACTATAAGGATAAGTTTATGAAAAAAGGTATTCACCCTGACTATAGAGATGTCGTTTTTAAAGACGTTTCTTGTGACTTCGAAATCATTACAAAATCAACAATCAAAACAACAGATAAAATCACTGTTGCTGGTAAAGAGTATCCACTATTTAAAGTAGATATTTCTTCTGGTTCTCACCCATTCTACACAGGCACTCAGCGTGTTATGGATACTGAAGGTCGTGTTGATCGTTTCAACAAAAAATACGGCAAGAAGTAGTTTTAAATTACATTTCACAAATAAGAAAGCCCTCGCAAGAGGGCTTTCTTATTTGTTTTGAAGTCTGCTATTTCACCATCGTTGGCGCCGTCTGTTTCTCTTTGGAGTGAGTAAAAAACCATACCACAGCGACACCATAGAAAAAATAATTCGGATCTTTATACAGCGGGCTCTTGTTATAAACTGCACCATCCAAATAATCCCAACGAAAAAAGGGAATCAGTAAAACATCTTTCATGCGTTTACTAAACGTAGCTGAGAACTGTGTTCCGGAATAACCTTTTCCAGAATGGTAACGCTCGCGCGACGAATTCGCATCCTGAGAATCAACCGCATAAAACCGATTATGAAAACCACTGGAGCCATACTGAGGACCAATGGAGAATTCCGAAGTCCATCCCCAGGTATTGGGAGTGCCCTTTGAAAGCAAGTTTAAATAGGGAATGGAATAGTAACCAACGTGATCAATGTAGGTGAGGTTGGTGGCATAGACCGCGCGATAAGGCATTTCTATGTTCAGGAAGTGAGTTTCATTTTGAGACTTCCACATATAGTAGCGAAGAATAGGTCCCACTTCAAAGGTAGGATCAAGGCTTCGCATGCCGTGCCTGAGTTCATCATTCTTAGAATTTACGTTGAGACCAAGATTGAAACTTAAATCTAAAACCAGATCATCTCTTAAGCGGGCGATGTGGCTTCTGATATAACCATTTTCTGCTTCAACATTTTTACTTCGTACGGTGTAGGCCGGAAAAGGGAAATAAAAAGTTTTGGATTGAGGTGAACCACGATAGTGATTCGTTCTGAAGGGTAAAAGGCCTGCACCTAATTCCCATAGGGGAAGTTCTTGTTCTCCAGCAAATGTTTGAGATGAAAAAAGAATTAAAAATATTAACAGCAGTGCTGATGGCGATGACGATGAGAATGTTGAATATTTTTGGCGTGTGCTAAGACTAATAATAAACTTCCGCAAATTGAGATCCCGTGGCTAGCTTGTTCTAAGACCTTATCATCTAATAAGATTCCCATGAACACCATCATCAATCCAGCAACGGCCATGCCTAAAATCCAGGTGAGTCCATGTTTTCTGTATCCAGGAACAAAGGCCAGGGGGGAAGTGAAAAGAATAATGGATGCTACTACTATATGCACCCAAGTAGAGTGGGTATATTGCTTAAGAACGGGAAAAAAGAGGGGAAGGAACGCCACTGCAATGCAGTGCACAATGCAAGCAGACGAAAAAGCGATACCAAGTCGATCCCAAACAACTTTTTTCATAGGCCGAGGTATACCCGATGCAACACTCATCGTCTATAATGGGCCTAGATAATCAACATAACTTGTAAAAACTACGCCCTTTTATTTAGGAGATAACTCATGAAAATCGCTATTCTAATTACCTCTGCCTTACTTAGTCTCAATGTTTTTGCTGCTAAACTCGAAGTTGCAGTAAAGGGCATGACCTGTGGGATGTGTGTTGAGTCCATCACTAAAGAACTTAAGGCCACAGATAAAGCCGAGAACATTACAGTCAGTTTAGAAAATCAAAATGCCCGTTTTGAAGAAGTTAAAGGAAAAAAAATTTCTGATTCTGAAATCAAAGCGGCGATTAAAAAAGCTGGCTACGAAGCAGTTAAAATTTTTCGTAAGTAATGTCTGATATAAATATTCTTTTTGGTTCGCAAACCGGCAACGCTCAGAACCTCGCTCATGTGATAGGGGAGAGTCTGGGCAATGAAGGATTTAATTTTGTCGTTCAGGATATGGGCGAAGTTGACCCAGAAGCTATCTATCACATGAAAGAGATTATTATTGTCACCAGCACTCACGGGGATGGTGAGCCGCCAGACAATGCTTCTGAATGGATGAGTTTTTTGAAATTCGAAGAGAAGCTGCATCTCACTCATATCAATTATGCTGTGCTTAGCTTAGGGGATTCATATTATCCCCACTTTTGTCAGTGCGGAAAAGATTTCGATCAGTACCTGTCCAAACATGGCGGGAAGCCCATGGTCAAACGCCTGGATTGCGATCTTTATTATGAAGAAGAGTATGAGGAGTGGTTGGCCGATCTTATAGGTGTATTAAAAAATAGAGTTCAAGAGTAAAATAGAAGCAATTTAAAAGATCAAGGATGGCCCTCTTGAAGATTGGTATTCTCTCCCGTAATCCACGCATTTATTCAACACATCGTTTAGTGAAAGCGGCTTTAGCACGTGGACATGAAATACAAGTGGTTAATCCCTTGAACTGTTATATGAACATTACTTCTGCTAAGCCTATGGTTCATTTACGTGACATGGAATTAAATAAATTTGATGCCATTATCCCGCGAATTGGTGCCAGTATAACTTTTTATGGCACAGCGATTCTAAGACAATTTGAGATGATGGGTATGTACTCACTGAATGAGTCTACATCCATCACAAGATCCAGAGACAAGTTACGTTGTTTGCAAATTCTTTCGCGTTCGGGAATTGGACTTCCCACCACCAGTTACGCTCATTCCACTAAGATGACAGGTAAATTAATTGAAATGGTGGGTGAAGCTCCTTGCGTGATTAAACTTATCGAAGGCACTCAGGGCAAAGGTGTTATTCTTGCGGAAACTCCGAAAGCTGCTGAATCGGTGATCGATGGTTTAAGACAAATGAAAGCACATTTTCTTGTTCAGGAATTTATTAAAGAAAGTAATGGCTGCGATATTCGAGCCTTTGTGATCGGCGATAAAGTTGTGGCAAGCATGATGAGAAAGGCCAAGGATGGAGAGTTCAGATCGAATCTTCATCGCGGTGGAACTGCTGTACAGGTGGATATTACAAAAGAAGAAGCTCAGGTGGCAATTAATGCTGCCAGGGCCTTAGGGTTGAATGTGGCGGGAGTGGATTTACTTCGATCTGATCGTGGACCTTTAGTTCTTGAAGTAAATTCTTCGCCAGGACTTCAGGGGATTGAAAATTCAACAGGACTTGATATTGCCGATATGATCATTGAGTACATAGAAGAAAATGTAAAAGGTAGCCGCGAGCATTATGCGGGTTAACTTAGAATTTGTTTTCTATTTTTTAAATCATTCTTAAAAAAAACATCTAAACTTGATATGCCTTTTTGATCAAGGAAGGTGATCATTTGTTGTTGCATCATCTTCAATAACTGCGGGCCTTGATAAACATAGGCCGTATAAATTTGAAGCACTTTTCCACCATCAAACCAAAAATCTTTTACGTCCTGAAAATCTGTGATACCTCCAACACCTATGAGTTCAATTGGTAACTGTTGTTCTAAAATGAGCTTCCTGATTTTTTTGGCTTTTTGTTTTAACAACAAACCAGAAATTCCACCCAATCCTCGCTCTGGCATAATGGTGGTATTAGTGGCAATTAAACCCGTAAGCTTTAATTCACAAGCTAAATTGGACAGTTCAATCACTTTTGCTTCTTCCAGATCAGGAGCAATTTTAAGATACAAATCTTTTTTTGTTGTAGCTTTCAGCTCTTGAAATAATTCTGTTAGATAAGATTTTTCCTGCAAGGCGCGAAGTCCTGGCGTATTGGGAGAAGAAACATTTACCACAAAATAATCAGCATCATCTTCCAGAGTGGCACACATGACACTTAATTCATCGATACTTTCTTCAGGGCTAGAATCTTTGTTTTTTCCTAAGTTGACCCCAATAGGCAATTCAGAATCGAAGGCTTCAAGATGGCGAGCAATTTCCAACATACCCGCATTGGGAAAACCCATAGCATTTCTGAGACTAGATTCTTGTGGGTAACGGAAGATGCGAGGGCGCGCATTACCAAGCTGGGGCTTGAGAGTCACCGTCCCACATTCCAGAGCGCCAAATCCTTGTGCCGCAAAAAAATCCAGAGCTTCGGCATTTTTATCCAGACCTGCCGCCAAACCAATAGGGGATTTCCATTCACAAGCTCCAATTCTTAACTTGAGGCGTTCAGAATGTGGAGTCCCTGACAATCTTCCTAAGGCAGGACTTAAATGGGCCACTTGGAGAATTAGTTCATGAGCCTTTTCAGGGGAGAGGGAAAATAACAAAGGCTTCAGTAATTGATAAAACATGCCTTGATCCTAATAAGCTTTTCTTTGAAAGTCATTATGGCCATGAGATAATCCATTCAACATTGAGGAATATATGCCTTTTGCTCTGTTAATTTTAACAAGTTTTCTTTCACTGGCCCGTGCCCAATACTCTGAGCAACCGGCCAAAGAAAGTCATACTGATCTTCGTTTGCAAACTGTTCTTTTTAGCATCGAGATCCCAGATGATCACAAAACCTACATTTTAGAGAGAACCTCTGGTCAGGATTATTTTTTGAGAAGAAAATTTCATGATGAAGAAATGATTCAGAAAATAGCAGGCAGGGAGGCCGTGCGGATTGATCGTGACTTTGCTTCAAGATTTCTGCGTTGCCAGTATGAAATACAAGCTATGGAAGGCAAATGTATAGTGACGCTTCGCCTCAGGATGAAGGGTGAAGCTCAGGATATTTGTGGTAAAGACGATAAAAAAAGTCGGGAAATGTCCACTATTGTTACTGAGCTGGCCAAACGCTTCTAGTAAAAAAATTCGTTCACCAAAAAAGATTGCACGAGGGCCAGCGTAGGTAGAAAATAAGTAATTCCTTTATCTTGAGATTAAATCGAGGTTCCATGAAATCCCATGTTCTGTTTTTAACTATGTTAATGCTCACTCAGTCTGCCCAGTCTGCAGAGAAAGCTAAAGTTGCTCAAACTGAAGAGTCTGAAGAGTCTTCTATCCTTGGCAGTTTAATTTCTTCAAAGCCACGTTATACACGGGAAATGGTTTTAGGAAATATTCTTAAGGGTGCGCTTGAGAATATGCATCTTTCGAATAAACAAATTGATAACTTCCTTTCTGAAAATGCCTTTAAGGTTTATTTAGAAAGACTGGATTACGGAAAACAATTTCTTCTTCAATCAGATGTAAAAGATCTTGAGAAGTTAAAGAAAGAATTAGATGACATGGTCCTATCTGGTGATTTAAAAATTCTGGATAGTAGTTCAGAAATTATGAATAAGCGTATTGGCCAGATTGAAAAGCATATAGAGACTTATCTTAGTAAGCCCCTGGATTACACTCAGAAAGATACTTTAGAAACTGATCCTAAAAAAAGATCCTTTTCAAGTAATGAAAAAGAACTTTTCATTACTTGGGACAAGCTGATGAAGTTTGAAGTGATGAGCCGTATTGTAGATGCGAAGGAAGAACAGAACGGTTTAGCGACTGACGAGAAGGGCAATAAGAAAAAGCCAACCACCGATAAAAAGCTTTCAGATGTTGAAATTGAAAAAGAGTCGCGTGCTAAGGTTTTGAAAAGTTATAAAAAGATTTTCAATCGTCTCGTGAACGAAAAGCGTTCTGATAAATTGGATAAGTTCTATAATTCTATTACAAAAGTGTTTGATCCTCACACGAATTATCTGGTGCCTGAAGAGAAAGAAGATTTTGATATTGATATGTCCGGTAAACTTGAAGGAATCGGCGCAATTCTGAGGGAAGACAATTCATTCATTAAAGTAGAAAAAATTGTTCCTGGATCTGCTTCTTGGAAAACTAAAGAAATGGAGGCTGAAGACATTATCCTTAAAGTTGGTCAAGCCAAAGATGAGCCGATTGATGTAGTGGATATGAGTCTACGGGATGCTGTGAAGCTTATTCGTGGTAAAAAAGGCAGTGAAGTTCGTCTGACAATCAAGAAGCCAAATGGTCTTGTCAAAGTTGTGCCTATTATTCGCGATGTGGTGGAAATAGACGAGTCATACGTGAAAGGAACTTTACTAGAACTCAATGGCGTGAAAAGCAAAATTGGTTATATTAATGTTCCAAAATTTTATCGTGACTTTAATGACCGTGCCGGTAGAAACGTGACTGACGATACCCGTAAAGAAATTGTGCGCCTGAATAAAGAAGGGGCAGATGGCTTGATTCTTGATTTAAGAAATAATGGTGGTGGTGCACTGGAAGACGCCCGCATGATTTCAGGATTATTTATTGAGAAAGGTCCAATCGTGCAGGTTAAGGCCCATACTGGTACAGTTGATGTTCTTGCAGATACTGATCCGAACATTGACTTTAAAAAACCTACGATTGTTTTGATTAATCGTTTCTCGGCTTCAGCTTCTGAAATTGTGGCCGCAGCTCTTCAGGATTACGGACGTGCAGTTGTTGTGGGCGGCGAATTCTCCCACGGTAAAGGTACGGTGCAAGCCGTTGTCGATCTTGATGGCTATGTTTCGCCCATGGCAAAATCTTATTCACCACTTGGTGCTTTAAAAATTACCATCCAAAAGTTTTATCGAGTTAATGGAAGTTCTACGCAGTACAAAGGTGTGACTCCGGATATTATTCTCCCTGATCAATTTGCTCATCTTGAATCAGGTGAAAAATTTCTCGACTATTCCATTCCGTGGGGACAAGTAAAACCTGTGAAATTTGAGCGATGGAAGAGCAAGTATGATCTGAAAAAGCTTAAGAATGATAGTCTTTCTCGTGTCAAAAAAGATGAAAAATTTAAGCACGTAATGGATACAATCAAGTGGTATAAAGAGCAGAAAGAAAAGACAAAGCGTTCTTTAACTCTTAAAGATTTTGAAAAAGAAAGAGCTGAAATACGGATTAAAACTGATATCTTTAAAAAAGAATTAGAGAACAAAAATCTGATGGTCAAAGACCTGAGTGGTAATAAAGATAAAGCTCAGCAGGAGAAATTTGAAGATTTCGCCAAGACCCTTAAAAAAGATGCTGTAATTGAAGAATCGATACACATCATGGATGACATGCTTAAAACTGATAAAAAATCTTAATCAGTTTTAATGGATAAAGAAAAAAAAATTAAACTGGATGAGCTCCCCGACATGGGGGGCGAAACCGGCCAAGAAGAAAAGCCTAGAATCATCCCATTGAAACCGACTGTTAGTGAACCTCGACTTGAGAAATTAAAAGGTCTGGAGGATTCAGAACGGCTGGATGTTTTATCCAGAAGCTGGCACTTTGATCGTCCTGTGAAACATTGGAACGGGATCATCATATTTATGATTCTGATAGCTCTCCAGTACACTAAGGCTTTGCCTACAATCAAACAGCAAATTGCTGGCATTGATGATCAATCTGATGGATTTGCAGATGTGTTTGTACCTTTTGAGTTAGACTTTATTTTGAGAAATCCTTTAATCCTTGTTATACTTTTACCTGTCTTTTTTAAATTTAAAGAGGAAAGCGAGCATTGGTTTGAGGTGACTTTTTCCGGAATCAAAACTGTTCAAAATGTATTTCCTCCTCCGAGACAAGTAGTCATCAGGGTATTTATTCACTGGGATGAAATTGTTGAAGTAAAGAAAACCAGCATACAGGGCAGGACAATTTTACTCATAAAGACTGCTGAAGGTCCAATCGGTGAAATTATTTGGGACATTGATGACATAAAAAAAGAAGTGATTCAAAAAGTACTGCGAGGGATAGTGAACAAGAAACATCCCATGATGATTTTTTTAGAAAAGGATATACTTTGAAGTCTCAACTCACTCTGGATCAAAAATATGATTTTTATGAACGTTCAGTTCAAAATGCTGAGGGCGAAATATCTTTCATGCATGATGAATACAAACGTATCTATGGTCATAGGCCATTCATCTTCAGAGAAGATTTTTGTGGAACGGGAGCCATGTCATGTGAGTGGGTAAAGCAGGATAAAAATTGCGAAGCTTATGGGGTTGATTTGGATCCTGAACCAATAAAGATGGGAATTGTTCGCCATTTTTCTAAGCTGGATAAGTCGGCCCAAAAAAGAGTTCACTATCTCCAGCAAAACGTCATGAATGCAAAAACTCCACCTGCTGATGTTGTCTGCGCTTTCAATTTTTCTTATTTCATTTTTAAATCCCGAAAAGAAATGGTGAAATATTTTAAAGCAGTTCGTAAATCTCTCAAAAAACAAGGTGTCTTCTTTCTCGATATTTTTGCAGGACCTGAGAGCCAGAAGCTTGTGACTGACGTTAGAAAATTAAAGAATTTAACTTACTATTGGGAATGTCAGCATTTCAATCCATTTACTCACGATTGCACATTTGCTATTCACTTTCGTGACGGTAAAGGGAAAAAGCATAATAATGTTTTTACTTACCACTGGCGTTTTTGGACTATGCCCGAGATTCGCGACATCTTGATCGAAGCAGGATTTTCTAAAACTGTAGTCTATTGGGAGGGTGATGACGATAAGGGAAATGGCAACGGAGTTTTCACACCTGCTGAAGATGCTGAAAATTGTGATGCATGGGTCTCATATATTGCAGCTCTAACCTAGTTTTAAATTATAAGATTTTAAAACTGCTCGCCTATAATGGTGTTAAAGCTTTTTTAAGTAAGTTCTGATTATAAAAATACATAAAGATGTCCAGATGATCTTTAAGTCTTGCTGGATCCTTAGTTGTGCACCAGGTTTTGCGAATCAATCGATTCACATTTGCTCGCAAAAGCGCACAGGTGTG
>CAMASK010000043.1 GCA_945860895.1 Bacteriovorax stolpii
GTTGAAAATGATAACATTCGCTTAATCTCATTTTGAGAAATTGCGACAAAGTTTCCGTAAATCATACTAGCTGCTGCTACTACCCAAATAGCTCCCTGGAACCATTTTAGTGCTTGGATAGAATCAATAAATACTAAACCCTGTACTACCCGGGCAAAGGCCAAAAAAGCTGTGAATTTAACAGCTGCACCCATGAATGCCGTAATGTTACTAGAGGCACCTTGATAAACATCTGGAACCCAGCCATGAAAAGGAAAAGCACCCACTTTAAATAACATGGCAGCAACAATGAGGGCGAGACCTACGTAAAAAATAAATGATGGATTAGGATTTTGACTTAAAACTCCAGCAAGTGCATTGAGTTCAAATGATCCTAAAGCTCCAAAAACTAAAGAAGATCCATAAAGGAAAAGAGCCGAGGCAAGTCCACCCAAAATAAAATATTTTAGACCAGCTTCTGCCGAAAAGCGGCTGGTTCGTCTCATGGCCACCATGACGTAAACAGCTAAGGACATAATCTCCAATGAGATGAACATAAAAAGAAGATGAGTCGTAGAAACCATCAAAATCATACCGGCAGTAGCGAACATCATCAGAGCGTACACTTCTGATAACATATCTTCTTTAACATCCTGACCATAAGTAAGCAGTACACCAATTAAGGAAAAGATCAGAATCATTAAGCTAACTGTTTTGGTGAATGGACTAAATGTAAGTGTTCCGCCCAAAAGTTGAATATCAGAGTTTAAAAAGGGAAAAGTATATTGAACTAAAGTGAAACAAATGAAGGCAAATGCCACGAGGAAAGCGTATCCATGACCTTTAGTCTTGTGTGTTCCGGCCAATAAACTGAACAAAGCCCCAAAGGATAAAGTAAAAATGGGAAGTAGATTTAACAGTTCTAATTGATTTAAAGGAATAATCGGAAAAACTTCAGTTATATTATTCATTGAGGCCCTACTTTTGAAATAACAGAATTTGAATAATGATCGAGGGTAGCATCAGATTTCCAGAAAAAAGTTTTTGGAAAGAATCCGATTCCAAAAACAAATATCGCTAAAACAACCATCGCAATAATTTCTTTGGTATTCAAATCGTGAAGATGATCGAGATCTGTTCTGGTGGCAGGTCCAAGCATAACCATCTGATAAGCTTTAAGTGCATAAACCGCCCCAAGAATAACACCTGATCCGGCAAATAACACAAACATTGGCTTCACTTGAAAAGCCCCCAGAAGAATTGGAAATTCACCAACGAATCCATTTGTCCCCGGAAGGGCCACTGAAGAGAGTGTCATAATCATAAAGCCAATCGCCATAAGGGGAACGGTCTTAGAAAGGCCACCAAATTCATTCAAATCTCTTGTGTGTAAGCGCTCATAAAGAAAACCCACAATAAGAAATAATCCGCCTGCAGAAATTCCATGGTTGATCATTTGATAAAGTGCACCAGCAATCGCTACTTTTTGGAAGGCAAAAAGTCCGATCATAATAAAGCCCATGTGTGAAACAGATGAGTAGGCCACAAGCTTTTTAAAATCGGTCTGGGCTAAAGCACAAAATGCTCCGTAAATTATTCCAATTACGCCCATGAGAATGAAGAAATTAGAAAAGTAATAAGCAGCTTCTGGGAAAAAAGGAATCGCAATTCGCATTAATCCATAAGTCCCAAGTTTAAGCAAAACAGCAGCAAGAAAGACAGATCCTACGGTTGGCGCTTGCACGTGAGCATCTGGAAGCCAAGTATGAAATGGTACCATCGGAACTTTAATAACAAAGGCTAAAGCAAAAGCCAGAAACAGCAACGTTTGAGGAGATGTAATTACCGTCCAAAAAGAAGTTGGGTCAAAAGCAAAATGAAGATTAGAGAGATGAAACATGGCAGCCGAGGTAGTCCCAGATTGACTTGATGTTTTTAGCATAAAGAAAATCGCTACTAACATCAAAAGAGAGCCCACCATTGTATAAAGAAAGAACTTAATCGTAGCATAAATGCGCTCTTTACCGCCCCAGATACCGATTAAGAAGAACATAGGTATGAGAACCACTTCCCAGAAAAAATAAAATAGAAACATATCTGCTGCCAGAAATGTTCCATACATTCCAGTCTGGAGAAGCATTAGCATCATAACAAAGAATTTTTCTTTCTTAAGTTCAACTCCAACTGCAGGCCAAGTACCAAGAATGGCAATAGGAGAAACAAATGCAGTCAGCATCACCAGCGGAAGACTTATTCCATCAATTGAAACCAGATAATTAATTCCCCAATCTGGCATCCATGAAACTAAATGAACTAACTGGGGGCCAGATTCTACACCATCAAAATTGAAGTACAGTACGATACCCAAAACAGCGCTGATCAAAGTTTGAATCAATGTCAGAGTTCTTAATTTATTCTCAAAAGCTGTGGGAGTAAAAAATGCTACCAGAGCAAAGATGAGGGGAGAAAAAATAATCCATGTAAGCAGGCATGAAGTTGTTTCCATATATTCCTTAGACCAGCACTTTTAAAATGAAGAAAATTAAAACCAAAAGTCCCATCACCATCATCAAAGCATAAGTTTGAATGTCACCAGTTTGAAGAGCGCGTAAACCAGATCCAATTTTTTTGACCTGAGATCCAATGCCATTCACGGCCCCATCAAAAATATACTTATCAATAATGTTGGCCGAAATCGTTGAGAACTTTTTAATTGGATTGATCACAATCACACCATACAGTTCATCTACGTAGTATTTGTTAGACAAGACTTTTTCGAAAGGAGCAAAGAAAGATCCAACAACGTCTTTAACAAACATATGTTTTTTAAATAGTTTAACACCTGCGAAGTAAGAAATAATTGCAAGCACAGAAGAGCCTGCCATCACTACGCCTTCGTGTAATGGAATCTTCACGCCCACTAGAGGTAAATGTTTGGAAGCCACTACCGGATCAAGCCAGTGTGAAAGATAGTGTGGCATATGGCCTAAGTAATCACCTAGTAAGTGAGGCACACCGAGGAAACCGCCAAAAGCTGCCAGTGCGGCTAAAACATAAAGTGGGAAAATCATGAGGCCCGGAGACTCGTGAAGGTGATGCTCAACATCGTGAGAATATCTTTTATCACCATAAAAAGTCAGACTCATCATGCGACCGGTATAGAAAGCCGTTAAAATGGCAGTCAAAACGCCAATGATGAACAGATAAGAAACTCCACCTGGAAGGGCGATTGATGAATAAAGAATTTCATCTTTGGAGAAAAATCCAGAGAAGAACGGTATGCCGGAAATAGCTAATGAACCAACGAGCATTGTTACATGAGTGTGAGGGAGATGTTTTTTAAGAGCTCCCATCTTCGTCATATCTTGCTCACCAGAACAAGCGTGGATCACAGACCCAGAACCTAAGAATAAAAGTGCTTTAAAAAAAGCATGAGTCATAAGGTGGAATACCGCAGTTTGATAAGCCCCTACACCACAGGCCAAAAACATGAAACCTAATTGAGAAACTGTTGAATAGGCCAACACCTTTTTGATATCTGTCTGGGCCACAGCAATTGATCCCGCAAAAAGTGCTGTTAAAGCACCCACATGAGCAATCACAGAAAGTGCGATTGGCGAAAGTTCAAACAATGGACTCAAGCGAGCAATCATATACACACCAGCTGTTACCATCGTGGCAGCATGGATAAGAGCTGATACTGGAGTTGGTCCACTCATTGCATCTGGCAACCAAACATAAAGTGGCAACTGAGCAGATTTACCTGTAGCTCCTACAAAGAGTGATAAACAGATTAATGTCACTGAAGGCATCAATTGCTCAACCACCATAGGATCTTTTAACATATTGATAATATCAGGCAGGTTAAGAGTTCCGAATTGTTTGAACAATAAGAACATACCAATCAAAAACCCAAGATCCCCTACTCGGTTAACAATGAAAGCTTTTTTACCGGCATTGGCCTTAACCGTATCGGTGTACCAAAAACCAATCAATAGATAAGAACAAAGACCCACACCTTCCCAACCAAAGAAAAGAAGTGGAAGGTTGTTACCCATCACTAAAAGAAGCATATTAAAGCAAAATAAATTTAGATATGAAAAGTAACGGCCAACACCTTCATCATCATGCATGTAGCTGGTTGAATAAAGATGAATCAGAGTTCCAATTCCAGTGATGATTAGAACTAATAAGCCAGAAAGCTTATCAATGCGTAGTTCAAAAGGAATATTTAGACCACCGAAATTGAACCACTCAAAGCAATTGATGATTAAGGATGGAGCCGCTTCGTGGCTTCCACTCAGTTTAGCAAAAGCAAAAAGTGCCAACACAAAACTAAAAGCAATAAAAGCAGTGGCTACCCCACCTGCTGTATTAGGAGGGGTTTTAGCAAACCCTTTAAGGCTTAGAGGTAATACAACCCCATTGATGAAAAATCCTACGAGCGGTGAAATCAAAATCAGAGCAGGCAGGACTGAATGCATTGTTTCCACGAAGCTTATCCTTTAAGAGTAGTTGCGCTTTGAGTTTTAATAGAGCCAAAATTTCGGTATAGGTTCACCATAATAGATAAACCCACAGCAGATTCTGCTGCTGCAATTGTGATAATGAAAAACACTTGAATTTGGCCTTCCAGCATATTCGCAGATTTTGAAAAAGCCACTAGTGATAAATTTGCAGCATTAAGAAGAAGTTCAATTCCCATTAGAATCATAATTGTGTCTCTTTTAAGAAGAACAATGAGCATTCCCATTGTAAAAAGGAAAGCTGCTAACAATTGGATCAGAATTTCATTTGTCATATGTATACCTTAATTAACTTTTCTTTTCGCAAGAACCACTGCCGCCACTAAAGCTACTAATAGGGCAAGAGAGATAACCTCGAATGAAACATAAAATTGAGAAAATAATGCATGAGCAAGAACTTTAGAATTTCCGCCAAGGCTTGCAATCAACTCTGGAGTAAATTGACCCATCACTTTGTTGTCTTGATGATTTGAATAATGCTCTTGAATGGCATAAAAGAGGAAAGAAAATACGCCTAAGCCAAGTGTCAGCCCAATGGCAAAAATCGCTGGCTTTTTCTTGAGATCATCATCTGATGTATTTAAGTTCAATAACATAATAGAAAAAACAAACAATACCATGATAGCCCCCGCATAGACCACGAGCTGAATGGTTGCTATTAAATGTTCACCTATCAAACCGTAAATCCCGGCCGTCATGATCAAAACACCTAGTAAGCATAAAGCAGAGGTAATAGGGCTTTTTGTGAAAAGCATGGTAGCGGCCAATACTGCGCTAATCGCGCAGAGGATGATAATGACAATACTCATTTCTCGTTTCTCCCATTCATTGGACGCTTCAAATGATCCAAATCATAAAAAGCTTCTTCGCGAGAAGAAACTGCTAATTCGTAATTGCCTGAAAGTTTAATGGCATCTTTAGGACAAGCTTCCTCACAGAAACCGCAAAAGCAGCAACGAAGAGCATCGATATCAAAGCTCACAGGCTTCTTCTCTTTTTTAACTCCATACGGATTTTCATCCTCATCTCGCTCGTCAGCTACGATGTGAATACATTGGGCTGGACAAATAGTTTCGCACAAGAAACAGGCAGTACAGTTTTCTGTCTTGGCCGGATCTACTGATATAAAATGCATACCGCGAAAGCGGTCCGAATATTTTCTTCTGACTTCAGGATACATGATGGTGTCATGCTTTCTGAAAAAGAAGCCCTGGATAAAGCGCTTCATCGTAATCTTCATTCCCACCAATATGGCCGGAATATAAGACTTCTGTTTAGCCGTATACTTTTTAGAAATATTAATCGTTCCCATAGGGACCTCTTTAAGAGTTGAAGTAGTAAACACCGATGGTTACTACAACAAGGTTAATTAGTGATAATGGGAATAGAACTTTCCATCCCAAATCCATCAATTGGTCAAAACGAAATCTTGGAAGAGTCCATCTGATCCAGATCATTACGAACATAAAGAAAGCTACTTTTGTGAAGAAGCTTGCGAATTCAAAGAAAGCCGTAGTGTTTTGAAGACCAACAGCGCCGAATTGAAATTGATTCACGACCAGATCAACCAGCATTCCCATTCCTGGGAACATGTTGAATCCACCGAAGAAAAGAGTAACGAGAAGTGAAGAGGCCATGATCATCGCAACATATTCTGCCATGAAGAAAGCCGCGAACTTCATCCCACCGTACTCAACGTGATAACCGGCAACTAACTCAGATTCACCTTCTGGTAAATCGAAAGGAAGACGGTTTGTTTCAGCGAAAGTCGCAATCCAGAAAACCAGTGCACCGAACGGGTTAACGAACGCGCCCCAACGAGGAAGAAAACCAAAAAGAGTTTCTTTCTGCCAGGCCACCATGTCGTAAGGATTAAAGCTACCAAAAACAATTAGCATTGATAGAAGTGCCAGACCCATAGAAATTTCATAAGAAACAATCTGACTAGAGCCACGAAGAGCACCAAGCACAGAATATTTGTTACGGCTCGACCAACCGGCCAAGATAATTGGATAAACTTCAAGACCCGCAAAAGCGAGAATAAAAATAACCCCCGTATCCATTTGAGCGATTTGAAGAAAAACTTCCTGACCGTTTACAATAACCTTACTTCCGAAAGGAATTACCGAAAGTGCACACATAGGAGCAATTAGGGCAATAATTGGCGCCATAAGATAGAAAAATTTATTTGCCTT
This sequence comes from Bacteriovorax stolpii, assembly GCA_945860895.1. GTDB lineage: Bacteria > Bdellovibrionota > Bacteriovoracia > Bacteriovoracales > Bacteriovoracaceae > Peredibacter. The sequence goes on from CAMASK010000043.1 coordinate 6,701, forward strand.
CGCGGGAACAAATGTTTCTTTGAACATGAATTTTAAAACGTCAGCTAACGATTGGAGTAAACCAAATGGTCCAACACGATTAGGTCCAACCCGTCCCTGCATCCATGCAGCTCCACGGCGCTCAAACCAAACAAGGAATGGCACAACTCCGAGAGTACAACCAAGAATCACAAGGATTTTGGCCATCATCATCGCTAAATCAAACATTAACGTACTTTCCATATTCACCCGAAATTTAAGTTAAAGATTTCCAAAGTCCAACCACATGATGCGCACTCAAAGCTCCCCCGCGGTGAATAATCGCCGGGTGAAATTTCTGAACGATGCCATCAGCATTCTTATAACTTCCTTCTTTTTCAATCGTAGCAAGACCAGCGATCACACCAAGAATATTTTTTGAAGGAAGGCTTTGAATTTCTGATTGAGACCAAACACCCCAAAGAACCAACTTCTGATCCGCTTTCATCTTTGGAATACCAGTGCGGCCATTTCTGAAAAGAACAGCAACGTCTGCAGTTAACTCGCCATTAGTAAGTGGAGTCAATCCCTGCTCTTCAACCCCGCGGCTGTTGGCAGTCTGATCTTTCATCTTTAATAGATTATCGAGTTTTTTATCATCGGCTGGAGTGTTCACACCAGTACCATTGAAGTACGAAACTGATACGTTCTTGCCGATAAGAGCAGGCACTTTATCTTTTAATAAAGCCGCTTCTTCACGAGTTGAATCTGTTCCAATCACGATCTGAACTGAAGAGGTGCCTTTCAATTGAGCATTCACGCTCGCAAGAACCGCTTCAATTGAAACTGAGTGCATCTTATCTTCTTGTCTCATCATGTGAGAAATCACGCGAAGTGGATTCATGTATTCTTGATAAGAATTTCTTCCAGTATCACACATCCAGTGACCGTTCACCATTTCGTTATGAATAGGAACGTAGCGATAAACAACGTCAGCATCTGAATGAACTTCAATGTTACAGCCCTTAGAGCACTTATCACAAATTGAGGGTTTCTTGGCTAAAAACCAAGAACGCTTCTGAAAGCGGAAATCATTCCAAGTCAAAGCACCAACCGGACAAAAATCTGTCAAACAACCTTGATAGTCATTCTTCAAACCTTCAGGGGTCGTTGCTTCAAGTTCTTTATGCCATCCACGGTTTACCATCACGAGATCATTAGTCTTAGTGATATCGTCCGTGAAACGCACACATCTTTCACAGTGAACACAACGGTTCATGTTAAGAGTTACAAGTGGAGATAATTTTTTAGTAGTAGCGTTGTCGTAAACACGCTTCTCTTCTTTAAAGTTAGATTTAGCAGGACCGTACTCAAAGTTATAATCCTGAAGTTCACACTCTCCGGCCTTATCACAAACTGGACAATCCAAAGGATGGTTCGTTAAAAGAAATTCCATCACACCTGTGCGTGACTTCATCACTTTTTCAGATCGAGTATGAACAACCATGCCGTCACCAGCAGGAGTTGAACAAGAGGTCATAAGCTTCGGAGCTTTTTCCACTTCAACTGTACACATACGACAAGTACCTGCGATAGGCATGCCGGGGTGGTAACAGTATCTCGGAATTTCTTCGTGAATTTTATATCTTTCCGCTACCTGCATAATGGTATCGCCTGGTTTGAACTCATAAGTCTTACCATCGATAGTCACTTTAGGAAGTGGTTTCGCTTCAGGATTTGGATCACTATGCACAGGTTTAAGATGTGAAGAATAATTCAAATCAACCTTGGGCTTTTTTATTTCAAAATCTGTATTAGACATGGGCACCTTCTTTAGCGTGGGAATGAGCTCCACCTTTTTCAGGGTGAAGTCCGCCATTACGAATCAGGTCTTCAAATTCTGATCTGAATTTTCTAACCGACGACAATGCAGGTCCGGTTACCGCATCTGCAAAAGCACAGATTGTTTGACCGGCCATATTGCTGCAAATTTTTGCAATGTAATCTAGATCGTCATTGTTACCACCGCCATCAAGAATGCGTTTAAACATTCGAGCTAACCAGTGAGAACCTTCACGACACTGAGAACATTGACCACATGATTCGTGTTCATAAAATTTAAGGAGGACATAAACGGCTTCAACGATGTTTACTGTTTCATCCAAAACAATAACACCACCAGATCCCGACATAGTTCCGGCTTTGGCCAGAGAATCGTAATCCATTTTGACATCAATTTCATCCGCACGAAGCATCGGGCATGATGCTCCTCCAGGAATAACCGCTTTAATCGAATGACCTGTACGAACACCACCGGCCACTTCAATCACTTCTCTCAAAGTCATAGTCATGGGAAGTTCATACACACCTGGCTTGTTGACGTGACCAGAAACTGCATACAAACGAGTTCCGCCAGCTTTTTCAATTCCAAGCGATGCATATTTTTCTGCACCTTCATTTAAAATATATGGCACAGCTGCAAATGTTTCTACGTTGTTCACACAACTAGGCATGCCGTAAGCGCCAACCTGAGCTGGAAAAGGTGGCTTAAGTCTTGGCTCGCCTCTCTTACCTTCCAGTGAGTTTAAAAGAGCAGTCTCTTCACCACAAATATAAGCTCCAGCACCTTTGTAAATAATCAAGTCACAGTCAAAGTCTGTTCCCATGATATTTTTACCAAGAAAGCCCGCAGCTTTAGCTTCATCAATGGCTTTTTGCATGATGCGAGTTTCTTTATAAAACTCACCGCGAATATAGATGAAACCTTTATTCGAATTAATGGCATGACAAGCGATGATCATTCCCTCAACCATTTTATGAGGAAATTTCGTCATGATTAAACGATCTTTAAATGTTCCCGGCTCACCTTCATCAGCATTGCAAACCATATATTTTGGCTTTGGATTTCCATTAGAATCTTTTGGATCGGCCGGCATGAATGACCACTTCATCCCAGTTGGGAAGCCAGCACCTCCACGACCACGCAGGTTTGATTTCTTCACTTCATCTACAATGTCAGCAGGCTTCATTGTCAATGCTTTACGAAGAGCTTCATAGCCTTTGTCATTTTTCACGTAATAATCAAGCGTGTGACAATTAGGAACATTTACATGTTTAGTTAAAATTTGTTCTACATAATCAGCGGCTGTCTTCATGGCCAAACTCCTGGCACTTGAGTGCTTTTACCAACGGGCTTATTATTTTGCAGATCTTTTTCGGCCTGATCAAGCAATTCATTCAGCTTAGGCACATCAATATTTTCATAATAATCTTGGTTAATTTGCACAACGGGAGCCGTTCCACATGAAGCCAGGCATTCCACTTCAGATATAGTGTATTTGCCGTCTTTAGTTGTTTCCCCGCAACTCACACCTAAACGTTTTTCAGCACAGGCCACTAACTTCTCAGCACCATTCAACCAGCAACTAATGTTCACACAAAACTGTAGGTTCACTTTGCCGACAGGCTTAAGCTGGAACATTGTATAGAAACTTGCCACTTCTCTTACTTTAGAAAGAGGAAGCTCTAAAAACTCTCCTGCCGACTTCATAGACTCAGTTGAGACCCAACCTTGTTCTTCCTGAATTTCATGAAGAAGAGGAATGAGTAAGGCTTGAGTTGTTGGGAATTGATCACGAATACCGTTAATCGTATTTTTAATTTGTTGTGATAAAGCCATATATTTTCTCTCTTAAAATTATCTGTCTAATTCACCGGCGATGACGTTCATACTTCCTAAATGCGCAATGGCATCAGGAATTTTTCCACCCTTCACTGTATGCTCGAAAACCTGGAAGTTCATGAAAGACGGAGATTTCACTCTCATTCTCCAAGCTTTCGGTCCACCCCGGCTTACGATGTAAAATCCAAGCTCACCATTTGGTCCTTCCACACATGTGAAAGCTTCACCTTTTGGAACATCAATTCCTTCCATGAAAATCTTAAAGTGGTGGATCAAAACTTCCATTTTGGTGTAAACATCAAGTTTTTCTGGAATTTGTACACGTTTGTCATCTACCCATATTGGTCCACTAGGAATTTTCTTATTACACTGCTTAAGAATCTTCACTGATTGCCTCATCTCTTCCATACGTATGAGGTAACGATCATAAACATCACCGTTTGATCCAACAACAACATCAAAATCTAAATCAGGATACATGTAGTAAGGACGATCACGACGAAGGTCATGATCAACACCAGCTGCCCTTAAGCACACACCAGTGACTGAATATTTAAGTGCTGTTTCGCGATCAATCACACCAACATTTCTCGTACGATCAATCCAGATACGATTTGAATTTAAAAGACCTTCGACTTCATCTATCGCGGCCGGAAGCTCCTCGCAAAATTTCCAAAGTTTTTCAGTAAAATCATCCGGCAGATCATAGCTCATCCCACCGATTCGGGCATAAGTAGTAGTCAAACGCATACCACACATACCTTCAATCATTGAGTAAGCCTGCTCACGCCAATGAATGAGTAAGAAGAAAACTGTCATAGCACCGATATCAAGTGCGTTTGCTGCAATACAAACAATATGATCGATAATGCGAGAAAGCTCCATACAGATTACGCGAATATACTGACAACGCTCTGTCGGTGAAATGCTCATGATGTTTTCAACCGCCATGGCATAAGCAATGTTGTTATTAAGAGCAGAACAGTAATTCAAGCGATCAGTATAAACCATCCACTGATGATAAGTTTTATCTTCACCCAATTTTTCAATCGCACGATGAAGGTAGCCAATCTCACAAGTGGCATCTTCAATCGTCTCACCGTTAATACGACACATAACTCGAAGAGTTCCGTGCATGGCCGGATGATGTGGGCCTAAATTAATTAAAACGTTAGGATTATAAAAATCACTTAAACGATGTTCATCTGTTTCTAAGTTTTTTACTGACATATTATTTCTCACCTTCAGGTGCATTCACAGTAACAGTATTTTCAACACTCAATGGACTAGCTCCAAGGTGGAAGTCGATATTGTTATTGAAAGGTTCACGCTGCTTGATTGGATATTCTTTTCTAAGAGGATGACCAGAAAAACGCTCATCCATCAGAATTCGTCGCAAATTGGGATGTCCCGCAAAGCTAATTCCATACATGTCGAAAACTTCACGCTCAAGCCAATTTGCCCCAACAAAAATATCACTTATTGTCTGGACCTGCTGATGCTGATTAATTAAACACTTAATGCGAATGCGAGTGTGAAGAACAGTTGAGTAAAGTTGGTAAACTACAACAAAACGTCCAGCTCCGTCTTCACCATCCTGATTATCATAAGCTGTTAAGTCAGACAGAAAATCTACTTTCAAATTGTCATCTAGCTTAAAGGCTTTAACTAATATTTTAACATCGTCTGGATTTCTCGCCCAAAGAACTGGCTCATTTAATTTATCAACTTCAAGTTTTCTCTCAGTTGAATACTTCTCTGTAAGACGAGCAAAAATAGTCTTTTGAGCTTCCAGGAATTTTGCATTGGTTGAAAAAGCATTTGTTTTCATTATTTCAACTCCTGCTGTTTTTTGATTTCATTTATATGGTCTGGGGTCACAACGAAATTAGCTTTAATGTCATAACCAACACCCTTACGGTAGCTCATAGCATTCATAGCATCTTCTTGAGTTGGACGCTCAGCTGGTTTTCTATCCGAACCATCCTGAATTTTTTTCTGTAAGTGCATGATGGAATAAAGAAGTCCTTCGGGGATTGGAGGACAACCAGGAACATAAACATCTACCGGCATAATTTCATCGATACCTTGAAGAACAGAATAGGTATCGAAAATTCCACCAGAAGATGAACAAGCACCCATGGCAATAACCCATTTAGGCTCAAGCATTTGATCATAAATAGTACGAAGAATGGGAGCCATTTTTGAAGTGATAGTTCCTGCCACAATCAGCATATCTGCCTGGCGCGGAGAGAATCGCACTACTTCAGCTCCAAATCTTGAAAGATCGTAAGTTGAAGAAATGGTCGACATCATTTCGATCCCACAACAAGAAGTACCAAATGGCATCGGCCAAAGTGAGTTTTTTTGTGCCCACTTAGCTGCCTCAGATAATAATGTTGGATAAAAAATTGAACTTCCGTCCTTAGACATAATTTCCCCCTTAATCCCAGTTCAAAGCACCACGAAGGCGCAGGTAAAGATAACCACCCAAGAGCAGGACAAAGAATAAACCCATCTCCAAAAGGATGACTGGGCCAGCTTTTAAATAATTGTGATAAACCAAGGTCCATGGATACATGAAAACGACTTCCACATCGAAGATCAAAAAGATGATACCGATCAGGTAGTAACGAACGGAAAATTGTTGATGAGCATCGCCAACTGGTTGAACACCACTCTCATAAGTTTCAAATTTTTTTGCCGTTGATGCTTCTGCGTTTTTCCCTAATATCTTATTGATAAGAAGAATGGCCGAAGTAACGATCAAAGAAATGATGATCAAAATCAGGATGGACAAATAATTTAATGAACCTTCAATTGGAAGAGACATAAACACCTTAGTAAAAATTAATGCCTAGAATCTAACATCCTGAACCTACAAACTCAATGTTATCTAAACGAAATACAAGCTGTTTGACCGTTCAAACAATGAGATAAAAACAAATATTGTTAGTTAACACGATGAATAATCACTTGGCAGTGTGCTAGTCACGACTTAACATTTAAATCATGATGACTAATGCACTAATTCTTTTGGAAGGCTCTTATACTTATTTTCAAAAAGATGTGAGCTTTTCCCAGGAAGATTTTAAGTTAGTGCATTTTCCAGACATTTCGAGCTATCACATTTACTCTGAAGTTTTATCTCGAACTGAATCCGGAGAATTCTTAAAAGTCATAGTTCGATTTGAAATGAATGATCATTTTATTCCCAATTTCCTAAGAATAGAAAAGTCTTTGGGTAACCGATACGCTCAAGAAGTTTTTAAATTTGATTTGAATGCACAAGAATTAAAATATTCTTTCCAAAATACGCAAAACACTCAGGAGTTCACTCGACCTCTTAATGCAAAGCACTACCTAACATCCCCTGCCTTTGCGACTTCCACGATTTTTACTTTATCCAAAAAATTTGACGCTACCAACCGAACACCAGTGGCACTAATTGGCACATCTAATGAATGGAATTATGAAAATCCACCAGATCAAAAAGTCGTCTTCGCTGACTTTAAAATACGAGATCTTTCAGATTTCAAACTGAACAATAACAATCTATCTGCCAGTCATTTATGTTTATACGAATTCGATACCTCTTCCTCGAAACCCGAAGTACCAGTAGAAATTTTTATCAGTAAACATTATGGAATTCCTTATCAGCTAGTTCAAGGTGATTTAAAAATCGTCATTCAGAACTTAAAAAAGAACAGTTAGTGCTTGATATTTTTTAGCATGCTCTTTTTCTTGCTGAATTGATTTCACAAGAATTTGAGTCAAACTAAAACTCGGATCATTTAATTGATCCAAGGCCAATTGATAATTTTTTGCCGCCTGCTTTTCAGCATTGGTATGAAAATACCAACTAAGCTTTGAAGGGAGAAAGGCTATAAGACCACCAATCAAAAAACCTGAATACCGATAAATCGGGGCCAGAAATTTTACCTGCCAATCAACTTTCAGCCAATCATCAATACTTTGTTTATGATGAAGCTCTTCCTGAAGGATTTCATGAAATAACTTTAACGTTATTTTTCTTTTCTCGGTCCAACTGGACCAACGATAGACCCAAATTTCACTTTCATAAATACTGATCGCCTGAATTTCTATTAGCCACGCAGTTCTTAAAATTTTTTGGTTATCAATCATATTTTAAATCTGTTGAAAAAAAAGGTCTAATTCACTTAGATCCTTTAATTGGATAATTTTCCGGGAGCTTGAGAGTTTTTTCAAATCCACCAGATCAGACCCACCTAAAATAAAAGTTATTTTTTTCGGAACTTTTTGATCAAGCTTTTTTAAATAGTCAAAAGACGAAACAAGTTCTCTCTGTGCGGGAAGCTTCATTAGACTCAAAACAAGATAATCATTTTTAAATTGCAGACAAGATTCAATTAAATCATCCACCGGCATATTGGGTCCAAGGTAAATACTTTTTAATCTGTGGAGATTACTGATGATAGCAGAAAGTAAAATACCAAATTCATGAATGTCTCCCTCTCGACTGGTGAGAATCACACATTTTGACATCTGTCGGGCAGACAGATTATACGGAGAGAGAGATTGGTAAATGCTACCCAAGTAGTCCCGCAACAAAGAAGAAAGAATATGCTCATTAGCAATGCTCATTTTATTTTCAATTACCAATATTCCCACTTCTCTCATTAAAGGTAGTATGAGATGCAGAACAATTTCTTTTGAGCTGACTTCGAATCTAGCCTTTTGAAGGTGAGCATACAATTTTTCGAGATCAAAATTTTCCAGATCTTTCACCATTTGTTTTAAAATGATATTTACCACATCACTTTGCTGTCCCGAGGCTTGAATTTTTTCCTGAGGATGTTCACTCAACATTGACTTTAATTTTGTCGTACTTAAGGGAGCAAGGCGACCGATAGAATGCCCCTTTTGGACTAGCTCCCAAAGGCACTGAATACGTTCAAAATCCTTCGCAGAATATGTGCGCCGTCCTTCATCATCTCTGTTTGGAGAAACTGCCCCATATCGGCGTTCCCAACCTCTCAAGGTGTTTTCATTTATACCGATTAACTGAACTATCGCCTTAACATTCAAATTTTCCATGAATCCCTTAAACAATACGTGAACAACACACGAACAGGCTAACACATGTTCAAAACCTGTGCAATACTCCGAATAAGAACCTAAATCCTAAAGAGGTATTTGTGAAACATTTTTCTGATGAAATGACTAAATCAACTTTCATACCTATAGCAATGGACACGGCCATAACCGCTGGAGAACTTATACTGAAGTCAATTGGTGAAGACCTTGATAGAGAGGGCTTGCTTAAAACACCCGAAAGATTTGCAAAAGCCTTAAAAGAAATCACTGCAGGCTATAACATCACGCCTGAAGAAGCAGTGGGTAATGGGATATTTCAGAGTGAAGGCAAAGGGCTTGTAAGTGTAAAGGATATAGATTTTTTTAGTTTGTGCGAACACCACATGCTTCCTTTTTGGGGTAAAGTCAGTGTCGCCTATTATCCAAATAATAATATTGTCGGACTATCTAAAATACCAAGATTAGTTGAAGTTTTTGCCAGAAGACTTCAAGTTCAGGAAAGACTTACTAAGGAAGTTGCATCAAGTTTATCTCGATTAATAGGGGCTCGTGCAGTAGCCGTAAAAGTATCTGGCGAACATATGTGCATGATGATGAGGGGCGTGAAGAAAACTGGTTCAGTAACAATCACAGAATTTTCAATCGGCTTAGAAAATCTGACCGATGGTGAAATAAACCGTATGTGGAATTCAATAGGATAATTATGATTACATACCCAATAATATTTGAAGGTAGTGCCGAAGCTTCTCAAGGAATGAAAACCAACTGGGAAGTTGAAGCCTCTGGCTTTAAAGAGATGTGCGCAGTTCCAGTTGAATTTGAAGGTCAGGGTGGATCGTTTAGTCCTGAAGACTTTTTTCTTCTCGCCTTGGAAAACTGTTTTGTGGCGACTTTCAAAGTATTCTCTGAATATTCAAAGCTTACTTTTGAAAAATTAAAGATAAATTCAAAACTAGTGGTAGACAAGGACCCAGCAGGCTCACCTATGATGAGTAAGATTGATTTTGATATTACTCTGACTGGAGTTAGTGATGAAAAGCGTGCTCTACTTCTTGTAAAAAAAACCCTAGAGAACGGATTCATTCTCAGATCGGTAAAAACAGAAATAACCCATACTATAAATATTAATTAAACTATTTAGCTATTGGTTAATTTCAATCTACGGAAAAAAAAATATGCTCACTCTTAAGCTTGCGGGGATTTATAACTTAGTCTGGGGAGCATGGGTGGTACTGTTCCCTCATATGCTTTTTGATCTGGTAGGAATTCCCAGGCTGAATTATCCAGAAATTTGGCAATGTGTAGGCATGATCGTTGGAGTTTATGGAGTTGGTTATTACATCGCAGCTTCAGATCCAATAAAACATTTTCCAATTGTACTTGTTGGTTTTATGGGAAAGATCTTTGGGCCAATTGGTTTTTTACAAGCACTTTATCTTGGTAAATTCCCCATTAGCTTTGGAATTGTCATTATTTTCAATGATCTTATTTGGTGGATTCCATTCTTTCTTATCTTAAAAGAAAAATTCAGGCGTACTAAAACAATTTGGTCTTAAACCTTAAAGTAGTCTGCAATTTGTTGGCAGGCATCTTCAATCGGAACAGATATAATCTGATAAGGCTCCATTAGTTTTTGGAAGGTTTTAAGCGTACCCCCCTTCCATCTCTTCACTCTATTATCAACCAAGAGAATCGCACCATGATCTTTTTCAGATCTAAGAAGACGCCCAAATTTTTGGTGTAGTGAGCGCGTTCGATGAGCTAAAAAGTAGTCATTAAACTCGTTACCAAATTTAAATTCAAAAAAATCACGACGTTTTTGAATGACTAAGTCCTGCCGCACATCAGGAATCTTATCCACAACAATAAATTGTAGCTTTTCTCCAGGAATATCAATTCCCTCGCCGAAGCTCTCCATTCCTATTAAGATGGCCGCTTCTTCACGCTTAAACTCCTCGACCACGTTTTTTCCCAGACCTTGAACGAAAACCGGAATATTCCCCTCAAATTCTTTTAACAAAATATCCGTAGCCGCTTCAAATCTTAAACGCGAGGAAAATAATAACAAGGTTCTTCCACCCAATTTAGAAATCAGAGGATTTATGTGTTTGAGAATGTCGGGCACGAACATCGGATCAGAAATATTTCTGGTATCGGCACTTAAGTAAACCTTACTGTTATTTTTATAATCAAAGACTGCATCCAAAAACAATCCTGCTTTAAAACGCTTATTCTGGGAAAGATAAGTATAACCAGTCATCCACTCAACACCCTGCACACCCGCATCTCCTGAGGCGTTTCCGAGTGTCGCTGAGGTGAAAACTACTGACGAACTCATCATCAGTAGCTCATCATGAATTCTCTTCCCAACATCAATAGGAGATGATTCAAGAGTGTAATTTTCACTTTCAGAATACTTTATGATAGTAGACCAGTCATTGGGCTGTTCCAGAAAATGTTTGAAACCAGCAGTCAGCTTTTCCAGCACTCCGAAATTTGTTTCAAAAACCGCCCAAGCCTTAAGCTTTTGAGGTTCATTTTTAAAATCTTTATTTTCCCAACGAGAAATGAAGGGCATAAACAGAGTATAGAGATTATTAAAAATAAAATGCAGGCTTTCTGCATGATTGACAATCGCAGCGGCGAGAGGATCTTTGAGTTCCGCTTTTTTTGGCATTGGAAGTTCATTCCCCCAGGCCGGACTATAATTCGGGAGCTTTCTGAAATAAGACTCTACCACAGCTGGCAAAGCATCAGAGTGATCCTTCATCATCCGCATATTAAATTGAGTATCCTGACGGATTTTTTGAATAGTGTCGTCTACCGCAAACTCATCTTCCATATTCGATAAAAGATAAATCAGAGCACCCATTCCCTGAGGAAAGTTTTTCTGAAAAGACTCCAGATTATTATGGCTTACTTCCACACTATAGGCCTTAGTGGCTTCACCTTCTAACCGATGTGCCTCATCTACCACGATGTATTGCGGACGTGGCAAACTTCTCGGCCAATTGAGCATCAAAGCATGGTTGCCAATTATTAGCTGTGCATCTTTAGCCTCTCTTAAACCCTGAACATAACTGCATTCATTTACGTAAGGACAATTTTGTCCGGCACAAGCACGGTAATCCACGGCCAGTGTAGTTTCTTTTTCTTTTAGTTCAGGAGTGAGTTTTTTTAAGACATAGGGAATTTGTTCGCGATTAAGTTTCTTTTCGTAACTCACACGTGAATTATAAAAAAACAACATTTCGAAATAAGCATTTGCAAAACTCTCTCCAAATGAGGTCAGAAAGGTTGCTTCCTGATCCTCTTCTCTAAAAATCAATTCACATAAATGGTTATTAGAACCAACCAAACGAACAACTTTTGTTTCATCCCCTAAATGCATTAATCGTTTTAATTGTGGAACATCCTTGGCGAGTGCTTGGTCTTGCAATGTTTTAGTTCCTGTCGCAATGAGGCACGTTTCTTTTTCAGTACGGCTAAAAAGAACAGACGGTAATAGATACCCCATGGTTTTACCAGTGCCCGTAGGGGCCTGAATAAGTGCATGTATCTTATTTTTAAAGGCTTGACCAACTCGTAATGAAAGGGATTCCTGTGCTGCCCGGTACTTGTAATGAGGCAAAAGCTGATTGATTTCTTTTTCAGCTCGCAGGATGTTTTGGATATTCTGGCCGGAAAATGTCTTATCAAATTTTAGGTCAACATCATCTCGGATAGCTTCTGTCTTATTAAAGACTAAATACTGTTTAGCAATTTCTTCAACGTTAAAATCAATCTGATTTCCAATTTCTATCAATTCTGCCATCGTTAATGCAAAAAAATTCCGATACCAAAACTCTTCTGGCAAAGTCATAAAGACTTCTGAAAGCTTCATTCGGAATTCACGATCCTTATGAGTCAGGTAAGTTGCGATTAAAATAGTTTTTAAAAGATCTCTAGAATCGGCCAATCCCCGATGTTCTTCTTTATCAGCAATTCCTAATAGATTAATGAAATACTCTAAATTCAAAGCAATCGCTTCAGGGAACAATAAGGCGAGATAGAATAATGAGTCTTGATAACTTTCTCGCTTGCCCGATTGAGGCAACCTATCGAAATAACGCTTTAAAAAACTTTCTTCAAAATTTGCATTATGGGCCAGTAAGGCATGTCCCTCGAGCTCCATTAAATCAGGCTCAACCTGCGCCCATTTTGGGGCTTTTTTTAAGAGCTCGTTGGTGATTCCAGTTAACTTGGTGATAAATGCTGAGACGAGATTTTCGCTGCGAACAAGTGAAGAATAAGTCTTAATCAACTTGGTTCCATCAAATTGATAATAGCCAAGATCAATAATCTCATCGGTACCAGGATTAATCCCAGTGGTTTCAATATCAATAACTGACCACAGGCCAAGCCCCATGAATATCCTTTATGCGAAGTGCTATAGAAGAGAACTAACATAATTTAAAGTGCAGACTTTCGTCAATTATGCTAGCTTGCATTAATTCAATTTTTTCAAAGAGGACAGATGGAAACAAGGTTGATGCAAAGTCAATCACTCTGCATAGTTCTGCTCATGATTGCAGGGATCATTGTTCGGCGCAATCGTAAACTACATGTAAAAATCATGAGTGTGGCGATGATATGGGATGTGATTCTTATTCTCCAAATTGAACTTAGTCGGTCCGCTATCCTCAAGGCTTCAAAAGTTGTCACAAATGAATTAGCTTTGAATATCCATGTAGCAATCGCAGTGAGTACTGTTGTTCTCTACGGCTTCATGATTCGTTCAGGACGCAAACTACTGAGTGGCAATAACAGTGTCCGTCCTCATCATAAAAAACTTGGCTGGACAACCTTGGCGATGCGAATACTAACTTTCATCACAAGTTTTTGGGCAGTGGCTCCAAAGGATTTATAAAATGTCTGAATTTCAATTTGTTGAAAATTTAATTAAAGCCGGCATTCCGGATGCAGAAGTTTTTGTTGAGGACATGACTGGAACTAAAGATCATCTGGCCATCACTGTCGTCTCTGATGCCTTTGAAGGTAAATTGATTTTTCAACAACATCAAATGCTTATGAACCTTTTAAAAGAATCATTAAAAACACAAATTCATGCGGTCAAACTTGAAACTTTCACCAAGACCAAGTACGCACAATCCAAAGGATAAAAATATGTCTTCGTTTAATATCTTGAATAATGAGATCTCAGAATTAACTGCTGATAAGAATCTAGATCTTAAATCTCAGATTGAAACTCTTCTTAACAGTTCAAAAATTGTGCTTTTCATGAAGGGAAATGCTGATGGTCCAATGTGTGGATTCTCAGCAAATTCGGTAGCTATTCTTAAAAACCTGGGAGTTGGTTTTAAAACTTTCAATATTCTAAATGATCAGGATATTCGTCTGGGTTTAAAAGAGTATTCTAACTGGCCCACTTACCCTCAATTATACGTTAAAGGTCAATTGATCGGCGGCAACGATGTGATCACTGAAATGTATAAGAACGGTGAACTCCAGGAATATTTAAAAAATAACTAATCATGATTAAAAGAATTATTGGAAAAATCAATCCGCAAGATCATCATATTACAATTTGGGGGGCTGGGTTTTCAGGACTAATTCTTGGCTATTACCTTAAAGATCAGGGTTATCGCATAACGATTCATGAGAAATCAAATCGTGTCGGTGGAAAGATTCAAACGAAAAAAACAGGCCAGGGCTTGGCCGAGAAAGGAGCGAATGCTCTCTATTTGAACAAGGATGGACTTGAGCTGCTTCGTGAATTACAGCTCGAACCAATGCCAGCTACCAAAAAATTGCGACGTTTGCTCATGATCAACGGTAAGCCTAAACAGCCTTTCCAATTAAGTCTTTTTTCAAAAATTATTTCAAATATTTATAAAAAGCCACCATTGATTTCCGATGGACTGAGTGTTGCGGAGTTTTTTAATTCACTTTTGGGTGAAGAAAAGATCCAGCACTACCTTTCACCTGCACTTGGTGGTCTCTATGCAACACCAGCTAGTCAACTACACTTTAAGTCTCTTTTTCCGCAAGTAGGAAAGAAAGCTCAATTCGATTCTTATTGGTCATTTATAAAGATGATGATCAAAGAAAAAAAATCCGAGCCGAAACTCGATATTTCAGGATCAGTTAGTTTTGATGGAGGAATGCAAACTCTTATCAATCGACTGGCGGAAGTTCTTCGTCACGACATTAAACTTAACAGTAAAGAACACTTTCGTCTTAAGGGCAATACCATTATTTGCACTGATGCCATTAGTGCTGCCGAACTTTTAAAAGACGCTCGTCCAGAAATAAGTTCAGAGCTTGCCCGAATTAAATACAATTCACTTAGCTCAACCACTGTGTTTACAAAAAGAGAAATTAAAAGTCTAAACAAAGCCTTTGGGGTTTTAATACCACTTGAAAATAATTTTCATTCCATCGGGGTAATTAATAATAAAGCGATATTCCCCGCGAATAACGAAAATATTAATTCTTACACTTTTATCAGCCCAAAGAATTTAGATGCCAATGAAATCCTAAAAGATATTCAAGGATTAAGTCCCGATTTTTCTAAAGTTGATGTTCAGTTAATTGAAACAACTAATTGGGAAAAAGCTCTGCCAGTTTACGATTTGCAGTTATACCTGGCCGTAAAAAAACTTCATCAACTCTTGATGAAAGAAACCAATCTGGCAATTTTTGGAAACTACGTCGCGGGCATTAGCCTAAGGGAAATGATCTCATCTGCGAAAACTTTTTCAAAAAACCCTCTTGAATATTCTGAATTAAATTAATAAAAATGGACCAGACTTAATACTCGTCCTATTTTTCTTTAAGTAGCATTAAAGCATTCATACGTCCTTCACCATCTGAAACGAAATCTACCTGTTCTAAACCAAGTCCACTAAGTTCAGGATATTTTAATTCAAGAACATCTTTATTAGAAAGTCCGGTAGTTTTAGCTCTGATCGCAGCGAGAACTTTTTTCTTGAGACGCATCTTTTGAATGTTGCTTACAACATTCTGAGTTGGGACTCCATCTAGTAAGGTTTCATCAGATGTATCAATTTCATCAAGGTGAATCACGAAGACTGGAACCAAACCTTCACTTTTGATTTTTAAACTAGCTTTAATTACGAGAGGAAATCGAACTATTTTTTCACCAAT
>CAMASK010000044.1 GCA_945860895.1 Bacteriovorax stolpii
ATGGAATCAAACTTTTCTTAAGAGCGATAAAACAAGGTTCTTAACATTTTATGAGAGATTTTTTAGGGCTAGCGATTTTCAACTTAACTAAGTCACAGAATTCAAAGGGGAATTTGAGATCCCAGCACCAATAATTTAGGGCAGTTTCTGAGTATTAAGAGATCTTAGGAATCTTCGCTCTTGGGGAGTCCATGGAGTTGTCATACAACTTCAATAATCAAGTGTTGAATTATAAATTCTTTAGAGATGATGTCACGATAATCAGCAGAATGTTGTTCTTTATTTCTTCGGATAATTAGTTCACATCCGATTTGACCTGGGGCCAGTCTCCATAAATGAATATCTAAGACTTTGGAGCCATCCTCTTCAATTCGTTTCACTAAACTTTCACGATCAATCGTCACATCATGTGCATCCAGTAAATCCATTCCACTCGAGTGAATGAGACTTATAGACCATTTAAATACGACCACACCACCAATCACACCCACCAAGGGATCCAACCAACTCCATCCCTGCCACTGGCCGAGTAATAAGGCAACAATTGCAAAAACCGAGGTTAATGCATCAGTCACAATATGCATGTATGCACTTTCATGAGTGTGATCATGTCCATGAGAATGAGAATGAGAATGAGAATGTTGATGAGGTTTGTGAGTGAGTGGACTTAATTTATTTTTAGGGGCTCCATGATCATGATTACATTGGTGATCCAGTTCCATGCCTGGAATTTCATCTTTGTGCATGATAAATGCACAAATAAGATTAACGACTAAACCAATAGTGGCCACCAAAATTGCTTGTTCATAATGAATGGCATGAGATTCATAAAATCGAGAAATGGATTCTACGATCATTGAAACCGCGATGAGAATGAGCATCAATGAACTGGTGTAGCCCCCAAGGGAAAGAATTTTTCCGCCGCCAAAAGTGAAAGAAGATTTAAAACGTGGATGACGATAAAGATAATAAACCACCAGAGATAATCCCAAAGCTAATGTGTGAGATGCCATATGCCAACCATCAGCTAATAAGGCCATAGATCCAGACCAATAACCCACTACAATCTCGGCGATCATAGTAATCAGGGTAATAATTGTTACCCATTTGGTTTTTCTCTCATTGGCCAGAAACACTCCCGTGTCTCTGTTATCAATAGTGCAAGTTTCCATAGTCTCTCCAGGCATTATTTTACCAAATCCTTTGAAGGAAGAAAATCAAGAAGTCCTGAACTAGCTCCCCCAATGATTAAAATCATGGAGATGGTGGTAAAAAAAGTCAGTGATTGACCAGCAAACAAGATTAAACCAAGGGTTGACAGGACAGGCGTCAGATAAGACAGGGCCCCAATCACGCGAGTATCTCCTTTAGAAATGGCCAGATCCCAGGCATAAAAAGAAAGTCCAAAAGGTCCAAGCCCCATGAGAATTAATATTCTGGCATCATGCCACTGAAGGACGACGTGAGGTTCAATGAGAAAATGTGTCGTAAAACATAATATTCCGGCACCAAGACAAAAACCACCGATAGACCAAACAGATGTAGCCTTCATCTTTTTTTTACCTATGGTATAGATTGGCCAGCAAAGAGCAGCTCCCAGGGCCAGTAAATAACCTGAAATATTCTCCCATTTCAAATCCGCCCCTTTGCTCCAGACTAAAATAGCACTTCCCACAGCCGCCAAGCCTGCACCGATGAAGTGATAAAATTTCAGCCTGATAGATGTAAAAAAAACTGGCGTTAAAAGAACGAGAATCATGGGCCAGAGATAGTTAATGAGATTAGCCTCAATTGCCGGAGCATAACGGAAGGAATAAAAAAGAAAAAAATGATAACCAAAATATCCGCCAATTCCCCATGAACTTATTTTTAGGGATGGAAACAATTCCTTCGGTCTAAACCAAGCAGGTAGAGAGCCAAGAATAAAAGAAAAGCCTAAAACATAAAAAGGTGGCAGATGAATGATGAGATTAAATAGTGCAGCTAAACTGCCCCAACAAACAATGGCCAGAAGTCCAAGGATAAGAGAACGAGATGATTGTTTCATAGAAAAACTCTAGCCCTAACTCCTCAAACAAGCTAGCATTTAGCCAAGACGAACAGATCTGATGGAGTTAAATCGTCCTGTATGGTTTTACAGTAGCTGAGTGCCAAAAATGAAAAAAATAATCGGTTTTATTTGTCTTGCTTCAGTCAAAATTTTTTCCCACCTCTTTTACCGCTGTGAGATTAAATGGCTGAATAAAAGCCCAGAACATCCTTGGAATAGGGCCAAATTGATGATCTTTCTCAATCATACTTCTCTTTATGAACCACTCTTTTTACAAATTTTAAGTTTTTCTTTCCTTTGGGATATGGTGGGAAGGGCCAATGTGCCGGGAGCCGATATCACATTAAATCGCCCAATTGTTGGAAAATTCTGGAAACTCATGTTGCCAAATATCTCCTCGGTCACAAGAAAGCGCGACCATTCATGGAGTAATTATCTCAAATCTATTCAACCCAATTCATTAATCATGATAGCCCCGGAAGGTCGTATGAAGCGTCCCAACGGTCTTGATAAATTCGGAAAGCCTATGAATGTGCAAGGTGGAGTCGCAGATATTTTAGAAAGTATCGACGACGGAGCAATGATACTTTGCCTCAGTGGTGGACTTCACCAAGTTCAATCCCCTGGTCAACATGTCCCAAGACTCTTTAAAAAGATAAAAATGAATTTCTTTTACCTGGACATAAAGGATTATAAAAAGAAATTTGAAAATTTATCTCCCCGTGAGAGAAAATTAAAAATCACCGGAGAGCTGCAGGCCCATCTTGAAAATGATGTGCCCAAAGACTAGTCTGACGACATGGAGTAAATCGAAAAAATTTTCATGCTAAATGACTGGATAGACCTGGGAAAGCCAAGGGTGTTCATTTTCGATTAGACTTCTAGTGCCTTGCCCTCTGCCAATTACTTTTAATCGTTTATGGTCTGCGATCTTTTCAATTTGCTGCAACGTTTTTCGAATATGCGAAATCTCATCATAGTCATAAATCAAATAAACATCTGCTTCTGGCAAAACAAAATCCTCACTCGTGAGATTTTTCTGTATGAGTTGGGCATTAAGGCAGTCATTTAAAGCATAAATTCTATTGCCTTCATTAACTCTTTCATTCACCAATTCAAATCCACAAAATTTAATTTCGGGATAAAACCATTTTAGCACCAACCCCAGTCGACCATAACCGGCGCCTAAATCTATCACTAACTCGCCTGGTGTGAGAGAGCCCCACCCATGTCTGTTATCCCTGATGAATTGCTGGGCCCCAGGTTTTATGCGTACCCAAAGGATACTTCATTTGAGCACGTTGTAATAATTCATTTTCAATGCCTGCTACTCTGAATTCTAAATACTTATCAAGCTTTTCTGAATGGTTTCTGGCCTCTTCGTAAGTCTGGTCCGATGAAAACTCAATAGAATCACTTTGCTTAATTTTCATGTGCGGGCAAGTTAGCAAAGAATTTTTTAAAATTAAAGGAGATCGAAAATTTTTCTTAAGCTATAATTAGGGGGAGGATGCCATGACTAAGTACATATCAAAACAACCAAATGCTGAAGGTCTGATTGACTGGACTCCCAATGAAAATCAAACATGGAACACCCTGATTGATCGTCAGACACAAATTGTTCAAACTAGGGCCTGTGATGAGTTTTTGGAAGGTCTGGAAAGAATCAAATTCTCCAGCAATAAAGTTCCTCAACATACAGTGATCAATGCCAGGCTTAAAGATTTTACTGGCTGGGAAGTTGAGGTAGTACCGGCCCTCATTCCTGCCAAAGACTTCTTTACTCTACTTGCTAACAAGAAATTTCCGGCCGCCAGCTTCATTCGAATACCAGAGGAGTTGGATTACATTCAGGAACCAGATATTTTTCATGAATTTTATGGGCATGTACCGCTGTTGACGTTTAAAGATTATGCAAATTTTATGGAAGATTTCGGCAAACTAGCATTAAGTATAAATCCCAAAGATCGTAGTCGACTGTTTCGAATATTCTGGTTCACCATCGAGTTCGGCTTATTAAATACTAAAAATGGCATCCGCGCCTACGGTGGTGGGATGCTTTCTTCGATTCATGAAACAGTTTATTCAGTTGAGAGCCCAATCCCTAAGAGGCTGCCTTTTGATCCACTGACGGCACTCAGAACTCCCTACCGCATAGACATTCCTCAACCCTTATACTACGTGCTCAATAAATTTGATGATCTCTATAAAATCCTGGATCAAAATTTAATCGAATTGTTAGAAGAGTCAAAATCCCTTGGTGATTTCCCGCCTTTATTTGAACCGGCCGGTGCAGAGCTCTAAGATCATTTCTACGAAGAATCGACCACAAGAACGTAAAAACCAACAAAGTCTTACAGTGTAAGGACAATGCGTTCTTACACTGTTAAAAAATCCTGCAATTCTAATTGGAGGATTTGATGAAATTATTCATTTTGGCCCTGGCCTTGCTTTCTACTTCTGCTTTTGCCCTTCCTGTGGCCCCTTTCGATGCATTAAAGATCGAAAATTTTAAAGCAAGAAACCAGCTAGAGGCTGAAGGTTATGATTTCGAAGGAATCGTTAAACTTTCCAACTGTTCAGGTTCACTGGTTATATTCCATGGCATGCCATTCACAGCTAAAGCAATCGTCATGACTAATGGCCACTGCATTCAAAAGCCAGGCGGCTATTTAAATCCGGGAGAAGTTTGGGTTGATAAAGCAAACTCTCGCGAGATGAAAATTTTTGACAAGAAAATGAAACTCTTTCCAATTAAAGCAACTAAGATTCTCTTTGCAACCATGACTAACACTGATCTTGCTTTTTATGAACTTGCCCAGACTTATTTAGAAATTATAAACACTACATCGGTACATCCATTTATTTTGGATACTTTCCGTCCAACTATTGGTCAACCAATTGAAATTATCTCTGGCTACTGGGACCGTGGTTATTCATGTGAAATTGAAAACTTTGTGTTCAAAATTAAAGAAGGCCAATGGACATGGTTAGATTCAGTTCGTTACACAGCTGGTTGTGACACAATTGGTGGAACTTCCGGTTCTCCCATTATTGCAACAGGTGAGAAAAGAGTAATTGGGATCAACAATACTTCAAATGAAAATGGTGAAGAATGTACTCTCAACAATCCTTGTGAAGTCAGTGCTAATGGTAACATTCATTCTCAACAAGGTATTCGTTATGGACAACAAACTTTCAATGTTTATACTTGTTTGACTCCAGACTTCAAAATTGATTTGAATCTATCAACATGCGATCTTCCTAAATAATATCATCCAAAAAAGCCATCATTATGAAAGGTACATTTTTCAGCAAGCCCTTAGAATGGAACATTGAAACCGAAAAAGAATCATGGACTCAGGGTGATTTGGTTAAGGGTATTCTGAGAGTCAGAAACCATGGCGCAGAAAATTTAGATTTAAATAATTCTGGCGTGGGATTGGCCTTTGCAGATATCAAAAAGGTACATGCACGCACGGATGGCGCCATGAAGTTTGATAGTGAGGAAGTTTTTAAAGATCTCGAACTCAAGTCTGGTGAAGAAAAACAATTACCTTTTTCTCTTCAGCTTCCTCCTAACTCTGGAGTTACGGACAAGAAGGCCAGCTACTTTTTAACCTATGGAAAGAATTATTCCGAAAATCATTTAATGTTGAAGGTAGAACCCAGAGTCCTATTTGCAAAAGTGGTGAGTCTTCTCGATACCTTTCAACGCTTTAAACTCAAAGAATACAAATGTGTTAAGGACGGAGTTGAATATAAACTCATTCCTCCCACTTCAAGAGACATGGCCAACCTTGAAAGTCTCAATCTGACTTTTTCAATAAAAGACGAAAATCTCGTTATGGATTATGAATTTTTAGTCCGAAAACTGGATACAGAAGGTGTGGTCAATAAAATAAATAAAGTTGGCGTCAAAATAAAAAAAAGTTTATCTCCAAAAGAATTTTCATTAGGTAAAGACATGATCAATCAAGATGCTTTACTAAAATCAATTGAAGGAGCCTTAGGCGAAGTAAAACTTAAAGCAGTGTTTTAAATCGTTCATCCTACCGGGTTATTGGTTTATAAATTTCATTCAGCCCCGCCAGTGGGAAGCGGCCATTAATAAACTTCTCATCCTTTAACTTCATCCATAGCATATCAGGACGAGCTTCTGAGATCCAGCTACCACCTACAATATTGTCCAAAGAATCTAACTCCAATAGGTACTCATAGACGCGGGTAAATTCAGTTTGCATGGGGGTTCCAGTGACTGGTTCTTTCGATACAAAGCCCATAATCCCTTCGGCCGCAGCCTCAGGGCTATAGAATTCCAATTCATCACCATAAGTCATGTGAGTTATAACTCTGATTTTTTTAGCAATGCCTGCTTTAATTTCTGCCGAAGTCACTGAAGTTTCTTCGTGCATAGTCGATTCATATCCAACTATTGGCTGATTCCATACATCATTAAAGCGATCAACATCGGCCACAAAACCTTTCGAATACACACCAATCATATTCGATAAGACCACATGAAATGTTCCTGCGTTCACATCTGAACATTCAGGTCTTTGAGCATCGGCCGCTGAAGGCATGGGAACATTTCCATCTTCAACAAAAGCTTCTCCGGGAACTTTACCAGAAATAGCACAGCGATCACCAACCCGAGCATATGCTCCTTTGGAATTATAGGCATCATGCATTGAGAGGAGACCTTTCACATCAGATGCTCCAAATGGAACTTTGATACCATCTTTATTTGTTACCACTATTTTATCTGGCTCAGGATAATTTGAAGCTGCCAGGGACCATCCATGACAAATTCCTTCCCACCATAAATCTTTGGACGAATAGGTGCGAAGTACTTTTTTTGTAAGGGAATATTTATAATCACCCTGGGAAATATCATAAAGCTCAGCAGGTGAAAGTTCCGAGAGCTCAGCTTGAGTCATTTTCTTTAACTCTTCTTTCTTCTTCAATTTATATTCGAAAGGCCGTGGATCCAAAGAATTCCAACGATAGGCAATTCCTCCAAGATTTGAAGGCCAGAAAGTTTCGGACCATCCGAACCTGTCATCTTTCAAGCGCGCCGAGAGTGGTAGCTCTCGCAGATCAAATTTCAATTGCCCTTGAGCTATTATATTGAAGTAACTTGGATTATTAGATTTGTTCCATTTCTCAGCATGAGCAGCTGAGACCAAAAAGGCAGAAGCAATCACGATTAGCTTTTTCATCCGAAAACCCTTGGTGGCAATTAATTGCCATGGGTTATAACCTTCTTCAGGGCATGACCTCAAGAGAAGCTGAACAATTTACAAAAGATGAGCTCAGTTTAAATCATTGAAATTTAATGAGACTTTTTATGACATCGACTGCGGTAGCGCTCAAAGCCTTCTTGGCAAATCCACGTTTTACCATCTTCGCTAAATTCAGCATGACTGGGTAGCTTCACTTTTTTACAAGTTAAACGTTTTTGAATGTAACCTCTCTTACAAACCCAACCAGGAATATTTGGCGATGCCACTGAGTGAGAAGGTATCTTAATGCATTTATTTTCGAATCGATTTTCATTCTTTGGGCAATCAGGCAGCATTTCTCCTCCATGAGAAGTTGGCAGATTTAAAATCATGTTTGGATAATCTGTAATGATTCCATCGACTCCAAGATCTTTTATTCTTTTCATTTCTCCAGGTGAATTCAGAGTCCAGGGGATAACTTTTATTTTTCGTTGATGAAAAAAATCAATATCAGATGAAGACAGGAGTTTATAGTTTGGTGAAAAAACGTAAGGAGAAAAAGTCAATTCCCTCAGAACGTTTTCAGCTTTATAAGGAACATCTCGTAAGGCAACAAGTGGAATCTGTGGGTAATTTTTGTGAAGATATATTAGAACTCGCCAATCAAAACTTTGAAGCATAAAGCGATCGGCCGGCAAAAGGGAAAGGACTAATGTGGCGACTTTGTCACTAAAGTCTTCATACTTGGGCTGAAAACCAGCTTTCTCATTTTCGGGATTGGATTTAATTTCAATATTATATTTTACAGATAAGCCTCTGGAGCTTAACTCTTTTTCCAGCTCAATAATCAAGCTTGATAAAAGAGGCTTAGTTTGCTTAATCTTTTTTTGATGAGGAAATCTTGGATGAACTTTACTACCGCAATCGTATTGCTGAATTTCAAGGAAACTTAATTTATAAAGATTTACCTTTTTGCCTTTGATTCTCCTGCCTAATGGATCTTGGCAAATCTCTTCGTTCATCCAAGGCTCATGACTAACTACTACTTTATCATCTTTTGAAATAACGACGTCCATTTCCAACGTAGAGATGGGATATTTTAGCGCCTCTTTCATGGCATTGATGGTGTTCTCGGGATAAAGACCGCGAGCTCCACGATGCCCTTGCCAATCAAATTTGGCAAAACTAAAAGAACCTAGAAAGAGAAGAAAAACTAGATGCATAAGACCTCCAATTCCTCGGATCTAGCTGCAATAACGATTGTAACAAGAACGAATTAAGATGTTGATATCTCACCACGACAATATGACCTGGCGAGAACAGAAGCTATTCAAGTCCTAGAAATTGGTCGTAAGTGCATTCTTCGTCACGTACTCCCCTCTCTTCTATGGAGATGACTCTATTGGCAATGGTTTGTATAAACTCATGGTCATGGGATGTGAATAATAATGTACCCTTAAAGTCTATAAGGCCTTCGTTTACCGCGGTAATGGTTTCAAGATCAAGATGGTTGGTCGGATTATCCATGATCAACACATTAGAACCGGAGAGCATCATTTTTGAAAGCATACAACGGACTTTTTCGCCTCCTGAAAGAACGTTACATTTCTTAAGAGCTTCCTCTCCTGAGAAAAGCATGCGTCCTAAAAATCCACGCAAGAAAGTTTCAGTCTGATCTTTAGAATATTGTCTTAGCCAATTAATTAAATCCAGCGAAGCATCTTTGAAGAAGCTTGAGTTGTCGTTCGGTAGGTAAGCTCTACTGGTGGTAATTCCCCACTCATACTTCCCGCTATCTGGTTCCATTTCACCCATTAAAACTTTAAATAGTGCATTTGTGACGACTTCTGATTTGGCCAGGAAAACAACTTTCTGACCCTTCTTAACTGAAAAAGAGACATTATTAATAATTTTTTTTCCTTCAAGACTCACTGTCAGTCCTTCTACACGGACTAAGTTATCTCCAGCCTCACGAT
Organism: Bacteriovorax stolpii; assembly: GCA_945860895.1. Taxonomy (GTDB): domain Bacteria; phylum Bdellovibrionota; class Bacteriovoracia; order Bacteriovoracales; family Bacteriovoracaceae; genus Peredibacter. Next base: position 9,252 of record CAMASK010000044.1, read on the forward strand.
CGGCCTTAAAACCCACATACGGGTACTTTCGAGTGGATGGCTGAATGTCTTCAAGGGTGAGCTTGTCGAGCATTTTTTTTCTCGATGTGGCCTGAGAAGATTTAGAAGCATTGGCGGAAAAGCGTTGAATGAATTCTTTGAGATCTTTCATCTTCTCTTCAGTTTTTTTATTTTGATCAGACATCAACCTCTGGGCCAGTTGAGATGACTTGTACCAAAAGTCATAGTTACCCACGTACAATTTAATTTTCGTGAAATCGATATCACAAATGTGGGTGCAGACTTTATTTAAAAAATGTCGATCGTGGGAAACAACCAAAACTGTTGTATCCTGCTGATCCATGATGAAATTTTCAAGCCATTGAATCGCCTTCAGATCCAGATCATTGGTAGGTTCATCCAGAAGAAGAATTTCCGGTTTACCAAACAAGGCTTGGGCCAGAAGGACTTTAACTTTCTCGCCACCCGTGAGTTCTTTCATTTTCTTGGTGTGAAAATCTTCTTTAATTCCTAGCCCTGCTAAAAGTGAAGCTGCATTGGCCTCGGCTTCCCAGCCATTCATCTCTGCAAACAAGGACTCAAGCTCGGCAGTACGCTCACCGTCGGCATCTGAAAAATCTTCCTTAGCATAAAGGCGATCCTTCTCTTTCATAATTTCCACTAAGCGGCCATGTCCGAGAATCACGGTGGTGAGAACTTCTTCCTCTTCATAGGCAAAATGATTTTGCTTTAAGACGGCCAAACGCTCACCTGGAGTAATGTCCACTCTTCCAGCAGTAGGAGAGATTTCACCACTTAAAATACGAAGAAAGGTTGATTTTCCTGCCCCGTTAGCACCAATAATGCCGTAGCAATTTCCCGGAGTGAATTTAAGGTTCACATCATCAAATAATGTTCTTCCACCAAACTGCAATCGTAGGTCGTTAACGGCTAGCATAAATATCCTTGAATTTTTGACCTAACTTAGCAGAAATGACGCGAGATTTAAAGAGAAATACTGAATTTTACCGATGAACGATTAAGATATTGAACTGATTCAACATAATCTTTATGAAGAACTTCTATGGTTGAATAATTATCGCCAAATATGCCTTTAAGATTCTCTACGTGCATGCGCTCAAGTTCTCCTTCTCTGTCATCCTCCTCCTCTGTAGATAGGTCTTGGGAAACACCATCTTCAGCATCTGAAAAATCTACGCGCTCAACATATTTTTTCTTTTCTTCCATATAGGTGGCAAAGATTTCGTCGGCCTTTTCTGGATCAATACTTGAGAGGTATTCTTTCAAATGAGTTTTCCATCCTTCCTCAATATCATCCCAAGGAAGTTGTGATAGATCGTCCTCATCATCAATGTCATCAGAATCAATACTTGCAATGAACTCTTCTTTCACCTCAATCTTTACAGGAGCTCGATAGGCCGGTTCGTGAAATTTTTTAAAAGTATGCAGAGGTGTTTTTTTAGGTTCAATTTTTTTGATTGAACTTTGCTTAATGGACAATTCATCATACTCCACCTTTTGCCCTTGGGTGTAGAAGTGAAGAAAGATACAAGCAATGAAACTGAAAAGAATCAGGTTTCTCATGCTTCTATTTTAAAGTTTATTCAGTGGGGGCAGAATCCGGGCAAAAATAACCTAGTCAGCAATGAAGGCCTGGTCCTATTAGAAACCAGGCCTTTGAGATGAATTACTTTCTACGGTCACCTGACATTCTTAAAATGAACAAAAATAGGTTAATAAAATCAAGATACAGCTTCAAAGCACCCATAATCGCCCCTTTCTGGTGAGCCTCACTATCTCTTCCATGGGGTGCCATGCTTTTTATAACCTGAGTATCGTAGGCGGTGAGCCCTGCGAAAACAATGATTCCCACCAAACCATAGATCTGGCTGCCCATTGAACCCATCATACTTGGAAAGAAAATACTAAGAATTGAGAACCCAACCAGTCCCCAAAGACCCATAGAACAGAAGTTTCCAACCGGTCCTAGATCACGCTTAGTCACAAATCCAAATAGGCTAAGGCCAGCAAAGCCAGCGGCCGTAGTGAAAAAGGCACTCGCAATACTTTCGTTAGTATAAATTAATGAGAAAACAGAAAGTGTGACACCATTAAGTCCGGCATAAAGAAGAAACATACTGGTGGCCATGGCCGCATTCATTTTATTAATTCCGGCCGATAACCAGATCACAAGACCGAACTCAGCAATCATTAAACCATAAAATAAAATTTTATTTGAAACGATGGTGTAAATCAGTTCCTGATCTGAAGCGATCCCCATGGCGATCATGCCTGTGAGAAGAATCCCGATAGTCATCCACATATACACTTTGGCCATGTACTGACCGACGGCAAGACTTTTCGTAGGGCTTTGATACACATCACGATTAAACGTTGGTTCCATAAATCCTCACTTTATAATTTGGCCTCTAATTCGGCCCATTCAGTAAATAATTTTTCCATCTTCGATTCTGAAGCATCTAATTTTTTTTGCATTTCAACTAAGGCAGCTACTGGAGCCGATTTCATTTCTTCTTTGATATCAAGCATTTTATTTTCAAGGCTTTCAATTTCTTTTTGAAGATCGTTGTAACGATTTCGCTCTTTATTGGTCATTTTATCTTTGGGAGCTTCTTTTTTTACTTCAATGGGACCACTTCTTTTCTTCATCTGCTCTTCCAGATGAATGGCCTCAAGGAACATTTCAGCTTGAGAGAATCCAGCTTCAAAGTTCTCGAGCTGACCCTCATGCAGAACCCAACATTTATCCGTGACGTTATCAATGAATGATCTATCGTGACCCACGATAATAAGAGCACCTTCATAGTTACGAAGTTCATCTTCCAGAATACCGATGGTCTCAAGATCTAGATCGTTGGTAGGTTCATCGAAGATCCAGATGTCCCGAGCGTGCTTCATAAACTGGGCAAGCTGCAAGCGGTTCTTCTCACCACCTGAGAAAGTATGAATTGGACGCTTGATTTCATCGGAACTAAATAAGAAATTTTCTAAATAACTGGCCACGTGACGTTTTTCACCGGTATTTGAAATAACAAAATCAATCCCCTCACCAATCATGGACCAAGGCGTTTCATTATCTTTAAGTGCTTCACGTTTTTGAGAGAAGTAACCCACATCTAGTGACTCAAGTTTTTTCACGTTGCCAGAAGTTTGCGCCAATTCACCCAAAAGTATTTTAAGCAGCGAACTCTTCCCTGCTCCATTTCGTCCCATAAGGGCAATCTTATCGCCTTTAGAGATTGAGAAATTAAGCTTATCAAATAAAGTTCTCTCACCAAATTTAAGTGTGAGATCTTCGGCTGAAATTAAAACTTTTGATTTTCGGCCAGATGATTTTAAATCCAGACTCACTGATTTGTGGGCTTGAGACTTAAGATCCTGAATGGCCTTATTGAGGGTGGCATAATCTTCAATACGTTTTTTACTTTTAGTTCGACGGGCCTTGGCCCCGCGCTGAATCCAGGCAGTTTCGCGGCGATTGTAATTGGATAATTTATCCAGTTCTTTTTCACGACGAAGTTGATCGGCCTGCAAGAATTCTAAGTAAGCGCCATAAGTTCCACTGAAGCTTCTGAGCTTGCCTCTTTGAATGTGAATGATTCTGTCCACCACGTTAGTCAATAAACTTCTATCGTGGGAAATAAGCATGAAGGTTTTGCGAGAGCTCTGAAGCTCTTCTTCAAAATCCTGAATCGTTTCAAGATCAAGATGGTTGGTTGGCTCATCCCAGAGAATCAGCTCCTGCGGAGCGGATAACCCAAGACTCAAGGCGACTTTCCTCTGCTCACCACCAGAAAGGGAACTCATACTGCGATCAAGATTTTCCATACCGAAAAATTTCAAATAACTAATGTATTGAGCGTGAATTTTATCTTCACCCAACTTAAGAAGTTCTTCATACAAGTGACTTTGCTCGTTGATGAGTTTATCAAAATTCCCCTCACCCGTGCCTAACATTTCATTTATTTTATTGAGTCGCAGTTTTAACACTTTCATCTCTGGGTGGAATTCAAAAAAATAATCTTCAATACTCCAATCCGAAAGATTTGAGAGTTCTTGAGGAACATAGAAATAACTAAAATCTTTATTCTTATCGTATATAAAAGGCGGAACAGTTTTATCCGGAGTGACTAAACCAGCGATGGTTTTAAAGAGTGAGGATTTGCCATGGCCATTCAAACCAAGGACTCCAATCTTGTCGCCTTGATTGAGGGTAAAAGTCACGTCTTGAAAAATAACCTTATGCGGATAATGCAAGCTCAGGTTTTGCAGAGTCAGTAGTGTTGTCATGGAAGTTATCTTACAAAATTTCGATGGCTTAGGCGATGTTTAATCTCCTAACACTGAGCTCTATAATTCAAATACTTAGCTTTAAAGAGTACTAAATGTGACAGATTAGCCGAAGAGTTCTTTCATGGTATCGAACATTTTCACTTTCGAGAGGAAGTTTTTAATGAAGATTCTATTCTCAGGCTTGTACCAAAAGAAAAAGGTTCGCTGCTTAGTTTTATCATCCAGAGTTATGGCCGTATCCACTTTCTTAAGAGTGTATGGATGATAACCAGAGTAATAAATCTCAGTGGCCACAGTCATTGGTGTTGGGGTGAAATCCTGAATCTGCTCGAGCTTATAGCCCAATGCTTTGGTCTTAGCCGCAAGCTTTGCCATATCTTCGGGTGTACACCCTGGGTGAGAAGAAATAAAATACGGAATAATTTCTTGTTTAATCCCTTTCTTCCTCGAAACTTCTTCAAACTTCGTTTTAAATTTATAAAAATAATCAAAGCTAGGCTTTCTCATTACTTTTAAAACTTCATCTTCAGTGTGCTCTGGAGCCACTTTCAAGCGACCAGAAACATGGTGAGTGATTAACTGCTCAACATATCTTTCATCTTCTTTTGGGTGAGTGGAGCGAGGATCAAACATCAAATCATATCTGAGACCTGAGCTCACAAAAGCTTTTTTCACCTTTGGATGAGCACTCATCTCTTTATAGAGTTCAGTCATCTTCTGTGGATTGGTATCAAGATTTTTACAAACTTGTGGGAAGACGCATGACGGAGCCGCACAACGATTACAAGTCTCCTGATCAATACCTTTCATCTGATACATATTCGCCGAAGGGCCACCGATATCAGAAATGTAACCTTTGTAATCCGGCATTCTCACGACGTGATCAAGCTCTTTCATGATGCTTTTCTTGGATCTAGAGGCAATCATTTTACCCTGATGGGCCGAAATCGTGCAAAAACTGCATCCGCCAAAACAACCGCGGTGAGTGTTGATAGAAAATTTAATCATCTCAAAAGCGGAAATAGCTCCGCGGTCTTTATATTTTGGATGAGGCAATCGAGTGTAAGGCAGATCAAAAGATGAATCGATCTCTTTTTCAGTCATGGTCTGATAAGGCGGATTGATTACAAGAGTTTTGCCTTCTACTTTTTGAACAAGGCGCTTAGCGAACTGCTTATTACTCTCCACTTCAACGTGCATGAAGTTTTTTGAGTAGGCTTTTTTATCCACAAGACAAGTCTCATGATCAGTTAACTCAAAAGTTTCCCATTGTTTATTTTTAGGAAGTTCTTCTTTTTCATCTATTAAAAAAGCTGTTTGAGGAATGGTTCTTAAAGCAGAAAAATCTTGTCCACGGCCAAGATACTTAACCACATCACGAATCGGTTGCTCCCCCATTCCATAAATTAAAAGATCAGCTCCCGACGTAGTGAGTATGTTGGGCATTAGGCGATCTTCCCAGAAATCATAATGAGTCACACGGCGAAGAGAAGCCTCGATGCCACCAATCACAACCGGGGAATCTGGATAGATTTTTTTAAGAATTTGAGAATAAACCGTTGTGGCATAATCAGGTCTGAAATCCGGTGAACCACCTGGAGTATAAGCATCTGTAGAACGCTTACGTTTTCCGGCGGTATATTTATTCACCATGGAATCCATATTCCCAGAGGTCACTCCGAAAAACATTTTTGGTTTCCCAAACTTTTTGAAGTCCCTTAAATCATCTTGCCAGTTAGGCTGGGCAATGATCGCCACTTTTAATCCGAGTGATTCAAAAATTCGTCCCATGACCGCTGCTCCAAAAGCGGGATGATCAACATAAGCATCACCGGTAATGAGGATCACATCTAATTCATCCCAACCACGCTTCTTAGCTTCCTTAACAGTAGTTGGTAGCCAAGACGTGATAGGGAGTTCTTCGGGATTAATCTTTTCCATGACAGGCAATCTACTCACGTCGATAGACAATGACAATTAACGGGAAATGATTACAGACTTTAAGTCGGTTTTTTTTTTGGTCTTTTCAGTTATTTAGCGCGAAAGCGATCATCGAGAGCAAAATTAGTAGGTATTTTGCCTTTTATCGAACTGTAAAAATTCATAATCCCGGCCATATCTAGTTCAAAATCCGTGGGGAATATCACCTGTGAGGCACCTAAAGTTTTTGTTTTAAAGTCTGCATAACCCAAGACAATTGGCACTTGTGCCTTCTGGGCAATATAATAAAAACCTGTTTTCCAGACAGAATTGGGTTTGCGTGTGCCCTCAGGAGAAATCATCAAGACAAATTCACTTTTGCCTTTGAATAAATCAGCAATGAGATCAGTGCTATTCAAGCTTTTAGAATTTTTGATAGCATTACGATCAACTCCAACAGCACCTAGTGGCTTGAAAAAAAAATTAAGTGGAAAACGAAGCCACTCTTTTTTAATCACAAATTTAGTATTGCGATGAAGATGATAATTTAGGGCCATGGCCAAAAAAAAATCATTATTAGCAGTATGAGGAGCGCCAATGAGAACGAAGGCACGAAGATCGGCCGGAAGATCAATTCGAACTTTCCATCCTTGAAATTTACAAATAAGGGCGCAAAAGAATTTAAACAATCATTTCACCTTTAATCATTTTAATTTTATTAATACGAGTCATCTTTTTTACGATAGTCTCAAACTTTGAAGCACTGGAACGGTCTTTAAAATTCTTTGTGAAGACTACTTCAACCGGCACCTTACCTCTGAAATATTTTGCCCCTTTTGGTGAATCAGAATGCTCCTTAAATCGGCGTTCTACATCCGTGGTAATGCCTGTGTAAAGATGGCCCTTTTCACTCTGGATAATATAAACAAACCATTTCACTTGTTTCATGTTAATATCATAACTCTTATGACACCAATTACCATACCCTTTTCTGAATTCAATTTTAGCTTTTCCCGAAGCTCCGGACCAGGTGGACAGAACGTCAACAAGGTCAATTCAAAAGTCACTTTAGAATGGAATGTTGAGCTCACTGAGGCCATCACCCCTTCTCATAAGGAACGATTTAAAACTCGCTATAAAAACCTTATTAATGAGAATGGAATTGTACAGATAGTGGCGCAAAAAAACCGCAGCCAGAAGGCCAATATTGATGAGTGTATTCATAAATTGAATGTTATGCTCGAGGAAGTGCGTTTCCCTCCCAAAGTCCGTCATGCCACAAAGCCAAAAAGAAGTGCCGTTTTAAAAAGACTTAGTACTAAGAAAAAAGATTCTGAAAAAAAACGCATGAGAAAATCAGATTACTAGCCATAGCACAGTCCACAATCTGGACATTCATTCATCTGGGGACTAAATTTCATACCACAGGCCTGGCAAATGACTTCACTGGCACTAGGATCAAAAACCGAAGCCAGATGTTCAATGTTTGGTTCATGACCTTTTAGATGTTTTAGATAATCACTCATAAAATGGGCCTTGATTAATTCAGCATGATTAGCAGAGGCCCAGACTTCTACCGTGACCTTGCATCCAGTGGTACAGGTTTTACCATTAGTTTTAAATTCTAGTTCCACGCCCTGAGCTTTTAGTTTCAATTGATGGTTCTTCGCTTCCTGAAGTTCCATAACGCCCAAAAAGATCTGATCCATTCCTAACCTCTGAATTTTTCTTTTAAATAGCTAAGGTAATCATTTACGTTTAACTCTCCTACCAGGTCTTTTGACGTCACGCTTCGGCCCTTGGTATGGATATTTTCAACTAAAAATTTCAGAATAAACTTAAACTCGCCCTTAGCGATGTCCTTTTCAAATTCTGGACGCACTCTTTTAAGTTTCATGTAGAGGGAACCTGATATTAAGTTCCCTAACGTATAAGTCGGAAAATAACCAAAAGCACCTCCTGCCCAATGAGAATCCTGAAGGATGCCTTCAGAATCTTTTTTAGGAACTATCCCCAGATACGCCTTATATTTTTCTTTCCAGACAGCAGGAATATCTTTCGCATTAAGGCCTTGATTAAATATCATTTCTTCAATTTCATAACGAATAATAATGTGGAAATTATAATAAAGCTCACTGGACTCCACTCTGATTAATCCAGGAACTGATTTATTGAAGTAACGAAATAATTCTTCAGCGTCTTTACCTTTAATGGCCTTTGGAAATGTTTTTTTCATTTCGGAATGAATAAACTGACTAAAAGCATAGGATCTGCCAACAACATTTTCCCAAAATCGAGACTGAGATTCATGGACAGATAAAGAAATAGCTTCTTGAAATGGAGTCCCCTCCCATTCCCTTGGTAGATTTAATTCATAAAGAGCATGGCCAACTTCATGCATCGTTGAAGAAAGTGAATCAAGATGATCCTCATCATAGCGAGTGGTTATTCTTTGATCGAGAGGTGAAATATTAATACTAAAAGGATGGCTTGAAATATCGAGCCGGGAATTAGCTTCGGGAAGGCCAAATAATTTTGCTACGTAAAGGCTGAGTTTTCTTTGATCTGCCATGGGAAAAGGACCTTTAAGGTCCTTCACCTTTACAAATCTCCCCTCTTCATTTACTTCTTTTGTCAGCTCGATCAAACCTTTTTTAAGCTCGCAGAAAAGTTTCGTAATCTGCGCCGAATTATATTCTTTATCGTGAAGCTTGATCAAAGCATCATAAGGTTTCTTTTCTTTAAAGAAGCCTGTTTCCGTTCTTTTCAAATCAATTAGCGTTTGAAGGTGTGGCAAAAAAGATTTCAAGTCATTACTTTTTTTTGCAGAAGCCCAGGCATGAGTGGCGCGAGTAGAGGCCAATGACACTTGTTCCACGTGAGCTGAAGGTAAAGCCTTATTTAGTTGGTAGTCCCATTTTAATTCTTTATAAAGGACCTTTTCTTGAGCAGTGAGCTTTTTCTTCATACCAAATTTTTTCAATAAATCAGCATATCTCTTGCTAGTGATGTGAGAATGCATCTTGCCTTGAATATAGCTCAGTCGCTTTGCCCGATCCTCAATGGCCCCACTGGGCATCATTGTCTCCATGTCCCAATGCAGAAGGCTTTGAATACTTCTCAGATATGAATACTCTTGAAGGTATTCTTTTATGTCTTTCACTTAAACTCCAAGTATTTTTGAATATTCTTTTTCATCAAAGCCAAAACATAAAACAGTTTTTTCTTTTTGAAGAATTGGTCGCTTGATCATAGAAGGATATTTGATGAGGAAATGGACTCTCTCTTGGAAGGTCAACTTCTCGAATTCTGCAGAATGCTTTTTATAAGTTTGCCCTTTAGCATTAATCGCAAGGTCACCAAATGCCTTCTGCCATAGTAGAATTAATTCCACTGTCGGCGCAGCTTTCTTAAAGTCTACAAATTGAAATGAAATAGATTTTTTCTCTAAATAAGTGCGGGCTTTTTTTACCGTATCGCAGTTGGAAATACCGAATAAATAATACATGGATCAATTATAGAGCAAGCAGACCGAATCAAAAAGTTTAACTTATGAGAAACTTTCTACCGCTTTTAAAATGGTATCCAGTTCCACTGGCTTACTGAGGAAAGCCGTAATTGCGAAATTTTTCATTTTTTCTTTAGCATTTGCTTCGGCGGACATCACTACCACAGGAATTTTAGACCAAGCGTCGTTTTTTAATTGCTCAGTTCTAAATGCGTAGCCATCCATTATTGGCATCATAAGATCAATTAGAATAAGATCAGGAATTTTTTGAGTTTCAAGACACTTCAATGCTTCAAGACCATTAACTGCAGCAGAAACTTCATAGCCTTCGCTTTGCAGAAGCTCCACTAAAAGTTCTCGAATAGAATTGTCATCTTCGACGATTAATATACGTTTTATCATTGAGAAATTACTACTCTTGGTCAAAGTCAAAGTCAAATACGCAAATTATAGCACCGCGTCGCGCCAATTAAATTCTCCCAAAACAGCTTTATAGTTTTCTTGCAAAAACTCCAGCGCACTTTTATTAGGATACTTTTAGCTCCAATCTAGAAAGCTTTTTTGTTGAGATAAAGAACGTAAAGTTTGGACAGATGGAGACAGGAGATTAATCTTTTTTTAGTCATCCGAAAGTGAAAACAAACGCTTAAACCACTTTTCTACTGCGCGTGAAGTAAAAAAGACTGTCCGGATCTTATGTGCCCTAATTTTTTTAAAAAGGTCATGATTCCATGAGATCTTTCTCAATTGAGAGTCTGAGGCACTTCCATCAATTCTTTTGCAAGAGAGAATCAAATCCCCGATGGCAATTCCCTGTTTCTACAAAAGTAAAACAATGTCTTTTTTGGTCTTTACAGGGACTTCAAAAACAGAGGCAAACAACGGCCAAAGCAGATTTTTCTCGCCCCCGAAAAAAAAATTAATTTCATGATCTTTGATCTCTCTTCTTCTTTAAGGATTAGTTAATTTTCCGATAGGAAAACTTCCCACGATCATGTATTTGGCATTTTTAGGAAAAAAATCACCATAAGGATGATGCTCAATCATCTTTCAAAGGGTAGTTCGATAATGAACGTAGAGCCTTTGTCTGAAGTACTTTGTAAATAAAGAGCTCCATTATTTTGCTGCATGATTTTACGTGAAATATAAAGACCCAGTCCTAAACCAGTGACCTCATTCATTGGAGTTGCCCTTTCAAATCGCTCAAATACTCTTTCTGCATCATCCTTTCGGATGCCAGGGCCTTGATCAATCACCTGCAGCTGTACTTTATTCTCTTTTAAAATCATATTCACTTTAATTGGTTTAGCGGCCCCATATTTCAAGGCATTGCTTAGTAAATTCACAATAACTTGCTCAGTCCTATAAATATCTACTTCAACAATTACTTCTTCAGAGTAACTAGCTGAAAAAATACAACCAGCAGCATCTAATTGAGGTCTAAATCTCTCTAAGACTTCTTTTATAAATGAACAAAATTGCACTTTTTCATTTATAAAAGTTAATTTTCCTGCACGTATCCGGGAGATATCGAGCATATCATCTATTAACCGATTAATGCGCATCAGATGCCTTAGATCGGCTTCAATCATTGTCCTTATTTTGTCTTCTGAATATGTTTCAACAATTTTTTTATCCAGATTTCTTTTTCTCATTTGATTTTGGAGGGTCAAACTTTGAAGTGGAGTTTTCAATTCATGGGAGGCAATGGATAGGAATTCATCGCGTGAGCGAATTGCCTCTCTTGAACTTTGATGGATAAGGGCATTTTCAAATGCCATTGAAGCACGATAGGATAACTCTTCAGCTAACCAGATTTTTCGTTTCGTTAATTTCCTATGTGATTTCTTCATTGTGAAAAAACTAATCATTCCCAGGATGGATTCTCTACCCTTAAGTCTCACTCCAATGCAGGATTTAAAACCAAATGATTGAAAATTTTCCCAAAATTCTCTACCATTTTGAAGTTGCACCTCTTTCACAAAACGATCTATATCTTCCACCAAAAATGTTTTACCCGTGCTAATTATATTTTGAATCCAAAGAGATTCAAAATCTTCCGGAAACTCAAGTTCCAACTTTGCTAATTTAGTTCTGAGAACTTGATCTGAATGAACTAACATTAATCTTTTAACTCCACCATCAGGCAGCAGTTGATCAACCATGACTCCGTCACAAAAATAGTTAATAGCGTGATCACAAAGATTCTTCAAAATTTCATGATAATCATATGACACTGCTAATATTTCAGAAGCACGGGATAAAAACTTTTGATCTTCCTCTGCTTGTACTCTGTCAGTTATATCTATTATTGTTCCCATCATGTGATAGGGGAATCCATTGTCGTCATAAATTGCCATACCAGAAGACTGAACCCAACGAAGGATACCATCTTTTCTGATAATTCTATGATCAATACGATAGGATTTTCGATCTTTAATTGATTGTGATTTAGTGTCCCATACAAGATTTTGATCGGCCGGATGAATACATTGACTAAAAGTTTCTGTGTCCTGATTGAAGGAATTAAGCTCAAATCCATAAATTCGTTCTGTCGTTTCATCCCAATAGATATGATTTGTTCCAGGTATCCATTCCCAGATACCAATATTGCCGGCCTTCACTGCCATTGATAAACGATCTGAAATAATTTGAAACTTTTCTTCGGCGGCTTTTCTCTCTGAAATACTTTGAACCAAAGCTTTTTGTGTTTCTATTTTATCTGTTACGTCTTTAACAATCATGGCAATTTCACGAACGATACCATTTTCATTTTTTACTGGTGAAATCCATGCCTCAAGCCAATGCGGTCGACCTTTTTTCCCAACGGCAGTGGGATCATACCAAAAAGCGGGAACTTCCACGGCTTCTCCACTATAAGCACGTTGTAGATATTTCCAGAGAACGGAATTTCTCAATTGTGGATCTTGCAGAATATTGTAACCAGCGAGTCCCTCTCTGGTCGTGCAAAAAACTTCTTCCCATGCCTTATTGACTGCCAGTGAAGTACCAGCGAGTGAAAGGATCTGCATTGGTAATGTGGATTGCTCAAAGAAG
>CAMASK010000045.1 GCA_945860895.1 Bacteriovorax stolpii
GAATTCTGTGACTTAGTTAAGTTGAAAATCGCTAGCCCTAAAAAATCTCTCATAAAATGTTAAGAACCTTGTTTTATCGCTCTTAAGAAAAGTTTGATTCCATTAATGAAAAAGCTATACCAACACCATTGTAAGCGAGCAGTTCCGAATCTTTAAAGGCTCACATTTTGTGTAGGCAGGATCATCCATTGATAATGAAGTAAGATCAATCTTAATTTGATTTTCTTGGATTTTCACTTTGTATGAATTACGAACATAACAATGGTTAGGAAATTTACCTGTGACTACAACTTCAAGTTTATCATTATTATCAAAGCCATTTGGCACAAATAAATGATCTTAAGGTGCCTCCAACACATCTGGTAAAATAGCAAAAGAATTAAAGGACAAACCTAACAAAACAACAACTGAAAGAGCTTTCATATATCCTCCCTGGATTTATTTTTGCATAAACGTTAGCCTTAGAAAATCGCTTCAGACCTAAGCTAAATCTTAAATTTTAATGATAAATGTCAGGCCCTCGTACCAATTTATAGCCTTTCAACTACCTTAATTTTACTGAAAAACATGATATAGCTCAGGTATTTAAAGAGGGGGATGCCAGCTAGTTAAGACGGATGTAATATGAATTAAAGGAGATCCTTATGAAGATATTTTCTGGAATTAAAAATGTATTTTCAATTTTAAATAGTGTTGTCAGCATGTTTGGAGCCTTCATTAATCAGAACCCAACAAGAAAAGAAAAAGAAAGTATTAAAAATACTTCCGTTGGCGGAGAGCATATTTGGGAAAAGAAAAAAACCAAAAGTTCATAAGCCTTCCGTTCTAAAGAAGGTAAGTAGTAAGCCCAAGGGAAAAGCCCAATCAGAGACTCATGTTTTCAATCACCCTTCTCGCTAGCCTGAAACTTCATTAATCAGTCTTTCATGCTTTGAAAACTGGGTGATATTTTCTAAGGTTGTAGTAGCAATATTCTCCAAAGCCTCTTTAGTGAGAAAGGCTTGATGACTGGTGATAAGAACATTAGGGAAGGTCAGGAGTCTCGCCAAAATATCATCACTTAAAATCGTTCCAGATAAATCCTGAAAGAAGACTGCCTGTTCTTCTTCATAAACATCCAATCCCGCATTTCCAACAAGGCCAGTTTTTAGCGCAGTAATGAGAGCTCTAGTATCAATCAGCCCTCCTCTACCTGTGTTAATTAACATAACTCCCTTTTTCATTTTTTTGAGTGTATCGGCATTAATAAAATGCCTAGTCTCAGGAGTTAGAGGAACATTTAAGGAAATAATATCCGATTTAACAAAAAGCTCATCCAGACTAACAAACTGACAACCAAGCTCTTTGATTAAGTTTGTATCACAATTAAGATCGTTCAAAAGGACATGACAGCCAAAGCCCGTCATTATTTTCGCCAGAATCTTCCCAATTTTCCCCGCTCCAATTATACCAACCGTTTTTCCATGCAGATCAAATCCAACCAGTCCATTTAGTGAAAAATTTCCTTCACGTACCCGATTATAAGCACGGTGAGTTTTGCGATTCAAAGTTTGAATCATCGCCACAACATGCTCAGCTATGGCATAAGGAGAATATTCTGGAACTCGTACAATTTTGAGTCCCAATTTTTTAGCATGGGCAAGATCCACATGGTTAAAACCCGCAGAACGAAGAGCTATTAATCGAGTCCCTCCCGCTGCTAAAATATCCAAAGTTTTTTCATTCAACTGATCATTTGTAAAAGCACAAACGCATTCATGATCTTTGGCGAGTACTGCAGTGAGTTCTGTTAAAATGGGGTCTAAAAAGTTTATAAAGTGATGGTGTAGAGAATTTGCTTGATCAAAAGTTTCTTTTTCAAAATTGTGTGTATCAAAAAAAGCAATTTTCATTTATTTCTCCGCCATTTAACTATTTCTATTATGGTAACAGGAATGAAACCAAGAACAAAAAGAATTCCATTTTCAGAAATACTGAGAGAGCGAACCTTAAACAGTTCTTGAAAAAGTTTCGTATATTGAAAGATAAACTGAAAGACAATTGGAATCAAAACAGAAGCTAATTGCCATGGGTTATAAGGTAAATCAAAGTATATTTTTTTGTCTGACCGACATGAAAAAGATCTAAAAAGACATAAATAAACTAGTAAAGTGAAGGCATAACTTCTTGCAGTTAAGACATCATAATTTTTTAGCCCAAAATAATAGACCGAAACTTCAAGCAATGTCATGAGAATGCCAACAAAATACATTTCATACATAAACTTCTTATCAAAAAAAGATTCTGGCGAGGGCCTTATGCTATTATTCAAATAATCTTTTTCAACTGGCTCCGCGGCTAAGGCAAGAGAGGGAAAGCCATCTGTCACAAGATTTATCCAGAGGAGACTTAGGGGGGAAAGTGGAATAGGAAGTCCTAACAAAACTGTTCCCAACATCACAAGTATTTCGGCAAGATTAGTGGATAATAAATATTGAATCGTCCTTTTAATATTTCCAAAAATGGCTCTCCCCTCTTCCACTGCAGCGACGATGGTACTAAAGTCATCGTTGGTTAAAACCATGGCGGAGGCTTGTCTTGCCACTTCAGTTCCACCTTTGCCCATCGAAATTCCAATGGAAGCCTTTTTTAAAGCAGGGGCATCGTTCACTCCATCACCAGTCATTGAAACAACATGACCATTTGATTGGAGTGCTTCGATAATTCTCAGTTTATGCTCTGGTGTAACGCGGGCATAGACAGCTGTCTTTTCAACAATATTTCTTAATTCTTCAATAGAAAGATCGTTCAATTCCTGGCCAGTAAGAACGTTATCAAAATCATCCTGAGGTATGCCCAATTCTATGGCAATGGCCTTGGCCGTAATTGGATGATCTCCCGTAATCATGACCACTTTAATCCCCGCAGCTCGGCATTTTTTAATTGAATCAATACTTTCTTTTTTTGGAGGATCGGCCATTGAGACGAGGGCGAGAAACTTGAAATCTTTTTCAATTTCATGATGGCTTTTTTGAAGAATGGAATTGCCTACTTCTTTCTTCCAGCACAAGGCAAGAATTCTTCTCCCCATGCTAGAGAGTTCAATCACTTTCTCTTCTATTATTTTTCTTTCCTCATTTGATAAATCACAAAGAAGTAGTATTGAATCTGGGGCTCCTTTACAAAATATTTTGTAATGATCCCCTTTATCAATGGCAACACTCATTCTTTTTCGATCACTTTCAAAACTCCATTCATGAGATCTGGGGTTATTTTGTTTAATTTTATTGATGTCAGCTTTTTGCTCTTTTGCATAATTAAGAAGGGCGATTTCAGTTGTGTCACCCGAAGTTCCATGATCAAGAGATGCGTTATTGCAAAGGATTAAACTTTCTTCTATCAATTGTTTATTTTTTAATTCATCGAGACTAAATATTTCTCTTACCTGCATTTTACCTGTGGTGAGAGTCCCCGTTTTGTCAGTACAAATGATGTCAGTTGAGCCTAGTGTCTCAACTGCTCCCATATTTCTCACTAAAGCATGTCGTTTGGTCATTCGTCTTACTGCCAAAGTCAGAGCGAGAGTCACGACAGTAGGAAGACCTTCAGGAATCGCTGCAACGGAGAGACTAATGGCCGTCATGAAGATGCTAAACCAGTCTCTCTTATGAATAATTCCCATAATGACAACTGCTAAAATAACAAAAGCGGCAATAACTAAGAGTTTTGCACTCACTTTTTCTAGCCTGATCTGTAATGGAGTCGCTTCACGCTGTGTTTTTTCCAACAGCCCCGCAATGTGACCGAGCTCAGTATTCATTCCTGTTGAAGTCACAACTGCTTTCCCTGAACCATTACTGATAGCAGTGCCAGCGAACAGCATATTCTTTCGATCGGCCAGTTCCGTTTTATCACTCATGACATCCGAATTTTTACTTATGGAAAGCGACTCTCCAGTTAATACCGCTTCATCAGTGGATAGCTGGAAAGCTTCAAGAATGCGAGCATCAGCGACTACATAATCACCTGCTTCCAATATTAAAATATCTCCAGGAAAAACCTCTTCAAAATTAACAGTCATTATTTTCGCATCTCTAAGGACTCTCACCTTAGGAGTAGATAATTTTTTTAAAGCAGAAATAGCTGCTTCCGCCTTAGTTTCCTGAAAATATCCAATTAAGGCATTGAGAATGACAATGGCTAGAATAGCTATGGCATTTAAGTGTTCACTTAAGATGAAGGCAATGGCAGCAGCCAGCACGAGAGTATACACCATAGGACTCTTAAATTGCCCTAGCATCAATTTAATTCGACTCGTTCTCGCTTCATCTTGTAAAATATTTTTGCCATATTGAGCTAACTTGGCTTGAATTTGAGCTTGGGTTAAGCCTTTTTCTGGATCAGTTCCTAAATTTTCTACGAGGGATTTTGAACTTTGAGACCATGCATTCATCGAATGATATTAATCGAGAAAATTTAAAAAAACATGACTGAGATCATAAGAGAGAAAGAATGGAGCACAAGGGCTGTGCTCCATATAAAAGTTATTTAAAGATTTAAAGCAATGCTATTGGCATCTTCTCTGGCCAGTTCAATGAATTCGGCCATTAAATCAGCAATCTTTTCAGCTCTTGGTCCCATGCTTTCTGGAGTTTTTTCGTTACTTAAGTATTCAAAGACTCCCTGAATAACATCATTTTTACTTCTTGCACCAATAATTGATTGGATTTTTTGGATAAGCTCTTTACCATCTTCCTGAGTCATTTCAAATTTATGAATGGCAAACTGAAATTTTTTACGATCTTTTCTAGTAATGCCAATCCCACTTCTTTTTGGACCGCCTTCAACATTATTTGGACTTGGTGCAAACCAGGCTCCAAGATCACCTTCCACAAGTTTTCCATCTGTCACAACTTTACCCAGTTCTGCACTTACAGAAGAAACAAAAGTAACAGCAGCAAGGTCAATTTCCCAAGGATGATTTCCCTGTTGAAGATTAACCATTAAATGCCTTACAGCTTCAGCAGTGTAAACAGTAAAAAAATCTGAAAGAACTGATTGACCTAAATTTGAAACGAGAGGCCAGCCTGAAACATCACTGTCAGCCAGAGACAATATTAAATTTCTATAGAAAGGTTTTTGATCTTTCGTTGCCCTTAAATATTTTGAAAGATCCTTTAGATACTCTGGATCAGTTGCATCGGCCACCCCGCGTCCAGGCGCAGAGGCAAAGCTGCGACCACTCATCACTTGAACATGTGGATTTGTTTTACCTGTTAAATAAAGAACATGATAATTGAAGTTATTTTCATCAAGTTTTACTTTTACGCCAAAACCACCGGTAAGTGCATAGAGTGTAGCTAAATCAAAAGGAGCTGCATTAACACGCGCTTCCTTTAAGGCGAGGGCCATATCATTTTTAGCAGGCCATGTTTTATCATCTCGATCATAGTAACTTAAAGAATCAACTGTTGAAGTAGGTTTGATAGCTTTTAGTGAGTCATAAACACTTTCAATCTGCTCATCACTCAAGCCGCCCTCATAGGACTTACTGCTGCGATTCCATTTAGCACCTTTATATTTTGCCAGCGTCACGGAATCAAGAAATACTGACTGAGATTTAAAAGCAGCAGACCCAATGTTCTTAAATCCCCCACCGCCGCCATTCTTTGAGTCCCCTAATTTATCCAGAGCAGGTTTAAGTTTGGTTTTTAAAAAAGAAGTGTAAGTACTACCGCGAATTTGACTCATGTCCCAACTGGCATTAGCGGGATAGGCAATACCTTGGGAAACGCTGGCCGGCTGTCTATTTACGTTTTGTTGTGAACTGCATCCTGTAAATATGACCAAAGCCAGACAGAAATTAGATAAACGCATGAACAAATCCCTTTTTTAGGAAATTTAAATACCTCCTTATTTTGACAGATATATTAGAAAGCACAAACTAAGAGAAAGTTTCCCTGTGGTATCCTGGACTGTAGTGATCAGTTATTAAATTGTTAAGGAAAACCTCGGATGTAGCCAGTTACCGTAAGAATCATTGAAATGAATAAGATGAAAGCCAAAATCCTGATTCCTGTTTTTAGATATTTTTTATTAATATACGGTTTTCCATGAATATAATGGTGACGCCAGGAATAGGCTTCAAAGAAAAAGACCATCGCAATTAAACCATGAACAATATGATCCGTAGTGGCCAGTTGCAGGAAACCGGGTGCCATATCTTCAAGTTGTTCAGGAGTATAAAACTGAAATCGAGGTGCTCCAGGCTCCCCTACCAAATAACCTATTACTGCATTGGCAAGAAAGAAAAATCCCAGCATGAGGTTAATACGATAAGACAAACGAGTAGATTTTACTAAAGATCCATAAACTGAAAGCGCTCCACTTACTCCTAATACCAGACAATGCATCACACTTAAATTTAAACCCATGAAGTAGGGAAAAAATATTCCTAGGAAGGAAACTAACATCATTATATATCCTAGCTCTAACCCAACCGCCTGAGGCGGACTATAAAGCGTTTCTTGAGTATCTGGATAATCGTTAGTCTGAGAGTGTCGGTGGAATATAGTGGCCATAATTTCCTCCTGCTTTCCCCAATCACTTTAGCATCTGCAACTCAGAAACTCATACTGAAGTTTTAAATAAGGATTAACAAATTAAGTCAGTGCGCGTGGATAAATTTAGCTCGTCTCGGGTTGCATGTTAGGATTTCTGCTCCTATGTTTAAGTCAACAGAAGTGGAAGAAATTCCATTTATTACAAAGGAGAAGTTTATGTTTGGAAACAAAAATCTTTCTACAAGAAACAAAAGTGACAGAAATAATGACCGCTCATTTTTCTCTGGTCTGACACCTTGGTCCTCATCGTCTGATCTTTCTTCTTTTTCAGGATTTAGTCCTTTTACCTCTTTAAGGGATGAAGTTTTAGATCTCTTTGATAATTTCACGAATATGATTCCTGCTCTGGGGGGAAATGTTCAATTCATTCCCAAAATTGAAATTAAAGATAAAGGGTCATCTTATCTTGTCTCTGCTGAAGTTCCGGGTATGTCTGAAAAAGATATGAATGTGACAATCAGAGATAATTATCTCATTTTAGAAGGTGAGAAAAAAGAAGAGCATAAAGAAGAAAAGAGTGGAAACTATCGCTCGGAATTTAGTTATGGTAGTTTTTATCGGGCCATACCATTGACTGATGAAATTGACACAGAAAAGGTTAATGCCAGATATCGAAATGGTATTCTAGAAGTGACGGTTGAAAAAAGACCAGAGGCTCAGCGAAAAGCAAAAAAAATCCCTATCTCAATGAGTAAATCTGATTCTGACAAACAAGATACTAAGCACTGAAAAATGCTACTCACGCCCCGGAGAATATCCGGGGTTATTGATAGATAAAATGACATGAAGAATGTAGAGACTAATGATTGCAAAAAAAAAGCACCAGTCAGAAAAAATAAAATAATTAAAAAATATTTTTAAATTAGGATATTCAAAGTCGTAATGAATATGATGATTGATTAATGTTGGTGTGATGGGGTAATAAAATGAGGAGTATGCAAGTACTCAGGAAATAATCACTCCAAGTCCTAGAAACGCCCAAAGAATTCTCCTGCGTACAATCTCTGTCTCAGGAACCCATATAGGCCAGAATATCTGGCCAAAAGCTGTGAAGAGATAAGTTGAAACTTGTTGAAGCACATAGTTCTCAGGCTTATTAATTGTTAGCCATAACACCCCTTCACTTAATTGCTGAATTGCAAAGATGAGAGGAGTTGACGCCAGCACAATCTTTTTTTTGGATGATACTTTTGAAAGACTGGCGGCCCCTACAACTAGTAAAATCCCGCCCGAAGTAAAACTCGCCTCTGGTGAAAAGCACATAGAGTCCCCTTTTGAGGACAATACGCGCTTATTAAGTCTAAGTAATTTGCGACGCAAGCGCGCCAAAATTGGAAGATGGCATTAAACTTGAGTCGCTTTTGACTGAAGCTTCAGTCGTTTTTTGAGTGATCTTCTGTGTTTCTTTTTATCAATAAGTCTTTGAAGAAAAAAATCAAAAACATCACCATGAGGATCTAGAGTACCAGTACCATCTGCTTTAATTCTCACTACCGTTTCAAGACCCAGACTTTTAGCCTTTTCACTCAGAAGTCTTGTATGTCGAGGAGAATGAACAAAGTGATTACCATCTCTGGTTTCATTATCATTCAGATCATTGGCAAATAGGATGGGACAATCATCCGTAGTCATATTGCCATACATATCCAGATCCTCACGTATTTTTTGACCTGCTTCAGTGTAAATGTCCTCATAGGAATTTAGACGATAACGAGTCCATACTTGAGATCCGATAAATTTATCGGTATTTTCTTTTCCAAAATATTTATACCAGACCGTGTAGTCATAAGAGACCTGGGCATTTAAGTGGCCAGCTGCGAAGACTCTGGAAGATTCAAGTTTCAGAGGATTATCAGATTTTTTTAGCGCAATATCATTATGGGTGGCGAGCCAGAGACTTGAGCTTCCACCAGCACTAAATCCGTAGGGCATGATTATCTTTTTATCTAAATTATATTTTTTTGCATTAAGGCGCATATACTGCACAAATCCAGCAATATCTTCACGCATAATATCCTGCAAAGATGCATGGCTTAGGTAACGGTAGTTAATAGCTGCAAACGCAATGCCCTCTTTATTATATTTTTTGACTAAATACATATTACTATTTGAAATTTCATCTTTACTACCCATGACAAAGCCACCACCGTGGATATAAATCACCAAGGGTGCCTCTTTTCTTGTGGCCGGTAACCATAGATCAAATATTTGTCTTTCATGAGTTCCATAATGCTGATTCAAAAAGACCAACTGCTTTTCGGCGGCTAAAATATTGAGAGAAAATAATAAAACTAAAAGTAGTAGGGATTTTTTCATGTCTTCATTTTACCAGAGCTAAGCACCCCGGTAAATGAAATCAACTACTGGAAAAAAAGATCCTCAATAATCAATCATTCCAGTCAGCATTATGCCATTAAGGTCATGAATTATCATTTGTTGCATGGGAAACTCATTCAGAGATTGGAGGAGATTATGCCAAATTCAAGTATAGTTTCAAAAATTATCATGATTAATATCTTGGTGTTTTTCCTCTGGAATATTTATGGCCTAACTAACCTGCAATTTATGATGGATCATTTTTTAGTCAGCTGGTCTGCTGTCAGTCAGGGAAGAATCTGGACTCTTTTAACAACTGTATTTTCCCATAACATGCTCTTTCATCTTTTTATTAATATGTTTGTTCTTTATAATTTTGGAATCATCGTTGAAAACTATCTCGGTCCAAGTCTTTTTTTAAAATTCTATCTGCTGGCAGGAATCGCAGGATCACTTGCTCATTGTATAGTGAGTACCCTCCTGATGCACCAACCGCAGTCCGCAGCACTTGGAGCATCAGGCGCAATCTCGGGAGTCGTCCTTTATTTCGCACTGATTTATCCCAATGAAAGAGTCTATATTTTTGGACTCATACCTATTCCTGCTATTTGGGCGGCAGTTATATTTACGAGCATAGATGCACTGGGATTAATTGATCAAACCAGGGGCGCAGGAACCCCCATTGGTCATGGTGCCCACTTAGGAGGAGCACTGGCCGGTCTTATCTATTATTTAAGTGGTCACAAATTTCCTCGCCAAATAAGAAGATATTAACAGGAGGATATCCATGAAAAAATTAATAATAGTCACAACAATCCTGTCGCTTTCTTCATCCCTCTTTGCAGCTTCAATTAAAACGACTTCATCGAAGCCACAAAATGATGCACAAGTCGCCAATGTGGTTATGACCGCCAATACTGAAGAGATGAATCTGGCAGTTCTGGCGAAAAAACGGGCGCAAAATCAAAAAGTAAAAGATTTTGCGAATATGATGTATGAGCCCCAAGCCAATAATAATCTAGCCACGGCACTGGCAGAAAAACAAAATGCAGAAGAAATTAGCACTTCTCTTTTATGATCAAAAGGACGCCAAAATGAAAATTCATTAAATGAAGGAAGAACTTGAAAAAGTTGCTAAGGTGATCCCGGAATTAAGGGATGAATTGAATGAAGCTTATTTAACTGATACTGGAAAAAAACGCAAATTAAAGCTTCTCTGGAAGCAATATGAAAAAAAACATCAGGAGATGAGAGATTCAGCAGAGTATCGGAATCTGAATCTTCATTAGCCTTTTCCAGCTTCCATAATATTTTTGAATCGTAAGTCTTTTATTTCGATGTAAACCTGATTCGTTCTTTGTGAGTTAAGTCTCCACTTTTCTCTTTCTTCAGAAGACAAAGAACTTTTCTTGCTGGCAAATCCCTTATGCTCGTCCTTAAGTGCAGCGAGTTCTTGTTTTAAAGTTTCTAGTTTTAATTTATCTTCACCATTTAACCAAGCCGAGTCTTCCATCTCTATCTTCCTTATTTTTGGCCAGACTATCATATTGACTGAACAATGGCCAGACAAGTCATCGTCAGGGGCTTGTTGGTGTGATACTCTCAAGCTTCGATATTGTAGGGAGAATGACGTGAAGAAATTATTGAAGACACAAAGAAGTGACACCTCTCACTGGGTAGGAGACGGTTTCCCTGTGCGAACGATCTTTGGTTACAATGATCTGGCAAAGGATATCTCTCCTTTTCTCATGCTGGATTATGGAGGCCCAACAATTTTCACTCCCTCAAATAAGATCCGTGGTGTGGGTGAGCATCCTCACCGCGGATTTGAAACAGTTACGATAGTCTATGCTGGCGAAGTTGATCATCGTGATTCGTCTGGTGGTGGTGGATCAATCAGCCCCGGTGATGTTCAATGGATGACGGCGGCTTCTGGCTTAGTTCATGAAGAAATGCACAGTAAAAAATTCTCACAAGAAGGTGGAGCTTTTGAAATGATTCAACTTTGGGTGAACCTGCCAAGCAAATATAAAACAGCACCACCAAAATATCAGGCCATAAAAAATAATGAGATTCCAGTTGTGTCTCTGCCTGATCAAGGCGCAATCGTTAGAGTCATAGCCGGTGAATATTTAGGTTTTAAAGGACCAACTCAAACCTTTACTCCTATCAATCTATGGGACATAAGATTAAGTTCTAATCGTAAAGCTAGTTTTACCGTGCCCACTAGTCAAACTGCTGCCGTATTTGTTTTAAGTGGGAGCATTATATTAAATGATGGAGAACATATTTCGGAGGCTGAAATAGCTATTCTTGATACAGTTGGTGAAGAATTCACTCTACAGGCAAGTGCTGACTCTAAACTTCTCTTCCTGGGAGGCGCCCCTTTAAATGAACCCATTGTAGGTTATGGTCCTTTTGTCATGAATACCCTGGAAGAAATTCAGCAAGCCTTCATGGATTATAAAAATGGCAAAATGGGAAACATTTAAAGTTCTAATTTGTCCTAATCGCCTCATCCAAAAATCTGTTTAAGGGCATGGCAACTTTAAAGATCTGCTCTACCTTCTTGCCAAGTCCAGGCTTCAAGACATCAGACTGGTTTAATGAATGAGAAACAGTAAAACTCTTATACTTTAACCATTCACCATGGACATGTTCAGCTGGAAAACCTTTTGGTGGGCGCTTCAGAACCATTTCTGTATTTAAACCACCAAAGGTTTTCTTAAATTTTTTGTCTGTTAGTATCGTCACTAAATCGTCACCATGATTCATGATGTGACGGCGAATGCTAAGAAGCTTATCGGCCTCAGGCATCCAAACTCCCGCTGCGGCAAAAATCTCTCCAGGAGAAATATGTAAGTAATAGCCTGGCAATCCACCCTTTTTTCCTCCATAGGCAAAATAAGCACCGAAGTTGTCCTTATAGGGTGATTTGTCATCACTAAAACGGACATCGCGATTTATTCTGAACATGCAATTCTTAGGCTCTAAATGCGGAAGTCGAGAATCCCAAGCACTAATGCGCATAATTAGTTCCTGCACTAGGAATTCAAATTCTTTTTTGGCAGTAAGGTAGTCACCTTTATGGGCCAGCATCCAGTCACGGTTATTATTTTTTTTCAGTTTTTTTAGAAAAGTAAGTGTGTTTTTCATGGGCATAGCCTATATAAGAAAGACTATGAACTCAATCAGAAAAAGAAAAACAAAAGATCCCTGCCCCGGTTGTTCACTTCATAAAGAGCGATGTATCTGTGCCTATATTCCTTCTCTCAATTTAAAAACAAAAATCACATTAGTCGTCCATGCCAAAGAACTTAAGCGAACCACAAATACTGGAACTCTGGCGTTAAAAGGATTAATCAACAGCGAGATCATAGTTCGAGGCAAAGACCAAATAGCAGTTGATCTAAGTCACTTAATTACTCCCAGTTATAGAACTTATTTATTTTATCCTGCCCAAAACGCCTTAGAGCTTAACCAAGAACTGGTCCGTTTGGATGAAAGACCAATTCAACTAATTGTACCTGATGGAAACTGGCGACAGGCGAGTAAAGTTCATATTCGTCATCCAGAGCTCTCCCTTATTCCCAGGGTTATGATTAGTACTCCTAATCTAGCAACTCATCACCTAAGGGCAGAAAACACGGAATATGGCATGTCTACTATTGAGGCAATCGCTCGCGCTCTGGGTATTATTGAAGGTGAAGAAATTGGAAATCAGCTAACACTACTTTATCAAAAAAAATTAACCCAAACCCTTGCCGGTCGCGGAGAATTACTTCAAGCGACTCCCACCAAAGGTGGCCACCCCTAAAATAGTCTCAATGGATTTTATTAGAATGAATTAAGTTCGAAGTTGTTACCAACCCCTAAGCTCATGAAATAATTTAAAAATTAAAGAAAGTGCGCACGCCAAGTAATTAAGAGTACTATTCTAATCAGTAAATTTTTTCTTCGATTTGCGTTGCTGGACGTTTATCATGGTTGCACGTATGTGGAATAACCCAAATCAAGAAAGCCGCAAGGACTGGACCGAAAGTTAAGAAAAAACTTTTAACAGCGCCTTACGCTCTACGGAGCAATTTCATGAAATTTTCGTTCTATCAAGCTGGACAGTTAAGTCTGCTACTCCTCACTTTCTCCATTCTTACGACATCCTGTAACAAAGAAGATTTTTTTAAGGCAGAAGAATTTCTCTTTGGTGAAGATGCCTACTGTAATGAGGCCGCTCCAAGTTTAGAATCATGTTTGCAACTGGCGGATAGATGTCAGCCTGCCTATTTAGATTCTGAAGATGAATCTAGCGAACCAACTTTTTTTGCATGCCTCGCAAATCCAAATTACCAACCTCCTAGTGATGGATCCACAACTGGTGAATCATCGGATGGCTCTTCCTCTTCTTCTTCTTCTTCTTCTTCTTCTTCGAGCTCCGATGACTCTTCTTCAACCGGCGGTTCTGATGATTCTACTTCATCCAGTAGCTCAGATAGCTCTTCATCGACTGGTGGTTCAGATAATGTTTCTTCTTCAACTAGCTCAGATAGCACTTCATCGACTGGTGGTTCAGATAATGATTCTTCTTCCAGTAGTTCGGATAGCACTTCATCGACTGGTGGCTCAGATGATGGCCCAGTAGAAATTGTTCCTCCTAACATAGAAGAAACAGTTGCTACAAAATGCGAAAACTTAGATCCAAAATATTTATGGACCAAAAAAATCATTCAAGGCAATAAAGAATCAAAAGTATCGAGAGTTAAAGTTTGTCACCAGACAAGCAATAACGATGCACATACCATTTTGATTGCGTGTCCAGCGCTTAAGTCACACATTAAGCATCATGATGACTACATTGGTGCTTGTAACTAATTTAAGGTCTTAATTTTTAGGGACTCCGTTCTGGAGTCCCTTTTTCTTATTGTCTCACTAATTCATCCTCAACAAACTGACGAATCTCTCGGACATTTAAAAGATGATTTTCAATACAGAGACTGCCGTTTTCATTGGCGTCTGAAATTATTCGCGCCACATCAGCAGCGGACGCTCCGGGAATCTGTTTACTGATTTTTCTTGCAGTACGTTTTAGCTTCCCTCCAGATTCTGCCTGCGATTGTTGAATTAAGAGTGCGGCCCTTCGAAATTCATTGGGAACCAGATAGAGAGAGCTTAGTAATCTGTAAGCTGCCCCGACATTGATGGTGAAGCTGAAGCCCTTGAGTGAAATAGGAATATTAATTCGTGAAGCTGTATCACAAAAAGCACTCTGCCCATCTTCTGAGACTCCGCATTCTGCGCGTTTCTCATCTAAGGCTCGGGCAGCTTGATAGTATTTAACCGCACATCCCTTAACTGGCCCATCGGCGTAAGCAGTTCCTGGTGTAGCGAAAAAAATACAGATTAATAATATGAACATTGAAGAGATATAACGGGAAATTCCATTTTCCATGTTGCCCTCCTTGGGTGGTGATGTTCATTCAAATGTAAGGCCAGATAGAACTGATGTGTTTAATGGGATTTAGCCTCGGTTGCGGTAGCGGAAAGTCTCCAGCAAAAATTGCCAGCGGTGGCTTTATGGCCTGAGCGGTAATTAATACCTAATTGCTAGTTGAAAGACTGATTTGTGCTTGGAGTTAACTACCTTTCTCTCTCTCTGGCAAACTAAGAGGGAAACCATAATTGAACAAGGGCCTAGCATGAAAGCTTTTCTCATTCTCTGTGTATTTAGTTTTATCACTCATTTAGCGTATTCAAACACGTTGGAAAATACTTATCAGGATGAATTTGAATCATTGAATAGAGAAATTAAACATGAGCTTCTTTTTGGAAATCTCGCCAGTCCAGCACAACAAAAATCTCTTCACCTCAGGGTTGAAAAACTTGGAGTGTTGGCAAAACAGATGGGTGGTGTAAAGCATAAATTAATGGTGGTCAGGACTTTGCAGAAAACTATTAAGGTCCTTTCAAGCTTGAATGCAAATTACCGTGAAGCACTGGACATGATTTATGCTAATGGACTTTCTGGAAGAGAAATTATTTTAGAAGCACTCGATCCAGAGAATAACCGAAAAATTGTGGAAATCTATAATCAAAAAAAAGAATCTTTAAAAACAATCCTCACCGGCAAAGAATTAAAAATAATGGCAATGGATTTAACCATGGCCGAGGTTGAGAAAAATCAAGAATTCGCTTTTCTGAATCTAGATCCTGTTGAAAATTATGTTTTAAAAGATGGAGTTTTTAATTTCATCAAAGCAAAATGTGTTCCTCATTTCGGTGAAGAAAACTTTCATCTTCTGGTTTTTGGTTACAATCGCTGTTTGACTGAAAAGTATCGGGTTGACCGCTATACTATTGGCCCTGGCTTCTATAATGCTGACTCTGGTTACACTTGGGTCACAGGACTTAAGATTGGAAAAAAGAGCTTCAGAGGCATTGGTGTTAGGATTCAAGCAGGGATTAAACTAGGATACGGCATTGGCGTCTTTATCGGAAATGGTCTCATGCTCTCTTTGGATTTAGAAAAAACGGCCTATGGCCTTTATGCCGGTGCCACTTACTTTGTCTTAAAAGCAAAGTAGAATTACTTAACAGCACCAAATTTAAAAGCTCTCTTTCCTTTCATGGTCACAGGACCCAAGAGAGTTGAAATTTCTTTTATCGTTCCATCAAGGTCCACTTCAATATCCTTAGAATCATTCCCACTGGCCATTGTAACTGAAGCTCCATCTGGGTGAAGTTTTTTAAGTGAAGTCTTCAGACTCATGGCCTTGTGAGGATCAGTGCTGGGAGTATAAGTCATGATAGAAAACTGCTGAAGGTGATTCTGGAAAAGATTTTGTGACACTAATTTAGTGTGTCCATAGTTTGAGATCAGTCCATTTGTTTTGAGTGTTTCAGAAATTTCTTTTCCGTGAAAGATACCCTTAATGAAATATTTTTTTTCTTCTTCAGTAGAGAGATCAATTAAGTAATCTAATTTCCCATTGGACTCTGCTTTATATTTTCCATACACAAGGGTTCCCTCGAGGCTAGAAACTTCAACATCGGACATATCATGGGCAGAGATATTTATTTTTGATTGAGGAATCATTAAACTCGCTTTTTGAATCCAGAGTTTACTATTAGTAGTCTTATCCACAAGATAATTAACAACAAACCCCACTGGAATATCCTGGACAGTCAGTATGGTAACGTCATTGTAAAGTGGTTTTATTTTTGGCAAACTAGTAAAATCATAGGACACTGCTACTTCAGCAAATCTTTCAACAAATGTTTTCAGGTAACCAACTTCATTATGGATGCAAAAAAGAGTCGTGGTGTCTTTTACGGCAATCATGGATTTAAAATGTCCGGCCTTTTTATCTTTTGTCAGGAAATTTGTATTCAAGACAAGATAAGGAATAGGACCTATATTACCAGCACCAAATAAAGCAATTTCTTTTTCAACAACATTCTCTGCTACTTTCTGATCAGCAAGAGCCTTTTCAGTCATTATTTTCAAAGTCGAAGCTGGGCTTAATTCCGAGCTATAAAAAAAGCATTCGAGTGGTGCTGATGCTCCCATATCAATAGAAGCATAGTAGTATCCATTCATGTTTTGGGGAATTAATTGAACCTTAGGGAGTACTTTAGCCTTAACTGAAAAAGTCAGGAGATCATCCTTAGAATGAACCTTTTGATTAGTAAGACCAGTGGATTCACGCTTCATATAATCATTAAAGGAAACAGCTTTCTTAGAAGGACGGGATAATGAACAGCTCGTCAAAATCGCCAGAGGAAGTAACATCAAGGCTGATTTCATAGAACTCCTTTAAGGGCTAGGTAAACCATCCATCAGTTGGATTAAGTTTCCATCATAATTCATCTTCCAGATGTCTAATCTGGTTGGATTAAGCGGATCAAGACTGGCCAGTGCAAAAGCTTCAAAACCGATAGCTGGATCATAGCAATCACTTTTCTTTCCAGTATTAAAATAATGCCTGATGCTCAAGAGTGATTTAGAGTTGATATTTTTATATGAGTCCTTAAAAAGACTAAGTGAGGTTGATTTCGCCTGCCCAGAACAAGAATTCATAAATCCAAAGACATAATGGTAATAGTTTTGAGGCTTATAATCTTTGAGTACTAAGGCTAGATCATAGGAATAAGCCTTGATTTTAGGATCTATTTTGAGTGCTTTTTCACCGGCCACTAATAAAGTCAAAGAAAACTTCGCTTCTGCTTGCATTAGTTTTGCTCGAAATAATATAGAAAGATAACCTGGCAAAAGTTGACAGTCTTCTTTTGAAAGGGGTTTGGTGCAGGTATTCAACACTGATAAACGATCGCTACACGCGCTCGACTGAGAGTCAGCACAGTCTTCTTTTACTTTAGAGAGAAAATCTAAACCGGTGGAAGATAATATTTTCTTGTCTCTTTTAAGGTCGGAACAAATTTCTTTTAGACCATAATGACAAGCTCGTCTAAAATATAAATGGGATAAATCACTCTCTCCTACTTTCTTCATTAAACGTCCAAGGGAGCGACAAGCGTAGGGCTCAAATTTATCGCACGCTTTGGTCAGATAAGAATTTCCTTCTTTGCCTTTACCCAGACCAAGAAGTGAGGTGCCCGCAAAAGTACAGCCAATGGCCAGATCTTTAGCGCAAAGGGCTTCGCCAACAATAACACCTTTAGCCCAATCCATTTTTTTTATATAATAGGAACCTAAGGTTTCACATGCCGGGAGATTGGTATTATTACATGACTTAATAAGGGCCATCTCTTCCTGAGAAAAAGCAATCTTAACGAGAAATAATAAAATAATGGCCAATGAGATTTTCATTAGTGTTGATTCTAAAGAATATGAATTAAGCTGGCTAGATTAATTGATACGTTGAAGCTGAACTTCTAATTTTTCTTAGAGCATCTGAAGGATGCTCCTATTCTTTTGCAGAAGTTATCTTTTTCTTTGCCCTCTTCTAAAGAAAAGATTTGATCCATGGGAGTTTTGAGAGAGTGGGAAACAACCAACCATTTGCGCCAATTGCTGCTGAGAGATGTCCCCATTCTTATGTCTCAAAGCCTTTAACTTTACACCATGAAAACTACTCTTTACACTCCTTGCATGGATACAATTAAAAAACTACTTCAGCTCAGTCGAAAAGAATGGCCTTTACTTAGCTGGGGACTTCTCTTCTTGGCGATAAGTTCAGCCGCTCTTCTGGCCTATCCGCATACAATCAAAAAAATTATTGATGAAGCTATTGCTCAGAAGAATCAGTCGCAATTAAACTTTGCAGCACTTTTAGCGGTAGGCATTTTTGCCATTCAATCTGTCACATCGGCCATGCGTTATTACTTTTTCACGCTCGCTGGTGAAAAAACAGTCAAACGATTAAGAGAGAAATTATTTGGGCAGATCTTAGGACAGAACATAACGTTTTTTGATTCCCAAAAAACTGGTGAACTTTTAGGACGCCTTTCTAGTGATACGGCAGTCCTGCAAAATGCTTTAAGTGTGAATATCTCTATGCTTGTTCGTGCTTTAGTTCAGGCGACTGGTGGAATTGTGATGTTATTCATGACTTCAGCTAAACTCACAATCTTTATTCTGGTTATTATTCCACCTTTAGGATTTCTCGCTGCCCGATTCGGAAAAAAAGTAAAATCAATTTCCAAAAAAGCTCAGGATGCCTTGGCCGCTTCTTCGGGGGTTGCAGAAGAAGGAATTGCGGGTGTAAGGACTGTCAAATCATTTGCCCAGGAAAACTTTGAAAAAGAAAGATATCATTCGAGACTTGAAACTTCTTTTTTACTTTCAAAAGAAAAAATCAAAGAAGTGGCTAGTTTTACCAATTTAGTTTCCTTAGTTGGCCTGACAGCAGTAGTTTTTATTGTTTGGTATGGTGGAACCTTGGTGATCAAACAAGAGATGAGTATTGGAACTCTGACTTCATTTCTTTTATACGTCATTACTGTAGCCTTTTCTGTGGGTATGCTTGGAAGTTTATGGACCGATTTTATGTCGGCCTATGGAGCAAGTGGACGAATTTTTGAATTACTTGAAAAAGAGACTGAAGATTTAAACTCCGGTAAAAAGGCTATCGAGAAAGGGCATATCGAATTCAAAAATGTCCATTTCTCCTACCCTGCTCGTTCTCAATTTCCCATTTTACAGGGAGTAAGTTTCAGTATTGGTCCTCATGAAACGGTGGCAGTTGTTGGGCCATCGGGTGCCGGAAAATCAACTCTGGTTCAGCTCATCATGCGTTTTTATGAAGCAGACTCTGGCTCAATCGAATTTGACCATGAAGATGGGAAAAACTATTCCCTTAAAGGTCTTAGAGACTCCATCGGATTAGTTTCGCAGGAACCAGTTTTGGTTTCAGAATCACTTTTTGAAAACATCCGCTATGGTAAGCCAAAGGCATCCTTTGATGAAGTTAGGGAAGCGGCGAAAAAGGCTTTTGCCCATGACTTCATCACTAGTTTTCCCGATGGCTATGAAACCTTAGTTGGTGAAAGAGGTGTACAATTATCTGGAGGCCAAAAACAGCGCGTTGCTATTGCTCGAGCTCTCTTGAAAAACCCCCGAATATTAATTCTAGATGAGGCCACTAGTTCACTGGATGCTGAAAGTGAATATCTGGTGCAAAAAGCGCTGGAAGATCAGATCGGAAAGCGCGCCACCCTTATCATAGCTCACCGCCTTTCAACTGTTAAACAGGCCGATAAGATCTTGGTTCTGCAAGATGGAAAGATCGTTCAGGTGGGAAACCATGATGATTTATTCAAACAAGAAGATGGTCTTTATCATAAACTGGTAGAGCGCCAATTCAATAACTCTAAGGAGATCCTATGACACGTTCAGTATTAGCAGTAGAGAATGTCGAGCCTGAAGCTTTATCAAAGATTGCTGCTTATCATGAAGCTACCGTTAAAGAAGTTCAAGAGGCGATTGCCGCCAATTCAGTTGTTGTCGTTGGTATGTCTCAGAATCCTTTTGTAGGAAAGGCCCGCAAGGCACTGCAGGAGGCAGAGGTCCAATTTAAATATCTTGAATACGGCAGCTATTTTAAAGGCTGGAAGCCAAGACTTGCGATAAAACTCTGGAGTGGCTGGCCAACTTACCCGCAAATTTTTGTCAATGGAAAGCTGGTTGGAGGTTTTGAAGAGACTATAAACGCATTGAAAGCTGGAAAAATAAAATAATTGTAAAATTAATAAGATCGACTCAAGTTGAGTCGATCTTAACGTGGATGATTTTCTTTCAACCATCATCAAAGACTGGAAAATTTACTAAAGAATTTTCTCGTAAATTTTACCACGATCTTGCCCATTCACTAGATTCCTCGTCTGTAGCCAACGAACAAGAAGATTTATTTTTCAATGTCAGGAATTGTGAAATTCTTTTGCCTGACAATGAGTTGCCCCTAAAGGAACATTACCCCTCATCAAAATTCATGCGAGGGAGTTACTGAGGAAACAAGAAAGCTTAATGAGCTGAAAGCAATCAATCCTTACTTACGTCTAGGAACAGATGTGAGTGATCTTGAAAAATCCTTTC
This sequence comes from Bacteriovorax stolpii, assembly GCA_945860895.1. GTDB lineage: Bacteria > Bdellovibrionota > Bacteriovoracia > Bacteriovoracales > Bacteriovoracaceae > Peredibacter. Next base: position 20,467 of record CAMASK010000045.1, read on the forward strand.
AAACCTTAGGCTATACCAGTGCACCAGTCTTGGTGGTAGATCGGGGAGCTCTTGAAAAAGAGCTTGTCTCTATTGATGAAAACTTTGTGGGAAAGGATCTTTCAAAAATTGAGAAAGAAATTTCTGCAGGTGGTATGATTGGGGTCTATAATCTCATTAATAATAATCCAAGTTCAGTCACCTGCAAGGTGCAGGGTGACTCGGAACTGATCATGCTCCAAACACTTGCCTCTTGATTTCTTTAGTTATTTCTTGCTCACGCATTAATCAACAGTCAAATGACTAATATAAATCACAACATTGGCCCTGATGCACTTAAACAGGGAGAAATTAAAAACTTCAAATTTTTCTTGAGCGTTTCACAATGGCAAGGAGATATGCCAGGTTGGCAACAATCCTTTACTGATCTGGAAAATGAGGACTTGGTAAGCTATATTAAAACTTTTCGTTAATTAGCTATTCCAAGCTTTAGTAAGGTAATCCATATTAATCCCTCGAGGCTCCAGTTTATTGAATGTAAGCAATCTCTTCTAATATCACTCAAATCATAATCCTGACTGAAGAAGCTACTGCTCCAATACAATGATTCTGCGCAGATTTTCGAGACTAAATCGACCATCTACTATTCGCTGAAGTAACCACAAGGAGGACTTATGGATTTTAAAAAATTATTGGTTTGCGTCTTGAGTCTCATGCCAGTGACCTTTGCTTATGCTAATTTTGCAGATTCAGTGAAATCAAAATCGAAATCAGTGACCAGTACAGTAACGAAACAAATGGAGCAAGATCCACATTATCTTGAATCATTCTCTGCTCATCACCGTGATGCCATGGATATGGCAAAGCTTGCCAGAGATCGTGCCCAGGACCCGGAACTAAAAAGATTAGCGGCAAAAATTATTGATGATGAGTCCAAAGAAATTGCACAAATGGATAAGTTAAGACAAACCTATTACCCAGACTATCAGGCAATGGAAGTTCAACCTAAGAAAGTAGATCTTAGTCAACTCGAAGGAGTTAAAGGCAGAGAGTTTGATGCTCGCTTTGCCAGACTCATGGTTCAGCACCATAAAAGTGGAATTAAAATGACAAATGATCTTGTTCCCTCTTTGAAAAATCAGGAGATAAAATCTTTTGCTCAAAAGATGGTATCTAAACAGCAAGATGAAATAAATAAGCTAAATCAAATTGCGAAAAGAAGTGAATCGAAATCTTAATTGATCGGAACTGCTCGCTTACAATGGTGTTGGTATAGCTTTTTCATTAATGGAATCAAACTTTTCTTAAGAGCGATAAAACAAGGTTCTTAAC
>CAMASK010000046.1 GCA_945860895.1 Bacteriovorax stolpii
TGGAATCAAACTTTTCTTAAGAGCGATAAAACAAGGTTCTTAACATTTTATGAGAGATTTTTTAGGGCTAGCGATTTTCAACTTAACTAAGTCACAGAATTCAAAGGGGAATTTGAGATCCCAGCACCAATAATTTAGGGCAGTTTCAATTCATTTCACGCTGGAGGGTATATGAAAAAGTTGTTTAGCTTTATTATGGCACTAACATCGTTCGCCTTAATAGTTGGACAGGCCCAGTCATCCAAATTCAGAAAAGTAAGTAAGGCAACGGCAAAGCAATAAGAATCTAATAATAGGTTAAAAGAACTTTATGAAATTTAAAAATATCATCGCAACTTTGTTTTTAGCATTCAGCCTTGTGGCCATGGCACAAGACGATAAATCTTTTGACGTAAACAAAGTCTTAGTGGCCCCGGAATATTTTGATACAATCGGAAGTATTGATAGTTTTCAATGGGCCCCGAGTCGTTACGAGAATTCATTTAAGTATGATATTTTCTATTACATTCCAGAATCTATTAAGGGATCTGAAAAAGTCGCTTCATTGATTTTTTCCCATGGGGGTGGCGGATCAACTATGGATCGTGCTGGTTCAATCAATGCTGTGAGTATGTATATGCCAGATTTAAAAAGAATCGCTGACGAGTTAGGGATCATCGTGGTTCTTCCCTCCGCTAATGGTCTTAACTGGGGTGGACATACACGTGGTCTGATGAAAGAGCTTGCGCGCTTAATGAGAAAAGAGCTGAATTTGGATTCAAACCGTATGGGTGTATCTGGTCACTCTATGGGTGGAATGGGAATTACCAGAAACTATCTCTGGACTGCGGATGAGTTTGCCTTCTATTTACCAATGGCCGCTGGGATGGATGTTAATCACCAAACTGAGCAGCACTTAAACAAAGTTTTCAATGTTCCTTACGTGCACCTTCAAGGGAGAAATGATCACTTTGATATATTTATTACTCGCTGTGAAGAACAATTGAAGCGCACAAAAGATCTTGAAGTTCTTTATGACTCTTTATCTAAACTCGAGATCACTTTTTACAATGGCTCACATAATTATGATTTCGAATTATTTAAATCAAGTTTAAATCGTTTGATTACTAAGGCACCAAGAAATCTTTATCAGAAAACTCTTTACGGTAGTCTGCACACTGTTAAGTCCAAGAATGTTGAAAATAATATTACTTATGACTACGAGTCGGAGTCACGCTACTTTTGGGTAGAAGTGACAAATACAGATTTAACTAAACCCGAAAGAATTGATTTTAAGGCAAGTGTCGTTGGCAACAACATTGAAATTGAAATGCCCGTCATGCCTGTTCAGAGTAAAGGTTTAAAGATTTATCTCCATTCATTACTGGTTAATCTTAATCAAACAGTGGAAGTTCTGATCAATGGTAAAGTAGTGGCTAGACGTCGGGCAAAAGCTGGAGTTTTAAGAAATATGGATGCTAATGATCCAGGCTTTAATTTTGAAGCCACGATTAATGTCACTTTAAATTAATTTTTTCTTTTGTGATTTCCTTCCACTCTCCTGGTGGAAGATCATCTAGTTCAAGAGCACCGATTTTTTTTCTGATGAGCCTTAAAGTAGGATGTCCTATTGCGGCTGTCATCTTTCGTACTTGACGATTCTTTCCTTCTATAATGGTAATCTCTAACCATACATCCCGAACTGTCTTGCGAAGTCTCACCGGAGGATCCCTGGGAGCAACATCTGGCTGTGGATCAAGGATTTCAACACTACAAGGCTTGGTCAGATAATCTTCAATCTTTAGACCTTTTCTCATTTGCGCTAGCTCTTCTTCTGTAGGAACTCTTTCAACTAAGACCCAATAGGTTTTTGGTTTTTCGCTCTTGGGATTCAAGAGATATTCAATCATGGGACCATCGTTAGTTAGTAGTAGGAGCCCTTCTGAATCTTTATCCAGTCTGCCTGCCGCATAGACTCCAGCTGGCAATTTAAATTCTGCCAGACTGCGGGAGCCATCTTCCGGAGTGAACTGTGAGAGAACTCCGTAAGGTTTGTTGAAAATAATATATCTATTCATGAAATAGATTTTAACCTAAAAGCGCACTCTGTAACAAACTGTAATTGCGGCCGAAACATTTTTCAGAAATTATACGTGAAATACCTTCAACTAAACGCATCCTTGACTCATGGAGGAGTCATCCATTAAATAGTATTATGTCTGATTATGAACTTGTTTACAGTGATGACCCTAATTTCAAAAAGCGTTGCCCGAAATGCTCTAAGTATCCTTGCGCTTGTCCAAAAAAAGAAGATTTAAATCCTTCTCAACACACTCTTAAAATTCGGCTGGAAAAAAACAGCCGAGGCGGAAAAACCGTCACTGTTGTTTTTGAGTTACCAGAAAATGAACCTTATTTTAAAGAGATTGAAAAAAAATTGAAGAATCTTTGTGGCTCAGGGGGAGCTTTTAAAAATAATTGTATTGAGATTCAAGGCGATCACAGAGACAAGATTAAACTCTTCCTTGAAAAGACCGGCTTTAAAGTTAAGCTTGCCGGCGGCTGATTACTTTTGATTGACTAAAGTATCAATGGCCTTAATCCCACCCATGATTTTTTGTAAAAAAGAAGTTTCATTTTTTACATGAACAAAATTTGGATGTTTAGACCAAAGGTCACGCAGTCTTTGATCAATTTCTATGGCCTTTCGTTGATCCTCAGTACGAATAGGATTACCCAGGTCAATGGCCATACCCCCGGCAGCTGCTGTTTCAAAAAAGATGACGGCATCATAACGAGAAAGCTCATCACTTAGATTTGTATTCATGGTTTTATAAAAATCCTCAGCACCCATGGGCCAGTAGGCCCCACCATCAACAGTACCCCGGTCACACAATAATGTGTGATGAGGATAAAGTGTTGCATACGTATCTTCGAGATTCATTTGAACATGAAAAATTGATTTTTGAATGGATTCAAGTACCAAAGGGGAGTCGACTCTGGGGAATCCACCACGAAAAAGCATGGTGGCAACTTCCGGAACCAGAGAGATAAAGTCTTTGTATTCCAACTGGAAAAGCTTTGCAGCAGTGGATTTTCCACCACCTGGCCCTCCGGTGAGTGCAATCTTTCTGATCTCTTGTTTGCTAGTTTTAAGTTTTGGCATATAAGAGTGAGTATAGAGAAACTTATGGATACTGAAAACGGCCAAAAATTGAATTTATGCCTTACTTGTCGCCGCCGGCTTTTGACCTGCGTTTGTGATAATTTGCAGCCCTTTGAGACAAGGTCGAGATTTGTCATTCTGATGCATCCTATGGAATTTAAAAAAGAAAAAGTGGGGACGGGGAGATTTACACATCTTATTCTCAAAAATTCAGAAATTATCGTAGATATTTGTTTTGATAAGAATCGACGCTTTCTAGAGGTTTTGGAGGACGCCAATTACCAAACAGTCATACTCTATCCTGGGGATAATACCATCGACTTGTCGGATCCTGGCTCCGCTCGTAAGCTTTCCGATAAACCCCTGCAGTTTCTGGTGATAGATGGAACCTGGCCGTGTGCTAAGAAAATGATGAAGCTTACAACCTTACTTCACGACGTTCCTAGAGTCAGCTTTAACACCACCAGAATTTCTGAATTCCAAGTTAAGCACCAGCCCATGCCGGGTTGTTTATCAACGGTTGAATCTATTCATCAAGTACTTTTGGATTTAAATAAGTCTGGGCGAGAAGACACTCAGAGTATGGAAGAAAATTTAATGATGGTTTTTCGAAAGATTGTTCAACAACAAATTGAGCTCGCCCAGGATCCGAATAGAAAGGGTTATCGCAAAAAACCCTTTTCGCTGCCAACTTCCAGAAAAATTTCCAAGAAGTGGGATAATAGATTGTTATTTTTCAAAGGAAAAGATTCTTAAAAGTGAATCAACGGCCTTAACCTGGTGTTCAGGATAGTTTATACTTTTTTGATTGATTATTTTTTCAAATCATAATCTACCTGATAGGCAGCTGATTTATCCAAGTTCTTGCGACGTTTATCATATCGCTCAGTAGTTGTAATATTAGCATGACCTGCAAAAGTCGCCACGTCTCTGATCGGAGTTAATTGAGTATCCAATAAATGAGAAATCACAGTTGCCCGACATGAATGAGGGGAGACGGATTTATTAATACCAAGCCCCAAGGCATAGCGCTCGATTACTCGATAAATAGTTGAACCATCCATAGGTCGATCATTCTTACTACTAATGTCAGTTTGTAGTAGATAGTCTTCACCGCCCAATTCAACACCCCGATTTTTTAAATGCTCAACATAAGTGAGAATTTCATTTTGGACCAATTGATTAAGAGGAACTAGGCGAACCTTGTCACCCTTTCCGTGGATTCTGAGAACCATGTGTCCACGATCTTGAAAGAGTTGAAACATTTTAATATTGATGAGTTCTGAACGCCGCAGGCCTAAATTAAATAGCATCACCATAATGAGTCTATGTGTGCGCCCCTTGTGAGTCTTGGTATCAGGTGCATTGATCATTTGCATGACTTCTTCGTCATCGAAGGCCACTGTAGGTGATTCAGTCTGAACTTTTGGCAATTTAATAGTATCGAGAGGGTTATGATCCATCAGTTTTGCAGCTACCGCCCATTTGATAAATGAACGAATACAAACTAAGCGACGGTTAACTGTGGCAGAGGCCAGACCTCTTTCGAGTAAATGATCCCGATAAAGTTGAAAGTGATATGACTTAATTTCACAAGGGTGACTAATATGAACATTGCCTGAGTTCAGAAAGGTAAAAAAGAACTTTAAATCTTTAACGTACGCCGTTTTAGTATCTTCAGAAAGAAACTGGACCAGGAATTCACTGATGAAGTCCTGAATGTCGGTTTTTTTCTGACTAGCTTCCTGAAATTTGCGGGCAAGATCAGGATTGTAATTCACGGTGAGAGCAGTTGATTTCTTCGACATCCTTTTATCATACCCGAGGAAAGGAAAAATTCAAACAAGCTAAACCCGAGCAATGCGCTCCGAAACATTCTTGGCTTGGCAAAGCCCTTTGAGAGTTGAAATAATCAAAGAAAGCTAAAGGGGACATTCATGGGATTTATTATACTGGCCCTGATGGTGGGACTATTGTTAGGTTGGCTCATTCAACATTTACGAACTCAGAAATTGCGACTTGAATTTGAAGTCCTTAAAGAAAAATATAATCTTCAGGAAAGATATCATCTGGAATCCAGCGAGAAACTGGAATTTAAACTCAAAGATATTTCCCAGCAAATTTTCGAAGAAAAATCCAAACGTTTTCGTGAAGATTCCCTTAAAGGAATGGAGCTGGTTTTAAATCCATTTCGGGAAAAAATGACTGAGTTCAGCCGCAAGGTTGAAGAAATGCATTTAAATGACACCAAAGACCGCTTAAAACTTCATCTGGAAATTGAGCGTATCGTGACAACGGGCCAGAAGATGAGTCTTGAAACTGAAAATCTCACCCGTGCTCTCAAGGGGGATGTGAAGCTTCAGGGAAATTGGGGTGAGTTAATCCTTCAAAAAGTTCTGGAGGCTTCGGGTTTGAGAGAAGGTGAAGAATTTACTCTTCAAGGCAAAAATCTCAAGCTTAAGGATGAAGATGGCAAGCACCAGATGCCAGATGTGATTATCAATCTACCGGAAGATAAGCATCTCATTATAGATTCTAAGGTGAGTCTCGTGAGTTATGAGCGCTACATCAATGAAGGCAAGGAAGAGGATCTGTTTGGATTTCTGGATTCTCTCTATGAGCATATTAAAGGTCTTTCGAAAAAAAGTTATCATCAACTTGATAAACTAGTGACTCCGGATTATGTGATGTTGTTCGTTCCTATCGAAGGTGCTTTCACTCTCTCCATGCAAAAAGATAAAGAGTTGTTTAGTTTTGCATGGGAAAGAAGCATTGTGATTGTCAGCCCGTCGACACTACTTGCCACCCTTAGAACTGTGGCGAGTTTATGGAAGCAGGAAAAGCAAAATAAAAATGCTATTGAAATTGCCCGTCAGGCGGGTGCTCTTTACGATAAGTTTGTGGGTGTTGCTGAAGACCTTGAAAGCATGCAGCTGCAAATCAGAAAAGTGGGGGATTCCTTTGATAATCTGAAAGGCAAGATGCTCACCGGTAAGGGGAGCCTTGCTTCACGTATGGATAATTTAAAAGAGCTCGGGGCCAAGAGTAATAAGAGTCTTGGCAACATGGTGGAATAGTTTTGAATCAAAAATTGTAATGACCACCTACTCCGGCACTGTGCTCAGTAAACATCAACCCTGCAGCCCATGAATAATTATTCTGATACATCAATGTTACTTCAAACTCCGAAGGCTGCTTTTGCCTGAAAGTAAAATCTGTATCGCTAAAGATAGTTTCCGTCCACTGAAGTCTCTTTTCTCATCATGGCCAAGTGTAACTCCCGGTCGAATGTTCATTAATTTTGCAAAATGAAAGGATTTACTAAAAATGGCCACCCCACCCGGACTTGAACCAGGATCAGAGACTTAGGAAGTCCCCGTTTTATCCAGTTAAACTATGGAGTGACATTTTAAGCTTACGCTTAAAAAATTCTAAAGTCAGTTTAAGACCCCCTTAATAACGGGGGTCTGATTGATTATTTTTTTACCTGAAGGTTTTTAAGGGCAGAGAAGGCATTGTTCTTAAATTGTGGGCCACTTGGAATCTGAGGACGATTATCAGTTCGCTGACTCTGGCCGCCTTTGCGTGGGCCCTGATTCATTCCAGTCCCTGTTATGCCTTCAGTTTGAGAATCTGCCTTGCAGGAAAGTGAGATCCTTCTGCGATCCATGTCTATACCCAGAACTCTTACTTTTAATTCCTGCCCAACTTTTAATTCATCCATTGCGTTTTCAACAAAACGGTCACTGATTTCTGAAATATGGAGTAGACCATTTTCCTTGATACCAATGTCTACGAAGGCACCAAACATAGTAAGGTTTGTCACCACTCCCTGATACCACTGGCCAATTTTGATGTCTTTTAGATCTGAGATGCCTTTGGTGAATTCAACAGACTTAAAAGTGGTACGTGGATCTTGAGAAGGAGCTTTTAAGCACTTCACAATATCAGTCAAAGTGATCTGGCCGATTTTGTCTTTCAGATTTTTATCATTCGCTAATTCATTCTGGAGAGTGTCATCAGTTAAAAGATCTTTTAGATCTTTCTTCTTGGCCTTGACCCATTCTTCTAAGACAGGGTAGCGCTCTGGATGAATAAATGTTCCATCCAACGCATGAGGCCCATTATAGATTCGTAAAAAGCCCGCGGACTGCTCAAAAACTTTTTGTGAAAAACGAGTCACCTTTAAGAGGTCCGCACGAGATTTGAATCCACCATTTTGATCACGATATTTAACAACGTTCTGGGCAACTGTAGGGCCAATGCCTGAAACGTAGGAGAGAAGTGGAGCAGAAGCCGTGTTCAAGTCTACACCTACGAAATTCACGCAGGATTCAACTACTGCTTCAAGATTGTTTTTTAACTGCACCTGATTCACATCATGCTGATATTGGCCAACACCAATAGATTTAGGATCAAGCTTCACCAGTTCGGCCAAGGGATCCTGAAAACGTCTAGCAATTGAGATGGCACCGCGAACAGTTACGTCTTTATCCGGAAATTCTAAGCGGGCAATATCTGAAGCCGAATAAATTGAAGCTCCCGCCTCAGAAGTCATAGTGGCCTTAACTTTACCATCTTTAACCTGGGCAATATGAGATTCAACAAACTCCAGAGTTTCACGACCATGAGTTCCGTTACCAATAGCAATATATTCAATATTGAACATATCAATCATTTTAGTCAAAATTTGCGCCGATCCAACCTTATCGTTTTTTGGTTCAAAAGGATAAATCACGTGATCACCCAGAAACTTCCCGGTGTTATCTACGATGACAACCTTACAACCAGTCCGAATGCCTGGATCGATACCTAAAACTGCTTTTGATCCAAGGTATGGCTGAAGCAAAAGATTTTTTAAATTGATTCCAAATACAGAAATGGCTGCTGTATCGGCAAATTTTTTCAATTCATTTTTAACTTCAAGATCGAGGGAAGGCTGGATGTAATTGATATAAGATTTTTCAGCGCATTTTTTAAGTAGTTCATAATTTGCGAGTTTATCTTTTTTAGGAAAGAATTGTTGCTCGATCTGACCAATGCCAATTTCGGGAACAATTTCAGCATCTACTTTAAGGATTTTTAGATTCATGCCTCGTCTCATGGCCATATAGCGGTGAGAGGCTTTCGGGTCTTTAATTTTTGAAAGAGGCTCAGAAAACTCAAAGAAGTCTTTAAACTTCTGTGCATCTTCAATTTTATCTCCATCTTTACGTAGGTTCGCCTTCATAACACCGGAATCCCAAAAGGTCTGACGGATTCTTTCTTTTAGTTCCAACTGATGAGAGAAAGTTTCCATAATAATATCGCAGGCCCCGTTGATAGCGTCCTGAACATCTTTAACTTTGCCTTCAGTAGGCTTAACAAACTTTTCATTAATCTCATTAATGAGAGTTCGAACATCTTTGTCACCAGTCATAATCATTTCAGAAAGTGGCTCAAGACCATTGTCTTTTGCGATCATTGCCTTGGTTTTCTTTTTCGATTTATAAGGAGCGTAGATATCTTCAAGTTGATTGAGAGTGGTGGCAACTTTGATTTGTCTTTCCAGTTCAGGAGTTAAAGCTTCCATTTTTTTAATGGCATCAAGAATAAATTCACGTCGTTTTTCTGTTTCAACATATTCGTTGTAGGATTCCTGAATATCTCTGATTTGGACTTCGTCCAATTCTCCAGTGACTTCCTTTCGGTAACGAGCAATGAACGGAATCGTACATTCTTCTTCAAAAAGTAGCTTACAAGTGGCCATAACTTTTTGAGCAGGTATGCCAAGTTTAGTGGTACTAAAAATCATTGCTTTGGGGTCTAATGTCTGAGCGGCCATGCTTTTTCCAATCCTTAATAAAATCTTTTTAAATAAGAAAAATAGGTTAGCGACTCAGAGTAGAAATTGGCAAGAATTTGTGGGAAAATAAAAGTGAAATAAACAATAAGGATTGAAAATTGACGACTCTGGCCATCATAGGGGGAGGAATTGCAGGCAGAAGCCTCATTTATGCTCTTGCCAAAAAGAAAAATTCGTTCTCAAAAGTGATTCTTTTTGACTCTGATCAATTCGCTCCAACCTGTTCCCTTAGATCAACGGCGGTTGTGGCCCCACGAGGAATCACCACAGGTCATTCGGAATTGGGTGATTTATTGTCGGCCAGTTTCCTTAAATTTAAGCAGCATGTTGAAAAAGAAAAACCATCAGGCGTTCATCCTATCGTTCAAAAAACATTTGCAACATCTAAAGTAGATGCCTTCATCAAACGCTATCCTCAGCACAGTTTTAAAGACGGCGTTTATTCAAGTATAGAGAATGGATTTTTAATTGAAACTAAGACCTATCTAAACTGGCTTCTTGAGAAATCACGAGATTTATCCTTTGAAGTAAAAAATGGTTTTGTCATAAATATCGAACACAAAGATGAATTGGTAGAGTTAAAACTCAATAATGGTGAAGTCTTTCAGGCCCATAAAGTCATCATGGCCGGTGGAAGTTATAATCGTTTTTGGCGTGGACTCTCTCCAGCTAAACCTTTGTCATCTTCAGCTCCTGTTCAGGGAGCCTATCTGGAATTTTCAGATGTGGACTATGGCCCTCTTTCATTTTCAATAACTTTTGATGGCGATAATTTTGTTTATCATGCGCATTCTCATATTCTTCTCATTGGATCGAGTACCCAGCAAGTTGGTCATGAGTTGCCACCTGTAAAAGATCTTTCACGAATTTACGAACGATTACGACTTAATTTGAATTTTGAATTGCCCCCATTTGAAAAGGCAATCAAGATCACAGGCCAGCGTGAAAAAGCCTCTCAACGAAAACCTTATATCATTCATGAAGGTTCCCTCAGCTGGATTGGTGGATTTTATAAGAACGGTTACTCCCTCGGACTTGAATTGGCAGAGAGAATGGTTGATGAGCTATAATTAATTCATCAATGCTGGTCTGATTTGAAAGATTCGCTTTTCATCATCGCCCTTGACGCGTTTAAAATATTCTTCCAGACATTCATTTTCCTGATACTGACGTCGTAATTTTTTGATTTCATTTTTCTTCACAGATAATCTGACTTCATTACTGGTATGCGGAAGATCTTCTTCTGAAAGCTCACCTGAAAGATATGTGGCACCTTGAGTGATCATCTTTTCGAGCATGAGAATAGAAGACTTCGTTCTACCAGTCAGGTTAGTGCAGTTATTGGCCGGAACATGAATAAATCCATAATGGATGTCTGAGTAATAGTAGCTCATTTGATAGGCAGTGTTGTTGCAAACAAAAGAGCCCGCAAAATTTGAGAGCTCGATATTATTGCGTTCAGAACGAGTAAGGGCGCAGTACATTTGTGGTAATGGGTAGCGAAGACCTAACACTAAAGGTGCACCAGCAATGATGCTGGTGTCGGAGCGCTGAATTCCAGCATTATCCGGACCCACGGTTTGATCGTTATTTCTAACCATGGTTTCTACTTTTAGATCACAAGATGATTCACCCAGCCCCACAACCATGACAGGCCTTTGGCTTAATTTTTTCAGACAAGTTTCTGTTTGGGCATAGGCCTGATCAAAAATTGTATTTAATGGACATAGGGCAATGCTAACAGGAGAGCTGTCAGATCCCAATTTCTGGGCCAGGGCCACGGCGACGGTCTCAGAGTTATTAAAAGAAGCTCGATGAAAAGCGTCGAAATAGCTGATCATCACGATTGGTTTTGACCAGGCCACGTAAGTTACAAGAGTAAGTAAAAACAAGAGTTTCATCGGTCTTTTCTCCCATGATTTTTGTGCCCTTGCCAAGGTGTAGGGTAGTTTTTTCCACTCCAATTCTAATCTTCGAAATACTTAAAAATTGCGGCCTTTGGCACCGAATAGGAGATATCGAAACTCTTCAAGGATGAAGTTATGAAAAAATGGATTTTTTCTTCGGCACTTTTCTTGTGCGCTTCTTTTTCAAATAATCCAATTCATAAACATAATTGTGCTGATCATAATCACCCTCAAATGATGATAGATTCTTCGGCGTTACACGCACCAAAAGTTCTTGATCCATCTGATTCACGCTTTGTTGATCCCGATACGATACAGGCGGATTATCTGGCAGTTAAGCCCATGCAGATTGATGGCTTTGAAGTGGATAGTCTAGAAAAAATGGAGAAGGCTTTTGAGGTCCTTGAAAAAGTCGTCAACAGTAAAGAATTTAAAAACCGCGTGATTAATTTTAAAAATGATACTGGAGTGCGCTCTTTTGCCTCAAATCAGGGTCTATCAAATGAAAAAATTTATTCCATTTTTATGAGTGGTCGCGAAATTCTTCAGCAAGACACCCCCCATGAAATGAATTTCTTTTTAAAGCTCTATTATAAGCGTTACTCAAAAGTCATCGGTTGGACTAATGGTGATATCAATACCATTAATATAAACTGGAAGTTTTTCAAAAATTTCAAACCCAATGATGTTGCAGGAAATCTTGCTCATGAGTGGACCCACAAAATTGGCTTTGATCACCGTTTTGCAGCGGAACATGATTCAGCTCCTTATGCGATTGGCTATATCGTTCGTGAAATGGGTAAGAGATATTTAAAAGGTGAGGAGCTTTATTAGAAAGCTCCCCCCCTCAGTTAGCGACGGGATTCTTCTAATAATTTATTAACCACGTTGATCAAAGGCTGAGGCTTTGGATATTTAAATTCACAGGCAACTTTCTTCATTGGTCCCCTTCCCTTGATTGGGAAAACTGGACATTCTTGATTCCATCCAAATTCTTTCGTCTGCTGATAAATGAAGCTGTGTGCATTGTGGGCAGCTGCTTTAAATTCCTGCGGAGGCAAGGTTGATTTTGTAAAATCCCAAGTTGGCAGACCAGCAACTGGCTTGAAGTAGTTTTTGTAATCACGAGGAACTACCCAAAAGAAATCCGGCTGGTTGGTTGAATTTTTGATCACGCGGCTTGAACCATCTTTATCAACACGCCACTGACCTCCAACAATCTTAAATTCTGCATCCAATTCCAGATCGTAATTGAATTCGAAGTTATTTAATTTATCGTCTGAAGGGTAGTTCGTTTCCTTCATCATAGGATCTTCCCAGTCAATGTAGTTTAGATTCATTGCTACACCAACAATATAACGAGTCTTAGTGTTACGAGCATCTTTGAAGGGATCTTTAGCATAGACTTCTACTGGAATAGCTGTGGCTTCCAGAGAGCCTGCTTTACCTGTCTCAGGATTGAAGTAAGTATACTCATAACCAGAAACCGGTTGATTTGATACAGATGCTTTTGCATGCCTATCAACGACGAAACTACGACCCTCAATTCCAAGGATGTTTACAATCGAAGCGTGATAAATTGCAGGATGTACGTCTGCACACCTTGGAAGAAGTGTATTATCGTCCTTATCAAATTCTGTATCAATGTAGCGACCATTTTCGTCCTTATCAGGCATCTTGTGGTTACAACGAAGACCTTCACTGATCACGTTGTCCTGAATAAGTGAGTTGGCCCACATCAAAGAAATGAGTGCTTTTAAATCTGTCGGGTAAAAAGGCATTTTTTTATTGTTTGGTAGAGTCACCCAAACTGTTTTTTCTGGACGATCATAATGACCAGCGGCTATGGCCCATCCATGACAAATTCCTTCCCAGAGAGCTAACACACTTGAAGCATCTGGTATGCGGTAGCCTGCAGGTAGATCGATTGAACTCAAGAAGCCCCATTTCTTTTTAGCACCCCATGTAGAGGCGTAATTCCAAACACGGTTAGTGAGGTCAAAAGAAGTATCTCCTAGAAGTAAATCATATTTTTCTGAAGGAGCAAGCTCAGCTAGTTCTTTCTCGTCAAGCTCGTAGACTTTTGGAAGATATTTTTCCCGACGTTTTTCAAATTTGTTGTAGTTGTATTTCCAGGAAGTGATTTCCAGACCGTTAAAAGCTCCATGAAGAATACGATAGTCTTTGTCCTGATAAGGATTAGCAATCTGACCTTGGTTCAGTGGCCAGAAAGATCCACCCCAGGGTTGAACTTTTGTATTTGCACGAGTTAAGCCGCGACGAGTGATTTCACGTAAGTCTGAAGTATAAGTAGAACTTTCTGTTAGACGCTTAATACGACAGTCGATGATGTTGCTTGGAAGTGGTTTGAATGGATAGATTTCTTTATATGATTCAGGAGTAATGATTCTTTGAGCAATAGGTTCACACATTTCATTCAGTGGCACATCCACCTGGGCAAATACTGGCTGAGATAAAATGGCGAGTGTGAAAAAGCCAATATATTTTTTCAAGGAATCCTCCTGAAAGTTTTAAAAATAAGTGGGGTTGATGTACCAAATACGAGGGCCTAGTGATAGTTCTAATAACGCAGTGAGAAAATCTTACAAGATTTAAAATTTAGCGGCCAGTTCTGCGCCTACAACATGTGAGTCACGGGTATATTTTACAAGACTCTGAGTGAAGAGACCTATGCTAGAGAGTTGCTTAAGTTTTGTAGGGTAATAGGAAATGCCCATACGAGCGCGATCCGGTAAATTGTTATTGAAGCTCTGGGTTCCCGCCTGTTTTCCTCTTTGATCCCAATCAAAGGTCATCGAAGAGGTGATGCCCCATTTATCATTAAAGCGGTAGTTCAAATAAGGTCCACCACTAAGGATAGTTGTCTGACGAGCCTCTCGATAAGGTAAGGAGCCTGGAAAAAGATAGTCTTGTGGATAAGACTTCACATTTTCTTTATAAAACATTCGGTAGTATTGCCAAGAAAGACCAGTGCTGATTTTAAAACTGTTAATGTTAAAGGCAAAATTTTGAGCGAGTACATATCCATAGCGCATTTCATTGGTGCGAGAAACTATTGATGTGGGAGCTTCATAGGAAATTGTCGTAAACAGACTTCCTAGTCTCGTCTTTAAAGAGGGAGTATTGATAAAAGCACGAGCATTGTAGAATTCATCCCTTACTTTTTCATTATTTGTTTGAATATTTGAAGTTGAGTCCCCATAAGAATTGGTGGCCGCTAGACTTGCACCCATCGCCCAATCTGGATTGAACTGATAACGAAGGCTGGCCGCATGGAAATTTTGATAGGCGGAGCGACCTTCGATAAAGACATTATAGGTTTCTCCGCCATTTCCAGCTAAGGATGGCCCTAGAAACTGAGTGTAATAATTGAGAGTAGTGTTCTCGATTAACTTTTGTCCAAAAGATTTCTGAGGCATATCTATCTGGAGGACTTGGGCCGAAGGCGATTGGATAACTTGTGTCTGGTTACTGGCAGTACTTTGAGCTTGAGCTATCTGAAGCATAAGGCCCATCACAAGGCCCGCGAGCAAAAGAATCAAAAGCTGAGTGGAGAGATTGATTTTTTTGAGTTTCATAAAGTTGTTCCCGCTGTTTTAGTTGAGTCGCCAGCTACACTCAATCCATCCAACTTCTCACGGTCGTTGATAAACTCTTTAAGATTTTCCAGAACCATCATCCTTTGAGTGGACTCGATATCTTTTCCAAGTCTATGCATGATTTCTTCTCTAATCCCAACATACTCAAGAGTGAGGTTGTGAATCAAGGTTTCATACAGCATGGAGATCTTTGAGCGAGTGAGGAGATCTTCAGGCGTAAACATCTTGCCAGCAGTATCCCGCTTAATCAAGAGAGAGAGTTCCTCGCGCTTGGCGGAATAAAGTGATTGTAAAATCCAGGCCGTATTTCGCACAGACCAGATGTACATGTTAAGACCATTGTTTGAAGCTTCTTCTGCTTTTGAGTTTTGCAGATAGAGAATTTCCCATTGACGTTTCATATAGCTACGAAATTCTTTAGTATTAAGAATATCTTTCTGTCGGTAAAGATCAGAATTGGCCTTTAGATTTTTCAGGACACCCCCAAATTCTTTACGATTTTTCGCATAAAGGTTGGCGAGCTTTTCTATACGATCATAGCCTTGTGGCTTTTTAAGATTTTTGTAACGCCATGATAAGATATTTGTCATTTCTTGCATGAAAACAAATGAACGACCGACGTAGTAATCATTACGCTTTTGTTCATTGTCCTGATCTAGCATCACATATATTTGATCCATCACAAAGCGTCCCATGCGATCCCACAGATACAATTCAAGCTGCTGAGTGCGATTAATTTCATTGGTTAAATACTGCTTCATTTTAGGACTAAGATTTTGTTTTTCTTCTCTTAGACGAAAAATCTGATTATTGTAGCGCTCCAGCTCTTCCCACGTACTCTCCATCTGCATTGGAAAGTTGTATTGAGTCTCAAGCTGCTCAAGGCGACCCATACGCGAAGCGTATTCAATATTTTCTTCATAAGCAATTTGCATTTGCTTGAAGTTACTCATTCGCTCATTCCAGGCCTGATGATCAACTTTAGGAATATCAGTAGTGAGAAGCATGTTTAAAAAAGTGGGTTTATATTTTTCCAGTGCACCATCTCCCATATCAACTGAGATTTCCTGAACCGGGCCAAGTGTAGTACTGGAAGCATGAATCACGTTAGCAAGAACTTTAGGGTCTAGACCTTTGAGGGGAGCTGCTGATTGGGTTGAAACTTCATCTGTAACTGGACTAACTTCCACTGCTGCTGGAGTTGCCATCGGAGTCGACTTCAAAGTTGATGCCGACAAATCATCCGATGTGGTTACTTTGTTCCATAGCTGGGAAATTTCCGTTTGACCATTCAAATAAGCCGCGCGAACACGGCCTACTGCCTGCATGGCGTGAGGATTCATCGGCATGGTAATAAAATAATAAGTAAATGGGCCATAAACTGCCAGAGCAACAGAGTAGCCTAAGTTATCTTTTACGGTTTTAAAAAACCAAATGACTTTTCCAATTGTATAACGATGGAGAAGACCTTTGGCATTGTTGACTGGCCTAGAAAGTAAACGCTCAGTAAAATTGGCAATATTCTTTTCGAGTGTTTTGATTTTAAAATAAGCTTTTGAAAGTTTATGAGCGCGAACTTTAGTAGAAATAATTTTTGCGCGATTTTCATGGTATTTTTCAAAAACTAGCTGGCGCTCTTCCCAAGTCAAAACAGGATCCATCTCTGTATTTAAAATCTTTTTATAGACATTTGTAATCGCTGGATCATTGATGCCTTTTTCAATTGAAAGGGTAATGATATTTGACTTGTAGGCATGGCGAATAAAGTTCTCCACACTATGGACCTGAGTCGTACTCCAGGATTTGCCCTCAGAAGCATTTGAGTATTCCAGCGCCAAAAAATTATAGAGATGATTGAGAATTGGACAAGTCACATCCATATCCAAAGTGTCCACAAGCAGAGTTTCAAGAGATTTTGAGGTTGAAGTGAAAGTAAAATTTCCCGTTTGATCGAAATGATCAAAACGCTCCCATGCCTCTGTATCATTTTTAAGATGCCGTCGGATCACGAATCCAGCACCACCCAATAAAACGCCGAGCTCTAAGGAGGCGAGGATTTCTCCTTCACAATAATGGAAGCCACTTTTTGCGTCTACATAACGTGAGGTTGAAACAGTCCCCTCAATACCATAAAGCTTTTTTCCTCCATCCTGAAGAATTGTCTCCAGGAATGGAAACAGCTTTTGAATATCAGACGTCAATAATTCATATCTCATTTCTAAGAATCCTGCGGCTACTGTTGCTGCTGTTGTTGAGTTTGGTTATAGCTATTTCCGAGGGAAATAGTACTTAATATTGGTCGCAGAGTAATACTTCGTGAGATATCCAGTTGTCTGGCAAAGCTCACCCCATAAAACTGATGGTTACCAATAATTGTAAGAGCTTCATAATCGGGAAGAGCACGTTTCACCGCTCGCATGATTTTAGGACCAAATGTTTTGATCTGTACATTGTTGGCACTTGGAAGTGCTGAGCGAATTTCATCCCAACCGATCTCTAAGCCTAACTCCTTAGCAAAAAGAATATTCTTTGCATTCTCCAGAGCGGGTATAATTTCTTGCAGAGCTTTTACCTTTACCTGGTTTGAATTTGGCATCATGTAACCGAACAATGATCCATATTTATTCAGCGCCTTATCATATTCTTGTCTGGTGGCATTGATTCCTGTTCTGATCTCAGTCACGATGGGTGACAAAAAGAAGGGAACAATTCTATCGGCCAGACCATAAAGAGGCTGACGTTCAAGTGAAATATCAACAGATAATCCTTCGAGAGAAGCCGCAGAGACTCCTAGGAAGTTGCCGTAATAGTTTAAAAAGTAAGCTTGAGCGATAGCCCCATCAGAAAGTGCCTTGGCTTCAGACTTAGTTGTTTCATCAATCTGGTGGAAATGAATGACTTCGTGTCCAGCAGTGTAGATTTGAGTCAAAGGATCTAATTCTTTTCTGATCCAGATGAAGATATCTGAATCCGAAAATAGACCATGAGACTTTCGTTTTTTGGCAAAACACTCACCAGCATGATCCTGGGCCGAGAGGTGGTTCTCCCGAATTTGCTGAGTGCTAAGAATTGAAATTTTATTAGGATTCAACTCATTGGTGAAGATGTCTTCCAGAGTCAAGCCTTGCTTTTTAGCAAACATTTCCAAGTTAAACTTAGCATAGGGCATGGCCGGCATAAGATCGATTAAATCTGAAACTCCTGCATTTTTTAAATTCATTACTTCATTCATCCGGGCAATGAACGGAAATTTAGCGAAGTGGGCAGCTCTTTGCTTAGCGAGATAAGCTGAACGTTTACTGGCCGCAATTTTTCTGGCCTCAGCTTCAATCTTCATCCAGGCAGCACGGGCGATTTTAACCGGCCCAGAAATATACTCAGATTCAGTTAACAATTCACCGGTGGCAAACTCTCTTTGAGAAGCAGTTAAGAAACCTTCTTTTTTATTTAAAGACTCAACCTTTAAACCGAAGGTTTCAAACTTAAGTTCCGGATGAATTAATTCAGTGGAGAATAGTTTAGCAAATTCGATGGCTTTTTCAGAATTTTGAAGACGGTCTCGAACTAATACCATGAAGTTTTCAATTAACTTCAGCATATTTAAGGCCGTTTTTCCCGAAAGATTTTCTCTAGGGAAAGAAGCTTCTATACTGGTGTTAAGAATTGAAATAAGTCGTTTGTAATCCTTTATCAAAACTTTATCGTTTTTGGCCTTTTTAGTGAGCATTAAACGAAGATCTTTTAAGACTCGACGGTCATGTTTTCTGTTCTCGTCGGTGTAGTTCTGGTAAACAATATCCTGATCAAGAACTAACAATTCATCCATGCGCTCACGAAAACCTCGCGGAAGTTTATTTTTTGATTCAAGTTTCTGAAGAGCAGGGACTAATTTCAATTGATTTTGATTGATCTGATCAAAGAAGTTAGCAATCGCCATAGACTCTTGCTTGGCCTGAAGCAGATCAATTAATTTATAAACTGGCTCAATGGCACGTGGATTCATAAAACTCAAGACTTCACGACATTGAGTTTTGAGGGAAAGCGCCAGACCCAGCATGGTATAGCTGTCGGCCGATCCATTTTTAAGGTGAGTGCTCATCTCAACAGCAAGCCTAGAAACCTGTATTAACTGGGCCGCCACAAACATTGGTAAATGAGTTTGTAGTGGAACTGGATTTTTTGTTTTTATAAATTCTGTAGCCGAAACGGAATCTGTTGTTCCCACATCATCAACCACTACAAAAGGGGCGTAACCTCCACCCTTAGAAGTGTTAACGATTGAACTCATTGGACCTTTTTCTTCTGGTGCGTATCTAACGAGGGCATTGTGAGTCATTTTAGGAATTGCCTTGGCCCCACCACCGTAGAAAACCCATAGCCGAATATCAGCAGCGAGGTTTGCAAAACGAGTCCCATCTCGATCTTTCATTGCCACCGGGATACGGGCAATCTTCACTAATTTTTGATAAGCGTATTGTGTAGGTTTTTTATTAATTTCAGCAAGAATTTCTTTCTTTGCCTTATCACTCATGGTTTTTAAAATGTATATGCCAGTACCGCCAGATAAATTGGGTGCTTTTACTACCCATTCTTCCGGATTACGTTCAATGACTCTGACTGATTCAATATTTGGCGGTAGAGTTTCAGGTGGATCAATTTTTGGACCATGATTAGACAGTCCCAGTTCTTTGATTTTTCCTGCGAAAAATTTCGGAGCATAAGTTGTCAGAGCTGCAAGAATAATCTTGTTATCAAGAATACGGTTTAAACCACCCATGTAGATTTTTTTAGTCAAAATAGCATCTAACAATCCTGGAACTGCATAATCTGATTGGAGAGGAATAGGGTTACCATGAACATCCAATACCAGAGGAGATTCGCCTTCTTGACCGAGTTTAAGTGAATCGCGAAGATAAATGGGCTCATTAGTATCAGGATCACGAAGTATGATGCCTTTATCCATATCAAATAAAGCCGAATCGGCATTAATACGGGAATAGATGGCCGTTACAATTGGGTTAGAACCATTAATTGTACGAAGACGGATATAACCTTTTTCATCTGAGAATAATTGGACTGGATCCGCATACACTAGGCCAGAATAGGCAGCGAGGTTATGAATCTCAGGAGCAGCACCATTCATGCCTCCAGGAGGAAGAATAACCTGAATACCATCTTTCACACCTGTCCAGTCTTCTCCGAGAGATTTATAAATGTCTGCCAGGACCTGGAAGTGATCATTCGGCATCAAGCGCCCAAGAGAATCTAAAACTTCCGGGTTCTGTTCGTAGTGGCCTTCAAGAACACTCATGTTGTTGGAAGCTCCCGAAGGAGCACCAGCGTTCAATTCAAGAATTCTGAAAGGTAGATTTGGAAGTTTATCGGTTTTTTTGGATCTTAGAAGATCTTCGAAATTTTTTGATTGCTCAAAGTAATCTTCAATTAAAACTAAATCCAATCCCACATTATCAAAGAAAGGATATTTCTTCATGTTGGGATGATGAAGTTGGGCAAAATAATTGGGAGATTCTGTAATCGCCTCGATAAAGATTTTTCTGATATCTGAGGGTAGAGATTTTACAAATGCTGAGTCTTTGATGGATTTAGAGCCATAGATATCTTGTATCACACAACGAAGGGATACGATCAAAGTCTGTGCCGCCTTCTCAATAGTATTGAACATTGATTTTTGAAGGGGAACGATAGTGGTAGTACAAGGAACAGTGAAGATCTTATAGTTTCCGTTGGCGTCAGATTTTTGGAAAGTTAAATCACGTTTACGAATGAACTTCGTGAGATTTTGGGATTCTTTTAAATGCTCGGAAACTTCTCTTTTGAGAAGATTTTTTACAAGTGCTTTTGAGTGCTGGTAGGGAGCTCTGCGGCGTTTTGATGAGAAGATATAGTTAGAGACATCAACCTTCACGCTCCCGATAAAGCCCAAGTTGGGATTATAAGGAACTAGCTTGCGACGACTTTTGACTTTTATCACACTAACCTCTCAAAATTTACGGCGAAAATTTGATTTAATTTTTACTGTGAAGAGTTTATCGAAGAGCGTAATGCATTGCAGCACATTAGGCTCAATGCTGTAAAAACTACAGGACATAAACCCCTAAACTCACAGTTTCCCACCTCCCACCAATGCAAATCTGGTGACAATAAGATAAGTAGATAATTTAAAGGGTTAACACGGGGTCTCTGCCTAGGTTGAGTATAATTGACTTGAGATTGGGCAAATTGGGACAAACCATTAATTTATTTAGGAACCTAGTATCCAGGCCCATGAGCAGTGCGCTCATTCCATGCAATGCTTTTTTATATCGCGAATTGCTTGGTCTGGAAGGGGAGATTTATCTTCATTTATTTTTCTCTAACACTAGAAGAGTAGAGCAAAACCACCCATCACTTTGAGGGCAAAATTGGATAGAATTAAATTACAATTGAGGAAACTAGGAGTAAAAATAATGGTAGCGACGGGCAGAGTTGAACTGCCGACCCCAGCGTTATGAATGCTGTGCTCTCACCAACTGAGCTACGTCGCCATAAGAAAAAGTAGAGCCATCCTAATTAGCAAAACATTAGTCGTCAATAACAATTTCGCAGGATTATACAGCTTTTAGCTATGAAGAAACTAAGTCCAGCCTCCTATCATGATCTCTTTTTTAAGCACGTATTTGGCTTTTTGGGTAAAGTAATGACTCACCGAGAATTGGCGCAAAAGCATGCAATTGCCGTCTCAGGAGGCCTAGATTCCATGGTTTTACTATGGTTTTCACACGAGCTGCATCTTGCGGGCAAAATCGGGCCAGTGCGCGCCTTGTTTGTTCACCATCATAGCCGAGAGGGACAAGATCAGGATGCAAGGCTGATCGAAGATTTTTGTCAAAAAAAACAAATTCCATTTAAAATTCTTCACGCTATCGGGCTGAATGCTTCTGCGGGAAATTTTGAAAATCGAGCAAGAGAATTGCGAAGAAGTCTTCTGATGGCAGAGTTGGAGGCTAGAGAGGACATTTGGATGGGTCATCATCTCGATGATTCTTATGAGTGGAGTATCATGCAAAAAT
>CAMASK010000047.1 GCA_945860895.1 Bacteriovorax stolpii
ATAACGAAAAGCGGGTCCACTCTTCCTTGAATTATTTAACACCGAAAGAATTTGAAAGATTGATAAAGGTTGAGTAAAGTGCGTGGAACAAGTCAGTTGATAGGCTTTAAGTAAAGCTACAATCTCTCCACTTAAATCACCGCACTCCACTAAAAGCCCAGACTAAGTGATGGATGTTTCGTTTTTGAAAGCTTTAAAAAAACTTTGTTAACATTTTTATAATCACTTCCAACGACCATTTCGCATAGACCGGTTTCAGATCGAAAGGGATAGCGGTTGAAGAAATTCATCTTTTTCAATTGAGGCAAATGAGTCTTATTAACTTTGGGGCACTGAAAAATATAGCTCCCAACATAAGTGTTTTTTTTCTTCTTCATAGTAAAGCTGAATCGTTGAGCTTCATTCATCACTTGGTAGTGACCTTTATTCAGGGTAAATCCTCTCACAAGCCATGTTCCTGGCTCCAGTGCAATTTGTGAGATCGTTTTGTCCATCGTAATCCTAACCACCTTATCCAAAACCACATTGTAGACCACTAAGTCCAAACCCAAGGGTTCAATGATGTGAAAAATGGCCAGAGGCTTTAGTATTTTAGGTCCATTTTCCTCAAACATTGCGGATTGGGCGGAGTCAGGTGAACTTGTTTGGGACGAACGAAAAGCACAACTAGTTAAAAAAAGAAGGGTCAGCAGGGTCAGTTTATTCATCTCCAACAATACTATGACACCTTCATCTGAATAGGCTAGATTAACCGTTAAAATGACTACCTCAATTTACGCTTTAACCTCTCACGATTGGGCGCAAACCTTTAATCAAAGGGGATTTGCTCTATCGACTCTGCCCTATTGGCTGGATGGAATTTATAAAGATCCTTCTCTCTTTAATCGTCACATTGCTCCACAGATGCTAGATGAACTAAAAAATGAATACCGTTTTGATTTACCAGAAATCTGTCTCACTCAAGAATCCGACGATGGGACCATTAAATTTAAAATGCGCTTCAAAGACTCCTTGGAAGTGGAAACGGTTCTGATTCCATTTCATAAACGTTACACGGTTTGCCTTTCAACACAAGTCGGCTGCGCAATGAATTGCAGCTTTTGTTACACTGGTACTCAAGGGCTCAAACGCCATCTTTTGGCGGATGAAATTGTAGGCCAATATGTTCGCGCTTATCAGTGGCTTCTGAAAAAAAAGCCATCTTCCATCAAACCTAGTCTGGTTTTCATGGGCCAAGGGGAACCGCTTCACAATGTAGCTGAAGTTAAAAAGGCTGTGGAGGTTCTGATTGATGAGAAATGCCTGGGAGTTGGACCAAGACAAATGACCCTTTCCACCGTCGGTTATTTACCTGCCATTCAAGAATTAAAAACTTTCCCCAAAATAAACTTCGCCTTAAGCTTGCACTCTCCCTTTAATGAAGAAAGAAATATTCTCATACCTATAAATCAAAAATATCCTTTGAGCGAGGTTCTGAGCGAATTAGATCAATTGGCATTATTAAAAAAACAATTTATCACTTTTGAATACTTGATGATTCAAGATTTTAATATGAGTGATAAGCATGTAGAAGAGTTAGCAAAACTACTGAGTCACCGCAAAGCCTTAATTAATTTAATTGCTTTCAATCCGTTTCCTGGATCAGAATGGAAAAGACCAGCAGTGGATGAAATTGAAAATTTTAAACAGAAATTAGTGAAAAAAAAATTACGGGTAATGGTCAGAAACACCAAGGGTGATGATATTCTGGCCGCCTGTGGTCAATTAAAAATCAAAACAATGGCGAGGAATTATGGTCACTGATGATTTTGACTCACGTTTTGGTGGGATCGTTAGACTCTACGGTTTACAAGGGATGGAAAAAATCCGTCGCGCCAATATTTTAATTATTGGAATTGGTGGAGTTGGTTCCTGGGTCGCCGAGTCCCTGGCCCGAACCGGAATTGGCCACATGACACTTGTGGATCTGGATGATATTTGCGTGACTAATATTAATCGTCAGATTCATGCCCTCAACGGAACCGTTGGAAAATTTAAAGTGGATGTTATGAAAGAGCGTGTTCTATTGATTAATCCATTTTGCGAAGTAGAGACAAAACAATGCTTTTTCAGCCCGAAAAATTTAGGAGAAATTTTTGATAAATCGTATGATTTTGTAGTTGATGCTTGCGATGATTTTACAAATAAATGTCATCTCATCGATTATTGCCGAAAAAATCAAGTCCCTCTGGTAGTGATGGGTGGGGCCGGTGGTAAAACTGATCCACTCCAAATTAAAGTTTCCGACATGGCCTCTTCTTCCAATGACAGACTACTTGCTCGATTGAGAAAAAAACTCCGACAGGATTTTTCATTTCCAAAAGAAACTGAAGGCGATTTTGGAGTCTGGTCAATATGGTCACATGAAAGGGCAGTCTACCCTACTGCTGATGGTTGTATCACTCATCAACCACCAAAGGGCCTTTCAAAAAATATGGACTGCTCCGAGGGATTTGGCTCCGCTAGTTTTGTGACTGGAGCTTTTGCCTTCGCAACCGCAGCTCTTGTCTTAAAGGAAATTACAAAATGAAATTTTTTAAGGATCTAAAAGACTTTTTAATCAACGTCGCCAAAGACGAGCGCATTCCTTCCCGAGACAAAAAAGTGCTGCTGGCCATGATTGCACTGCTCATCTCTCCCTTTGATATTATTCCAGATTGGATCCCCATCATTGGTGTATTGGATGACTTTATTATTCTGGCCTTGATCCTGGATTATTTTTTTACTGTTTTGGATAATAGCCTTTTACTGTCACACTACCCTTGGGGAATGAAAAGTTTTGCTCGTGTGCGCCGTTTTGCCCGCTTCACCCAATTCCTTGTTCCTCAATTTGTGAAGAAGCGTTTATGGCAATACGTAGGAGATCCCTACTAGATTTAAATTCTACAAGAAATCTATTGAGGTTTGATTATCTTCTTCAAATCATTTTGAATCTGTAAAAATTGCGCCCCATCGAGATCTATGTCTTTAACTTCTTCGATGGTATTTTCTGAAGCTCTTATGGATGCAGGCAAACGTGTGGCCAATTTAGTTGCCTGACTATTAACCATTTTCCAATGCTCAGGTGTAATGTTTTGCATCCGTACTTTTGTCTTCTCAGCTTCATCCTTAGAAATCACATTATTGGTGACCATTTGATCGATCATTTCAATGATGTGTGCCGAAGAAACTTCTGCTTGGGCAGAAAGAGTAAACAAAAAACAAATAGATAAAAGCCATTTCATGAGAACCTCGCTGCGACTATTATCGGTGCGAGCCATAAAAGGCTTAAAAACTATTTTTCGGCGAAATAAATACAATACCTTAGGAGATTAATGGGCTTGAAAAAAAATGAAATGGCCAATAAAGTGGTCAAAGAAAGTCTACAACCTCGTACGTGCGTGTCTCTTTTGGTGTCTCAACTTCAAAAGCATCCCCTTGCTTTAGTCCTAAAACAGCTGAGCCAAGGGGTGAGAAAACAGAGACCACCATGATCGCCAAATCATCCATCTTAACAAACGTACCGCCCGAAACGGGAATCAAAAAGTAACTGCGGCTTTGATCTTGATGTTTAAGTTCCACTAAACTTCCAATACAAACTTCACCAGCTTTGTTTGTAGCATCCAGATCGATTTCTTCCAGCAACTGAATTTCCATTTTTAAATCTTCAACCCTCATGGACTCAGCACTGGCAAGATAAGATGCTTCCAGTGATCTTGTATCATACTTACTCTCTGCCTTAAATTCCTGATCAGTTGCAAAATCTTTATTTGCCTTGGCGGCAATTTCAAGATTATGCAACTCTTCTTTCAATTTATTGATCAGTTCATTTAACAGACGCTTTTTCACTTAAGCTCCATGACATTTTTTAAATTTCTTACCAGATCCACATGAACATGGATCATTTCTTCCTAGCTTGGGCTCAAGGCGCTTGACCGGTTGAGCGCCATGAATAGTTCCTTCTCGAAATTTCCAGGCACCATCTTGCTTATGAAATAATGAAGTCTCGTGATGTTTAAGTTCAGTACCACTTGCTTTATCTTTATAGTGGGCCACAAATTCAACCTGACCGGTAGCATCTTGTGGGCCACCCTTCACAGTTGATTTTATTTCAAGTCCCATCCACTCTGAACTTTCTGCCCATTTCAAGGCTTCTTCTTTATTAAAAACTTCATGCTTTTCATTGATCTGAGTTTGATCGATGTAATCTACATTTTTTACAACATAAGCGGCATAACGCGATCGCATTAAAGCTTCGGCAGTAGGCGCTTTTTTAGTTCCTTTCAAAAAAGGATCACAGCAATCCTCGAAGGACAATTTTTTTGAATCCAAAACTCGGCATGGGCATTCAGACATGACTCTCTCCTATGATTTATCTTATTATCAAGGTAAGATCGGAAACATTCAATGCAATATCAGAAAATCTCACTACCGATTGACGAATATTTAGATGAAATTCTAGTCAAAGTTCTGGAATCCTCTACTATTTTAATCAAGGCTTCCCCTGGATCGGGAAAAACCACCCGCTTACCATGGTTCATCGCAGAAAAAACCCAGTCTAAAGTGGCCGTTTTAGAGCCACGGCGTCTGGCCGCTAAGCTTGCAGCAGAAAGAATCTCACAGGAAGAAGGTTTTGTATGTGGTCAAGAGGTGGGCTATCACTTTCGTTTTGAAAAGAAGACTTCTTCGAAAACAAACCTAACTTTTTATACCGAGGGTACTTTTTTAAAAAAGATCACTTCGGATAAAGATCTTATAGATATTGATATTGTGATCCTGGATGAATTCCATGACAGACATCTAGATACAGACATGGCACTGGCCTTCCTTTTAGGTCTTCAAAAGAAAAGAAAACTAAAAATCATTCTGATGTCGGCTACTCTTGATACGGATCTCAATAAATATCTGCACAATCCTGCTGTCATTGAAATCGCTGCCCCACGTTTTCCCATTGAGCTTGTTTATCTCGCCAATCAGCCTAGTATTCTTAATCAAAATCTTGAACAAAAAATCCGGACGGCCCTGGAAAAAATTCCATCATTAGATGATGTTCTGATCTTCTTACCAGGAATGAGAGAAATCCAAAAAGTCCAAAATTATTTGGGCGAAAATTATGGAAGAGTTTTTATCCTCCATTCTGAAACTCCCAAGGAAGAGCAAGACAAGGCCCTTGGTGAATGTAGCTCAAGAAAAATCATTCTCTCAACCAATTTAGCCGAAAGCTCTATTACTATACCTGGCATCAAAGCAGTTATTGATAGCGGAATCCAACGTGAGGCCCACTACTCGCCCTGGAATGGATTAAGACTGATTCTTGATCGACCTGTGACAAAAGCATCGGCCATTCAAAGGGCCGCACGAGCGGGCAGAACTGATGCTGGAGTTTGCCATCGCTTATATTCACTTCAAGATTTTGAATCAAGAGAGAACTTCACAGAACCAGAAATCCTTAAAGCTGATTTGACTGATACTTATCTCTTGAGTCGAGAGCTACCGCTCGCTTTAGAATGGATCACTCCGCCACCTGCAGACAGATGGGACAAGGCCAGGCAACTTTGTTACTTAATGGGGCTCATCGATGAAAAAAATAATATTACTCCCCTCGCTACCAAAACTTCCAAGTACCCGGTTGATCTGAGACTCTCCAGGGTTTTAATAGCTGGTGAAGAATTTAATCAGGTCCATAAAAAAGAACTTCTCAATTATGTTTGCCATGAACTAGAAAACGATCAGTCAGGGATTCTTTATCGAAGATTGGGCAACTATCTCGAAGTCGCAGGATCAAAAGATCAAAGTTTTGAAAAAGCAATGCTTGCTGGCTTCATTGATCAAGTGGCTTTTTATCGGATTAAGCAACATGACTTTATCCATTTTTCTGGCAAAACCATCAAACTGCACCATTCACTTGGAACATTAATAGAAGGCTACTATCTTATTTTAAATATAACGCAGAGGCAGGAAGCCATCAGCATTCTTCCCATCGAAGAAGAATGGTTATTCGAGCACGAACCATTTCCATTCACAACTGATGATCAATTTGAAATTGAATCCCAATTCAGTATTAAATCCCTCACCAAACTTGGAAGTATCGTCATTGATGAAAAAAGCATGATTCTGGATTGGAAAAAACTTAACCCAGATCAAAAAGCGAAAGTCATCACAATTGCCAGTAGGACTTTTAACAAACGCTGGGAAAGTTGGAAAGAAACGGATCATTACAATCGTTTTAATCTTTGGGCTAAATTATCTGCTAAAAATTTAGAAACTGTTGAGACTTGTCTGTCAGTCGAAAATTATTTCAAGACAACTCCAAGCTTAAACTGGAATCATCTTGAAGAGTATTTCCTTCAAGAAGTGAATAACTATCTGGATAATCCACTATTAGATAGAGATCTGCCCTTTGCCATACAAGTTTCTGGAAAAAAAGAATTAAAGGTCCATTACCCCTTTAATTCTGATCCATATATCGAAGCACCTATTCATGAATTTTACGGCCTAAAAGAAACACCAAAAATTGCACAAAATAAAATTGTGCTTACATTGAAATTGTTAGGACCACACAAGATGCCAATCCAAGTCACTAAGGACCTCCAAGGCTTCTGGCAAAAAACATATTTAGAAATGAAGAAAGAATTGCAACGTGAATATCCAAGGCATCACTGGCCTGAGAATCCTGCCACTGCACCAGCTATTTTACTCAAGCGACAATTACCCGTCTAATAACTTAAAACGAGGAATTGTTTCACCGTTAACCTGAACCGATTCAAGGAACATCTTGAGGGGCCTTACCCATAATTGAGCTTGCGGATTTTCATACAGGCATTCGTAAAATACCATCCACTCTAAAGTTTCAGAATGCTTTACAAGACTGTGAACCCGGTACTTCATCCCTTTATAGTGCTGATAAAGACCACCAATTTTTATCTGCTCTACCATTTTAAGTTTTCCAGAAAAAGTGAAGGGAATATACCAATCGAAAACATCAAAAGTAGTACCAACACATAGGGAATCATTTGCGACAAGGACATATCCATATTTTTAATTTTTTGCGGATAAGAAGTCCTACCTAAAAAAAGTTTTGAGAAGACCAGAAAAAATAAAATCCCATTCAAACACGTGGCAAGAATGTGACCGAGGCCTAAAAAAGGATGTTGTTCTAAGAGACCCGTAATCACCAGATCTTCAACCACAAAGGCAGCGCCCAAAGGAGTACCGATCATGGTGAAACCAAATAAACAAAAGAGAACGGCCAGTTTGGGATAATGCTGGGCCAGTCCATAGAATTGATTTAAGCGCTTAACACTAGTGTAGCGTTGAACATAACTAATTAAAGACCAAAGAGAGGTACCAGAGAGTGAGATTACCATCATATGCAAATAGGCACCTCTAGCAGCTACAGGGTCGGCCTGAAGACCAGTTAATATCAAGGAAGACTGAGCAACATAAAAATAAGTTGTAGTTTTTGTGACGTTTGTTTCAAAAATACCACGAATGGTCCAGTAGATCGATGAAAAGATTGAAAGACTCAGCAGAACAATACGGAAGATATCAGGATCCTGATTAATAGTAGGTAAAAGGAATTTGACGAATAATAAAACACCGGCCCGGGATAGGAAGATACTAGAAATCTTGTACCACTCTAAATTCCCAATCATGTCATGAATCCACGAATGAAAAGGAAAAATTCCGTGAGATTCATAAATAATAATGAAAGAAAGTATCAGAACAGGCCATGTAAAAAATGGAGCTGGAATTTGTGAAAATGACATGGTTGCGACACCACTCTTTGTTGCCAGTATTAATAACGCCAACAAACATCCAAAAGTAAAAAAATGCTGGATGAGAAATGTCCCCCCACCAGAGGTGTGTTCATTTTTAATGCCGCGGACAAAGCGCAAACTTGGAATTGAGCGATGGAAAGTCCAAAATATAAAAAATGTCAGCAAGTTATTAGAAAGAATAATTCCAAGTGCTCCTAAAACATAATACAGAAAGGAAGTGGAAAGTTCGTGCTCTTTTCGAACAGGTACAAGACCAACTAAGAGCGAAACACAAAATATACTGGCCAAGAAGAGACTGAATTTATCAAAACTTATTTCAAGAAATGAATTCGAGGTAATAACTGAAGTCTGACCATTATTGAGTAGAAAAAAAGAAGTAAAAATCAAACTCATGAGGGCCAAGATGCCAAGAATCGAATATTTCCAGGATTTATTAACACCAACTACAGTAACACTCTTTGAGATAGTCATATTTAAATCACTTTTTAATAATCAGTTTTACGAATTTATTATTCCAGCTCATCCATTTCTTTTCTATTTCTATGTAAAATTTAAAAGGAGCTAAAAATAAATCGAGAATCTTGTTTGTAAAATAGTCTAAATGAAATCCATGCAGGGCATGAATGAAAATTTTTCTACGAACCATGCGGGAGGCAAGTTTTTCAAAAGAAAGATTACGGTGAATTTTTTTATCTTGAAGGACTGTCGGATTTTCAAAAAAATCCTGAATCAAAGAAGATGATCTCAAAAATTGCCACGTCCTAAGAGATGCATGCGCGACAATATGAAAAAGTGCAAACTGAGTGAACCCAAGAGCAATTTCAACCCAAATGATACCAACTTGAGAGATGGTTGCATAGGCCAGTAAGGTTTTTGCATCTGAACGTGTTCTTCCCACTGCACTTGCATAAATGGCACTAGCACCACCAACGAATCCCACCACCCAAAGCAGTATCGGAAAATGTGAAAAATAATCGTAAAACCTTAAAAGCAGAAACGGTCCTAAGTGGATTGACAGAGCTCCATAAAAAATAGCACTTGATGGAGTTGGACCTTCCATAGCAGCAGGCAGCCATGAACAAAAAGGCAATTGTCCCGACTTGGCCAGCGAAGCCCAGATAATAAAAAAACCAATGAATAATAAGGAAAGAGCTCCGGCATGAGCGTGCTCAATTAACTCTGGGATGATAGTAAAATCAGTGCTGTGCATATAGTGGTGAGACCAGGCAGCTGCCGCAAGAATTCCCATATCACACAAGCGGTAACTGACCAGTGCCTTTAGAGAGTGCCTAATTGGCTGAACTTGATTATAAAAATATCCAATGAGAAGTATAGAAGTCGTCCCCACTAATTCCCATCCAGCAAAGAGTAAATCCAGGGAACGGGAAAAACTAACCGTCATCAATCCAAAAGTTAATGTTGTGAGAAGAAAAATAAAACGAAAATAGCCTTCTTCTTTGTGCAAATAGTTACTGGAAAACCTGTAGATAATACCAACTAACAGTGAAGTTAATAAAGCATAAGTCGACCCCAGTAGATCCACTACATAGCGAAGTTTAAAAGTATAATTTCCAACTATCAACCACGCGGGATAATCAAAATAAAGAGCTTTAGAGCCATTCAAGATCACCAATGCACTGAGGGTAAGACTAATGAGTGACATCGCAACTGAAATCCACTTAACACTCTCAGTAAGAAAGCGCTCAGGTAAATCTAATTGTGCAAAAAAACATAACGCTAGTATAACCATCCAGCAAAGTGGGATAAATAACAAAGACAGATAAAAAATTTCTATTATCATCCAATCTCCGCAAAATCATCTTCTGTGACTTCTTTATTGATGCGATCAAGTGAAGTTGTAAAATGTTTTATATGAGTTTTCTCCACAACTAAGGGTTGAAACTGATCTTCCCGAAAGAAGTACCAGCCCTGAGCTTGTGGATCATAAACGGCCAGCTTCATCCAGTGATTATAAAGAATATTTTTAAGTCGCGGATGGGAATTGAAAACAACACTTACTCTTTCAAGTGGAGCTTCAATGACCACTAAATTCCTGATAGGTTCATGTATCTCAACCATCTGACGAGCGAGACCAATTCTTAAATCACTTTGGGATCCAGTCATCACTCCAAGAAGTGCGGTTAAATTCAGAGGGAGTTTTGAACCACAACCGAAATTATCATTATCCACGCTGGAAAAATAATAATCCATATTAATGTTCACGCAAACCGGAACACCACCCAGAACCACCTGTTTAAGTATTTCCCCTTGGGGGTCAATTTCCCAGTCATAACTTAAGAGGAATGAGCGTCTATTCATAAATAGACCTTTTGTTAAATTACGTCTGCCAACAATCGAAAGTGCATTTGTTGAATGACCATATTCAGGACGAGGCTGCGCCAGATCTTCTGCTCTTTCTCTGACATGTTTAAGGGCTTGCTTCGGGGAAATTTTGGCATCTTTAGAACTGAACCGCTGACATCGCTCGAAAGCATTTAATTCGCAGGCTTGATCTAGTGAAACTTTTATTTTATTAAAGGCAGTTAGATAATTTTTAGGAATTAATTCCGTATCAAAAAAATTTATTTCATCAGTACAAGTATCATGAAAACCAGAAACGAAGTAAGAAGCATCAGGGATAACAGTTCCAAGTTTTACCAGCTCTCTTCTGACTTCAGGATCGTTGGCCATTTTAGCAAATGCACGAGAATTTGGAATACCAGCATTGCCACCACAGGCCCCACAACCATAAGCTTGCTTAAATGGATTATTATTACTTGATGAACCATGCCCCATCATAATGAGGAGATTGCAAAAATCATCTTTCATGCCGCACATACTTAAAATAGCCTGAACAATCTTCGCCATTTCCGGTTTAGAATATCCGTGTCCATCCAGACCCTGTTCAATCATGATATCAGTGGCGGGAGTTGGACTAATAAAACTATTAAAACTCATTCTTAATTTTTTACTTTGTTTTGGAAAAAAAACCTGAAGAAACATTGGCACGATACTAATGATCCCAAGAATTAATGTTGAAAAAAAGCCCCTGAATAAAGTTCGGGAGAGATAATAAAGACTTAAGTCAGATCCACCAATAAACTGATGTAGCCACATAAATCTCTTCGTATCTTGCCCACTTTTAGGAACTTCTGTAACAATACGACTTGGAATAACTACTGGAGGACATTGAGCAATCAATCGCTTATGCTTCAAACTACTGAACTTCATATCGATGCCAAAGAAACCAACGACCCCAAAGGTTTTGATGTCAGGATTCACTTCTTCAAGATGTCGACGAATAGATTCTTCACGGTCATCAATGCAAAATAAAACCTGAGCCTGAACCGGATCCGTTTCAATTTTCGGTGGATCATGGGAAACTAAAGCACTTAAAGCCTCCCTATAAAAATGATTTTCATAGGCTTCATGCCATAAACGAATGAGATGCTCTTTTTCTGAAGCATCCACTTCGGCAACGATTTGTACCAGTTCTTCAGAAGAAAAACGATCCATCCACTCAGGCTTTAGGTGGAAATATTTTGTAATTTGATAAATCGCCAAAGTTAATTGAAAGCTTCGAATAGTAGTAAAGTCCTCTCTTCCGTAAATTATTGCAAGATCAGTTGAGTGGACTTTAGCGTGGTACTGATCCAAAGATGATTCGATAAGAATCAAAGAAGCTATGTAATCTACTAACTTTATACTGGGTGCTTTAACAGTAGCTTGCCATGGTTCAGTCTCAAGTTTATTCACCATGCCTGCCCATCCTTTAAGATCGAAGAGGATGTCTAAGATGTAGTCTTCCCAATTCTGGATCGGGATTTTCATTTTGGTTAGTTCAGCCTCAATGATGGCTTGTGGAGTCTGGTCCTTGTATGCCGCTAATTTTTGTCCCAAAATTTTTTGCCACTTGGTTCCAAACTTACTGGTAAGCTCTACATCCTGAGAAAAGAAATTCCAAAAACCTTTTTCTGTAAAAGGATTTGCCCAAAAGCTCTGGCCTTGATCAAGATAACTGGAAATAAGGCGAATTATGAATGGTTGAGTAGTTGAGCTGACGGATTCATTATAATATTTCTCCCAATATTCCTTGGCCCGAAATTTTCTAACATTTTCATTAAATCTTAACTCTTGTCCTGCCATTTTTTTTGCACTCTTTTCCCAAAGACTGCCATCTGGAATGTCCGGCTGAATTTCATCCTCATTAAACATGAGTTCTGAAAACATCAATCCTTGATAATAATCTTTGAGCTTAATGCCCAATTTTTCTGAGAGGACAGAATTATTATAATGAAGAGAGTATTGATC
Organism: Bacteriovorax stolpii; assembly: GCA_945860895.1. Classification (GTDB taxonomy): domain Bacteria; phylum Bdellovibrionota; class Bacteriovoracia; order Bacteriovoracales; family Bacteriovoracaceae; genus Peredibacter. Next base: position 12,111 of record CAMASK010000047.1, read on the forward strand.
GATGGCTTCCTTAATGTCTTCAAAGGAAATTTTCTTTTCATCAAATTTTGCTTTGTACTTTTCAAGTTGCCAATAAGATCGTGCTCGATATAGATGTCCTGCTTCTGCAAGAGCTTCATGAAATTCTTTTCCTTCAAACATCATTAAGACATTATTGTGAACAAAACTATGAAGTGGATTTTGTATAGGGAGTTTAATGCGTATGTTTTTTAAAATTGTATCAAAATGAGTTGATGCCATGTTTGGGGACATAATTACCTGTTTTATAGATGTGAATCAATCGTTTTATTCTACTCCTCCCTTTAACTAAGACAAGATATGATCTTACTAATTTTCGTAGATATATTGGATGTCAACACTCATGAAATTTCCTTCACGATCCCTTAGATTTGAAAAGCCATCGTACGCAATAATTCGTCGACTTGGTAACTCAAAAACGAGTCTCAACCTTGGACTAAATAAATGCAGCCACCAGGGCTTTCGCCTTACTTCAAATTCAGCTCTTTGTTTGGTGTGTTTCAAAGGAATGAGGAAAAATTCATCCAATTTAAATGTTCTAGGCCTGATAAAACTTATGCTCACCCCGTTTCTTTCAATAATTTGATAAAGATTTTTTTATGAAATAAACCAGACCAGGACCAGAGATGAAAATTTTATTTTTTTTTGAACGCCCAGGTTTTTACGTTGAACCTTGTTTTCACCATTTTCCTGACTAAACACTTCAACAGTATCCCCTTGCAATTTGAGCCCAAAATGAATGCCATGTCTAAAATCTACATATTCGATCTGAGCTTTGGTTAATTTGTGGCCATCAAAAATTAATTCATGCCTTTCAAAATGATCTATTCTGCCTTCATGTTTTGCGATCGCTTCAAAAGACTGAGCAAATGAGTACGCCAATTTTGGAGATAAAAGCATCGCCAGAAGAAGTTTCATAGACTCTCCTTTGGCGATTAGTATGCCTGCTGCTACAATAGTCATTTAAGGGACTAAGTAGGTCTAAAGGTAAAATTAATGGAAAAATCAATAAAAACGATTCTTTTTTTGCATGATGTTCTTGGGGTATCAAAAGATTTGTCTGCACTCATGGATCTCATGGAAGAACAAAATTATAAATCATTCTCTTTTAATTTTGCAGGTCATGGTCCTTCTACAAAATCGCCGGAAGAATTTCGTATTGATTTATTTGCCTGTGAACTTGATATGTACATAAAAAATCATAACCTGAAGAATGTTATTGTTTTCGGCTATTCAATGGGTGGCTATGTTGCCCTCTATCACAAGGCCAACTTTGAAGATTCCCCTATTTCTCAAATTATAACTTATGGAACAAAATTTAATTGGTCAGAAAAAGCCGTAAGTCGAGAACTTCCAATGCTTGATCCTGATCATTTAAAAGTAAAATTTCCAAGCTACACTGATTCTTTACAGAATAAGCACGGGGACAAATGGAAATTTCTTCTCAAATCAACTGCTCATTTGATGCAAAATCTTGAGAAACTTGATGGACTCACAAAAGAAGATCTACTCAGTATCGATATTCCGGTTACATTGATTTTAGGAGATCAGGATAGAATGGTTAGCTCAGAAGAGACACATCTGAATGCATCTTGGATTCCACGGGCTCAAGTTAAAACACTTACTAATTCTAAGCATGAGATGGAACGCTCAAATCTAAAGGAGCTCTCAGAAATCATCGCTCAGGTGATTAATTAAAAAAAAGGCCCCAATAAAGGGGCCTTGAATATTAATTATTTAAGTAATCCTTCTTCTTTCAAAGCGCGCATAACTGCTGGACGCTCATAAATTCTGTTCATGTAAGTTGTAAGATTTGTCCATGCTGAAAGATCAATTCCAACATACTCCGTCCAAGTAAAGCATGTGAAAAGATAAGCATCAGCAATAGTAAATTGAGAACCCATTAAAAAATTATTTGTGCCGATTTTTTCAGAGAGAAAGTTAAATTTATCTGAAAGACAATTTGTATAAAAGGCTTTTACTTCAGCTTTAGCTTCAGCGTTTTTATAAATTGTATCCAGACCAAAAAGTGGCGAAAAGTTTTTATGAACTTCAGTAGAAATATAGTTCATCCACTCTAGAGTACGGTAGCGCTCAGTTGTTCCATACTTCCCAAAAATGATTCCATCATTTTTTTGATCGGCAAGAAATTGGCTTATGATAGCACCTTCAGTCAAAATCTCATTGTTATCCATTTTTAGTGCTGGAACTGAACCCTTAGGGTTGATCATGTTGTAATTACCAGAAGCACAAGTTTTGTCTTTAAGGTTCACTGCTTCAAGCTCATAGGCCATGTTTAATTCGGCCATAACAATGTGCGGAGCTAGCGAACAAGCACCAGGGCTGTAGAATAGTTTCATAGGAGACTCCTTAATAAATTTTGAAACTGAATCATAGCCTGAAGAAAAATTCACTGCTAGTGGCGCCGCACCTATCCGGACTTTTTTAGTTGCAAAAGCAAATTTCCCCCTCAGCTGTGGCATCGCATTCACCTTGCAGGTTAGTCTGACAGTTATAAAATTCTCTAGTAAACTAATTCCTAGTCAAAGGGTTACTGAGAATGAAGGATTATACTTGGATTGCGGCTCTTGCCAGTGAGTGCAAAAATTATGGAGATTCTCTTGGATTCTTTTTTTCCAAGGCTATCTCAAAAGTAGATCTCCCCGAAGTTAGTAGTGGCGAATTAAAACGTGCCTGGGCAGTACTGGCCAGGGACATGGTTCATTTTGGATTTGATGAAGAGGATGCACTTCCCCCGGATATTGAAGCAACAATCAATGCTCTTCAGGTTTTGGGAATTCATCGACTGCAAGAAGATTTAGTCGATGAAGAAAAACTCGCAAAGGCACTTGGTGATACTGTTCAAAAACTTTTAGAAACCATCGGTCAATATCCAGATATTTTTGAAATTCTTGATCAGGTTGACTTACTCGAAGACATGTTGGGAACAATAGCTAAACGCTACGTTCCCATCTTTCGTCTTTTTCCTGCTTTCTCCAACGAAGCACTACAAATTGTTCCCCATTTAAGGGAGCCACTTTTCACTGCACTTTATGAATTGCCGGAAGTGGATCATCAGAGATTGACCCAGCTGACTTACAACATTATGCATAGTTTTTATAATAATCAGGTGCGACCTGGCTTAGTTGAAACTCTCAAATCAAATCTAAAAGGAAGAAGCCTTTTACTACCCCTGATTGATGAAGCAATTAAGCATCTTCCTCCAGACCGTTGTATGACTGCACTTATAAGTATTCTGTGCACACCAAAAGATCAGCTTTCTCAGGGAAGAATTGTTTCGATCGTGCTTCAGGAACTTGGTGGCATGTATGTCAAGATGGCCCAGGTTTTAGCAGAGCTTGCCCCTCCTTCTCTGGCCAAAGAACTTAAGCATCAGCAAGATAATCTCGGTGGTATCTTTGGTAGTCAGGAAAAATCCTGGAAGTATGTTCTGGAAATTCTCAATCGCCCCAATTGGAAGGAAATTAAAAGTTATCTGATCATCCCTGATTATATTCAGAATGCCTTTGCCGGCGCTTCAGTTGGAGCTATTTATGAATTTGAATTAAATGAAGAGGGAAAAAAAGCACTTAAAAATGATGGGTCAGTGCTTTTAAAAGTCCAACGTCCCGGCCTGACTCCCTTGTTTGTTCAACAAAAAGAAACATTACTTGCCATTTTGGAACATCTTAACTCTTCACTCACAAAATCTGAATTGACCGAAGATGAGAAGATCGAAGTCTCAGGTTTGATTGTTGCCTTAAAAAGAACAATCATCAATTACGCAGCTCAAAGTATTGGAGAGCTGAATTTTAAAGTAGAAAAATACAATGCAGACAGTGTTCGGGACGCCCTCGCAGGCGTTTTTAATTTGCAAGTTCCGGTTTACTATTATGTAGAAGCAGATGCTGTTTTGATGGAAAGAATCACTGGAGATAAAATTACTTCAGTTGTTCATTCACGCTATCTTGAGCGCATGAGTATTGCAGACGTGGTGAGCGAAGCCTATCTGTATTTGATGTTTCAAAAAGGAGTTATCTGGGCAGACCCACATGCTGGAAATATTCTTTATGATGCCGATAAGGCGCAGGTTAAACTCATAGACCTCAATCCATGTTTTAACTGGAATCAGGAAACTGTCCGGGCCTTCATTGCCTTTATTTACCGCTTAATCCTGAGTGATCAAAAAGGAATTTTTGAAGGATTAAAAAATCTGGTGGAAAATCCCGAAGAACTAAATACTGAGCGCAGCCAGAAACTTATTAAAGAGTTTATTACTAACGGAAATCAGGGTGCCTTCATTCGTTATTTAACAGATTTCGTGCGTCTTCTGGGTGAGGCCAACATTAATTTGCGCATTGAAATTCAAGCAGCACTCAGAGGTCTTTCTCAAGTTTACTTAACTGCCACTGCAATCTCTTCAAGAAATAACTTCGGTCAATTGCTGCAAAAGCAATTTGGCTGGAAAACTTTGGTGAAATTAATTCTTTCTATAGGGCCATTTAAAGTATTTCGTTCGGCCCTGCCAATCGCTTTTAACTTCGTCAAAAATTCACCCGAACAGGAAGTGGGACCAACCTTGGATGAGCGGGATATAACGGCCATTCAAGAGGCCCTTAATCTTCTGAATAATGAAAATGTGTGTAATATTGAATTTGTCCGTAACTCTCCAGAAGAAAATACCCACCTTACACTTGCTACAGATGGCTCAAGTCTAATTAAGAGTACCAACCTGAGGCTCGAGATTCTCACAGAAACAAAACCGGCATCGGTAAAATATATAGTGGAAGCTCCAACTAAGGAGTGGCTTAAAGAGCGTCAGGAATATATTAAACTTCAGGGTGTAGGATATACTCTTTGTCTAGTGGAATGCCTTGAGCAATTAAGACGCCATTCCCTTGAAGATTATTGGTACGTAGTGGACAGCTGGAATGTTCCCACCACCAAGAAATCACTTGAGGCCAGTACCCTTACGGGCGAGGTAAAACTAGCAGCTCGAGTACTCTTTACTCGTCGTTATTCAGATATCTGGACATCTCAATTCATGACCATTTCCAGATGGAATCGTTTCTTATGGAAATTCTTAGTCAAATTTGAAGAACGTTTTGAACGCCGTGAACATGGTTACCTCTATATTCTTAGCCGTAAGATCGGCAACGAGCGAGTAGGACAATTAACCTTCGGAACACTTCATCGATTGAAGGTAATTGCTTATCGTTTAATCATTAGTGGTTTAAAAACTCTCGTTAAACGTGACCGTTTTGAAATGAATCTACTTCCTCTTTCAACCGATGATCTCATTCATAGAATGATGCACGGCCTTTTAAGGAAAGGAAAAACTCCAACTCATTCAAAATAAAATCAACAACATGAATATTGCGAGTTTGGACCATGTACAAAATGAAGCCGCAGCGCGCTAATGTCTAAGGCTCGATTGATACATTTTGACACTCCTTCACACTCCAAGGCATTCTTAGAAAATGCTCAATATTATCTTTTTAATAACCATTGCTTTTAATGTTTTTGCGTCTTATCGAGAGGAAGCTAAAAGCATCTTAATTCAGCATGAATCAATATCTTCTCCACTGAGGAAGATGGATAAAATTTCACAATCTTTTTTAGGTCTGCCCTACGGCCAGGGTGGCCCCTTGGGCGAAGGCGAAAATGGTCGCTACGACCAAGATCCACTTTACCGCTTTGATACCTTTGATTGCACTACTTATGTAGAAACAATGATCGGCCTTGCACTTGCCCGGGACGTCGATGAATTTGAAAATTTGATGGATAAAATTCGCTATGAAAATAGCGAGGTTGATTATCTCAAACGAAATCATTTCCCAAGTCTTCAATGGGTGCCCAATAATGTTAGAAATGGTTTACTCAAAGAAGTTAACCATAAGATCCTTCCTGCCTCACAAATGAAAATAGCAGAAGCAGTTATCAATCTACCGGGGTGGTTAAAGGCGATCAAAATAAATGAGATTCGAGTCCCTTTGGCAACCATGCAAGAGAGACAAAGCCTTCTTGCAGAACTTCACAGCTATTCTGCTCAGTACTCACCTACCATCGCTCGTATTGAATATCTTCCGCTATCAACTCTTCTGGCCAATCCTAGAATTTTGAAAAATATTCCTGATGGGGCCATAGTAAATTTTGTGAGACCCAATTGGGATTTAACAGATGTGGCCGGCACCCATATGAATGTCTCCCATCAATCACTTGTTTTTCATAAAAAAAACGACATTTACATTCGTCATGCAAGTACTTCCGGCGAAGGACGAGTCATGGAATTACTTCTTCTTGAATACCTAAAAAAATTCGAAAACCATCCAACCCTTAAAGGGATTCACGTGATGGAAGTCAATTGGCCTTAAAAAGTCCATTCTGATCGGCGCCTAAAAAACAAGCATCCTTAAGACTTTGAGAAACCTTTCTCATCTTTTTTATTTTTGCAGGACTCACGATCTCGTAATGAGTTTCATCGGAAAATGCCATCCCCATTTTCATTAAATCATTATCCGAGATCCGCCATTGCCAGGAATTATAACGATTGAGATTGATTGGATTGGAATAACCATAAAGTGATAATTGGCCTTTTGTGTTGAAATAGAAGTCAAAGTAGCTCATGACTAATTCACGAACATTTAAATAATAAGGATGACGACCTCTGAGAAGAGTCGTGTTGGATTTTGAAAGACTTCCCCAGCCTGTTTTATCTTTATAAACTGCGATCACATGATGATCATCATTTTCAGCAATCAAATCCACCATCAAAGGCTTGTGCCCTTCTCCAGTTATCATTACCCATCTGGGAGATGAAGCGTGGTCGGTAGGATTATAAATAAGTCCATCAAGGCAATCTTGAATTTTATCATGAGTATTAGGAACTGCTCGCTTAAAATGGTGTTGGTATAGCTTTTTCATTAATGGAATCAAACTTTTCTTAAGAGCGATAAAACAAGGTTCTTAACATTTTATGAGAGATTTTTTAGGGCTAGCGATTTTCAACTTAACTAAGTCACAGAATTCAAAGGGGAATTTGAGATCCCAGCACCAATAATTTAGGGCAGTTTCGATCTCTTTAGTCGGGCACCGCGTTGGGTAAATTATCAAGATTAGCTGACATAATGTCTTTCATGCATATATAATCCCTAGAACGCACTCTTAGCTCAGCTGGATAGAGTAGTTGGCTTCGAACCAATTGGTCGGGGGTTCGAATCCCTCAGAGTGCGCCATTAACGCTGTGCGGTATTTAATGAAAAATCAGACTCTCAATTCTTCTCCTTCACAAGCTGAGCAAGAAAAAAATCTTCTAGAAAGAAACCTCTCCCTTGCTCCCGAGCAAAGACTCCTTAACCATCAGAAGGCGCTTAATCTTTTAAAAGAATTACAGAAAGCGCGTAAAGGTTCAGATGGAAAAAGATCTTAACTATCTTCTTAAATCACTTTTGGATAACGAAGTTGAGTTCATTTTGATTGGTGGATTTGCGAGTGTCATTCACGGGTCAAATCATGTAACTCAAGATTTAGATATTTGTGCTGTTATCTCGAACGATCAAATTGAAAAAATAAGAAAGTCATTGAGAGAGCTCAGTCCTGTTCACCGGATGAATTTAAAAGCGAATGTCTCTTTTAATGATCGTCCTTTGCCAGACGAGAATGTTCAGAACATTTATCTTCAAACTGATGCCGGAGTTTTGGATATCTTGAGCAGTGTAATAGGTGTAGGGGATTTTAACGAGCTTAAGAAGAATGCGATTCAGGTTTCTTTGTTTAATAAGAAATGTTTGGTTATTTCGATTGATGACCTCATAAAGTGTAAGCAGTCCATGACGAGACCTAAGGACAAGATTGTTTTGGAAGAGCTTTTACAGATTAAGAAGATGAAGGATTAAATGAAAACTAGAGTTTTCGTAAATATTCTATTTTTGGTACTGATGATCGTTCCTTCTTATGTCTTAGCATCGACCAAAAGCATATGTGGTCCCACAGATGATCGTAGATTTCATGAAGATCCTAGGATTGGCCGTATAAGTTCTGATGAGAGCCAATTAAAGTGTACGGCAACATTGATTGGTAAAAACTGCGCAATTACCGCTGGTCACTGTGTGGCACTTTTGAATTATGTTGAATTCAACGTTCCTTTATCAATTGATGGCAAGCCTCAATCTTCAGATGAAGATGATAAATATTATCCCGACCCACAGTGGGTGTAGTGCCATTGAAAATGATCCAATAAATCTCAACAGAGGAACTCTTATCTCTGCCCATATCAAGCTTCAAAATGCCATTAAGAGCTGTCTTGAGCAGGATTAAATGTGATGCTCAAGGGAATAAAATTTTGGTTACCATTGGCTTAACTGGCACCTTTTTGACCTTGGCTTCTTTTATTCAAAGTCTAATATATCAATATGAATATTTCAGTTCTTTTGATTCTTATTTTCTTTTTGGCTTCATGTTCAGTTAAAAATCCTAAGCCACCAGTTGCTAAGACTGCAGAGGAATGTCAAAGTTATGAACCACAAAAAGTTCAGCTCGAAGGATTGCTATATAGAAAATCTTTTCCAGGACCTCCCAATTACACGGATATAAACAAAGGCGACGAAGAAGAAATTTACTGGTTAATAAAAACGACAAAGCCATTTTGCGTCAATAAAAGTAGTTATGTCGATGGAGATGAATTGCATGGTCTTTTAGAGGTTCAGCTTGTTATGAGCTCTAAATTAGACTTCTACAAAACAAAGCGATCGCTACTCAATAAGAAAATCAAAGTTCAAGGCACTCTATTTCCCCAATATACCGGTCATCACAAAACAGAAGTTCTACTTACTGTTGAATCTCTTGAAAAGCCTGATTAATGAGTGAATTTGTTAAAGGTGAGGGTATTAGTAAAAATCGGGTTCGTTATACAGATTCATCCGGCAGAGTTTTCATACATAGCAAGGGGTCATGGGCGTGGAGAAATAATAATCCTGGGAATATTAGAAAGCCATGCAAGGATACAAAGTTTGAAGGAATTATTGGTTATGCAGGAGGTTTTTTAGTCTTTTCATCTTTTGATGCAGGCTTTAAAGCTCTTCAAATATTATTAAAGAAACCATTTTATCAAAATCTTAGTCTCTTTGATGCTGTCGAAAAATACGATCCTGCAAAAGATAAAAATGATGTAAAAAATTATCGAACA
>CAMASK010000048.1 GCA_945860895.1 Bacteriovorax stolpii
AACAGCAACACGAGTGAATGATAAATGGGAGAAGAAGGGGACCGCTGATATGACAGTTAATAAAACTAAATGCGTTGGTCGCTCTGTGAGAAATGTATTAAACAGACTTACTTTTAGGTAATAATGGTCAAATATAAAGTAGCCATCCTTTTTGGGATGGCTACTTTTAAGTTTCGCTTGCGTCATTGATTCAACTTTTGAGGACAAGCTGCCTTTTTATCCTTACAATATAAATAACAAATTTCTGGAAGGTTTATGGATAAACTCTTAGTTGAAGGTCCCTGCAAACTTATGGGAAGTGTAGAAATTTCTTCTGCAAAAAATGCGACTTTACCAATTTTAGTTGCGACAATTCTTTGTCCTTATCCGGTTAAGTTTACCGGGATACCTGATTTAATGGATGTGGGTACCATCCTTAAATTAATGCAAAGTATGGGTGTGAAAGTTGAGCGTAATTTAAATGATTATGTGATCGATGCCACCAGTTTAACCAATCAACATGCAGATTATTTATTAGTAAAAACCATGCGTGCCTCAGTTTTGGTTTTAGGTCCCTTACTTGCGCGCTATGGAGTTGCATCTGTTTCTCTTCCAGGTGGCTGTGCTATTGGTGCGCGACCAGTAGATATCCATTTATCAGGACTAGAGAAAATGGGTGCTCATATTGAAATTGAAAACGGCTATATTAAAGCAAAGTGTGACAAACTCAAGGGAGCTGTTATTACGTTTCCCTTTCCAAGTGTGGGAGCAACAGAAAACATTATGATGGCAGCAGTTCTTGCAGAGGGAACAACGGTTATTGAAAATGCGGCCATGGAACCTGAAATCGACGATCTTGCTGATTTTTTAATGGCCCAAGGTGTAAAGATCGAAGGCTCGGGTACCTCAAGAATGATCATCCATGGAATGAAAATCAATGAACTGAAACCTTCTCCATGGCCGTATAGGGTCATTGGCGATCGCATCGAGGCTGCTACTTTTATTATTGCTGCAATCATGAGTGGAGGAGACGTTAAGGTTTCGGGCTTTAATCCAGATCATTTGAAATTTGTTTTAGAAACGCTCACTAAAATGGGCGCGCAACTTGAAATTGGAAAAGATTTTATTCAAATTCATCCAAGCCAAAGATTGAAGGGAGGAACAATTGAAACTCTTCCATTCCCCGGATTTCCTACAGACGTGCAGGCCCAGATGATGGCCCTTATGAGCATTGTGGATGGAAGTTCTATAGTGACAGAAACTATTTTTGAAAATCGCTTTATGCACGTTCCAGAGATGATCCGAATGGGGTCAAAAATCACCTTAAAAGGAAACTCTGCACTCATTGAAGGGGTCGAATCTCTCAGTGGTGCACCTGTTATGTGTACAGATCTACGCGCCTCGGCTGCATTAATTCTGTGTGCACTTATTGCTGATGGCCAGACTGAAATCCAACGCGTCTATCATCTTGATCGCGGTTACGAAAGAATTGATGAAAAGCTGACTAAGCTTGGAGCTAAAATTACAAGAGTCAAAGGATAGAATATGAAGAATGCTGATTGCATCTTTTGTAAAATAGTAGAAGGAAAAATTCCTTCCACAAAAGTTTTTGAAAATGATAAAGTTTTGGCTTTTAAAGATTTGCGGCCTAATGCCAGTATTCATTATCTCTTTATTCATAAAAATCACACTAAAGATGTAAATGACATGAGTTCAATTGATCCTCAACAATTTGTGGAAATCTTTGCTGGAATTAAAGCCGTCACAGAAAAAGAAAATTTGACTGAAAAAGGTTTTAGAGTTGTGAGCAACACTGGACCTAATGCTGGTCAAACTGTTTTTCATACTCATTTCCATGTACTTGCTGGTGAACCACTCAATGGCTTTGGCAGTAGATGAAATTTTACTTACTGAACGTCTTTGCTGGCGCAGAAAAAAATTCCGGCAATCAGCTGGCAGTGGTCTTGCCAAAAAATGAACTTAGCAGTGAAGAAATGCAGTCAATCGCAAAAGATTTTAATTTCTCTGAAACGGTATTTATTTTTGATCACTATCAATTAAGAATTTTTACTCCTAAAATTGAACTTCCTTTCGCCGGCCATCCCTCTATTGGGGCAAGTTGGATCGTTGCCAAAGAAACCAATAAGAAAAACTTTTCATTAGAAGTTCCTTTAGGGCCATTATCTATTGAAGCAGAAATCTCAGGAGCAAAGCTTACATTCCCTGGGACTCCTCAAATAAGAAAATTTGATGGCGATCTTAATCATGTCTTGAAGCATTGTTCGGTTGATCCTTCTCAGGTTCATACCGAACTTGTGCGTTATGTAAGTAGTGGTCCTGAATTTTTAGTGATCCCAGTGAAGAGTCATACAGCTCTTAAGAAGGCTACTGCGCCTATTGGAACTAAAGATCCGCTGAAGTGTTATTTTATTTTTCAGGAAGGCCCTGAAACTTTCCATGTGCGCATGTTTGCTCCGGTTTTAAGTGTTGTAGAAGATCCCGCTACCGGATCTGCGGCCTGTGCATTGGCAGCCTTTGCTAGAGAAGTTCTCATGATAAAATCTGGAAAAGCGAGAATCTTTCAGGGTTTAGAAATGAGTCGGCCATCTGAAATTTTTATTGAATGGAACCAAACTCAAATTAAATTAAGTGGAAAAGTGACTTTATGGGGAAGTGGCGAACTATAAAGTTTTTTTAAAGTGGAACAGGCACTATAAGAGCTATTACGACTGCAAAATCTTTTGCTTTTGTTTTACTAATCACTTTGTCTGCAGCGGTATATTCTTTTCTATTGGTCCAGTTGAATGCCAGCTCAAATGAAGTTCCATTATTAATTGTTTTTCTGGTTACTTGATAGATATCAATATAATCCGGATTTCCGGCGCCGCTAGTTGTTTGAGCAGTTGCAATGCACGCATTATCAAGACAGCGAGACTTCAAACTACCTTTGGGGTTTTTAAATGCGTTGTAGCCTACGAAGATATTTGTTTCAAGAGATGGCGATAATTGATGGATATAGCCTAATCGATAGTATTGATAGACCCCTTGATAGCCAAAATAATCATCCATGTAAGAAATTTCGTAAGCTATAGATTTGTAGCGTCCTAAAATATTGAACTCATCTGAATTAAAAATTTCAGCATTGGGAAAAATAAACTTGTTATAGGAAAGCTGGATTTCCCAGTTTTCTTTAAACCATCTTTTCCCAACGATAAAATCAATCTCACTAGTTACTTGAGTATTCTCACCCAAGGCTTCATCACTGAATTCAGCATTGGAAACAAAAGTACCTAAAAATAGGCCATGAGCCTCTTCAGCATCGAGAATGCCTTGGACAGCTGGCTTATTTTCGGAAAAAGTTGTGCCCCGCCAAATGAAATCAGAGTAAATACCAATCTCGCTTTCAAAGGCCACAGCGGCCAAGCTGAGTTTGGTGAAAAATAGGCTAAGCCAGAGAATTTTTTTCATAAGTGGCTATTTTTACAATCCTTTGTAATGAATGACAAGGGAGTAGCAAATAGTAACGATGTAGTTTTTTTTCACGGCCATACTTTTTGCTTTGCCTTGGCTTCCTTAAGTTTGATATATCAAACCTATTGTAATTTTGAAGGGTTTATCATGAGATTTTTGGCACTCTTTTGTTTATTCACGATCACTTCTGTTTTAGCTCAAACGGATTTGGATCAAAGGCTTCATGGCTACATAAAAACTTTTAATTTGTCCCCCATGACTCCACCATCACCAATTAATAAAAAACTTTTCCTTTTAGGGCGCGACTTCTTTTTTGAAAAAAATCTTTCGGGAAATAAAAATATTAGCTGTGCTGAATGCCATCATCCAACGACTATGACTATGGATGGGTTACCACTGTCAGTTGGGGAAGGCAGCGTTGGAATCGAAACAACATCGGGTGGAAGGCAACAAAAGAGCGGTAAAATTATCGCCCGAAATTCCCCGGCCCTTTTTAATCTGCATAATGTGCCAGTTCTATTTTGGGACGGTCGAGTTCAACTTAATGTTGCCACAGGTATCTTTACCACCCCATCAGCTCTACCAGAAATCTTTGGTCCTGTTCTTAAAAATGCTCTTGCTGCCCAGGCACTTTTTCCAATGGCCAACCACGATGAAATGCGCGGTCAACCTGGTGCGAATGAAATAGCTGATGCCACAAGCGACCAGGAAGCATGGTCACTCCTTTTCAAACGCGTAATTGCCATTCCTGAATATAAAAAAGCATTGGAAGAACTTTTTCCAGATGAAGAACTTTCCCTGGCCCATGTGGCGCGCGCCATTGCTCACTTTGAAGAAGAAGCATTTTATGCTGCCGACACAAATTATGATCGTTACTTGAAGGGTGACCTCAAGGCGATGTCTGAAATTCAAAAAATTGGAATGGATGTTTTCTTTGATAAAGGTAAGTGTGGTGAATGCCACAAAGGCGAGCACTTATCTGATTTCTCTTTCCATAACATCGGAGTTCCACAGATTGGCCCTGGAAAACTTAACAGAGATGATTTTGGTCGTTTTGAGCAAGATCCAATTCCTGAAAATTTTTATTCTTTTAAAGTTCCTGGACTGCGAAACTCTGCTCTTACAGCTCCCTATATGCACGATGGGGCATTCAAAACACTGGCCCAGGTCATTGAACATTACGATGATGTTGAGTTAAGTCTTAATGAATATGTTCTGGTGAATAATTATAAAAATTATTTTGAACGTTTGGGGGCTGCACGTTCTGATACCAATGTAACAAAACTTATTAACCTTTCTTCAAAATTGACAAGAAAATTAAACTTCGAGGAAACTGAAGAGAAAGCTCTTGTGGAATTTATCCGTGGGGCACTTACAGAGAGGCGTTTTCTCGATGCTGAAATCAATACTGATTATATTACTAGCTTTAGAATTCAGTTGAAAGAGGAAGGCTATCAAAAGATCTTAGCTGCTCTTCCAGTAACGAGTGAAACTCAAGAATCAACCCACTACTACTATGACGTGCGCACTGATGAGGGCTATCGTTTACGTGAACTTGAAACTCCTGTGAAAATCTTCTTTACGCAAACAAGTTCAGGTACAACCCTCACTTATAGAAAACAACTCTTCAAAACTTCAGGATCAGTCGCTGGTGTAATTGCCAACGGAACATTTGAAGATCAGGAAGTAACTAATCTTGAGTCAACAGCCGCGGCCCATCTTGCAGCTTACAATAATGATTTTTTTAACCGTCTCTATACTTACAACAACAGCACAACGTCAGAAGATATTCCTGCAATGGAAAAAGAAATCATGAAGCAAGATGTTCTTGGTATGAATGAGATCTGGCATTCTCACCCTTTCAAAAAGCTTGAAAATATTTCTGATGACATGAATATCCCTATGGATAAACTCTTCTTTGCTCCCACTTCTACCAATACAAAAATTGAAAATACATGGACTGAGGTCATTAATGGAGTTTCAGTCAAAGCGGTTCTTCAGAAATCCAGCATCCGCACAGAAACTGGCAGTGTGGTGACAACCTGGTCAATAGAGTACGTAATGGATAAAGTGACGAAGAAAAATCTACCTTCACTTTTAGAGAATTGGTTAAAGAAGCTTGTGGATATAGGACTTGTACCGGTGGATGCTCAAGGTACTAGCCCAAGCCCCTCCAAGCTAACGGATAAAGTATTGCAGGATATTTTATAATTTATGTGGCGCAAATACCATCGTATCGTTTCCTTAATTGTGGTCTTACCTTTTGCCTTGGTTCTGGTGAGTGGAATTCTTCTTCAATTGCGTCAGCAATTTGAATTAATCCAACCTAAGGCCATGAAGATGGAGCCGATTGCAGGAAAAAAACTGCTCACTATTGATGAAATGATTGAGGCTTCTGGCGAAATCCCATCTAATGTTGATCAGGTGATCTGGCGACCTGCCAAGTTTCATCTTGCCATGAGATTAAAAGATGGCCGCGAAATCCAGATGCACCCTCAAACTGGCGTAATTTTAAAAAATGCGAAACGCTATACAAATATTCTTATTGAACTTCACCAGGGATCCTTTTTCACCTCATGGGGACAATATCTGGTCTTTTTCCCTGCGGCTTTAGGACTTTTATTTTTAACTGTCTCAGGATTAGTTATTTATCCATGGAGAAGACAACGTGTCAGATAAATTTCGTTTCGGCTTAGAAGCCGAATTTATGCTTGCTGATAGCAACACCTTTCGTCCTCTTTGGTATAAAGATGTTACTTTTAAAACTCTGGACAATATTTTTACGGGCTTGTCACTTGAGGGCATACCTAGTCTTGAAGGTCTCTCGGAGGAGCCGCCTCATAGTAAATTAATGCCTTTTATTGTTGAAGGCTATGGGGTGCCTGATGAGAATATGGAAATCATCGACGCCTATCCTAAAGGAATTGAAATTCGCACTCCGGTTTGTACAAGTGTGGATCAAACTCTGAAAGTGTATAAGGATCTTTATGCAAGAGTGGAGTCAGCACTTAAACAGCATCAAATGGTGCCAATTGCTATTTCTCATCATCCAATAGAGACTAAGTTTAATGGTCCCCAAAATAAACGGCGGCATGATTTTTGGATGTGGGCCCAAGAAGTAATGACTACATATGGTCCAGACATTAACGTTAGTTTTCCGGCCGAAATCACCCAAGAACTCTTCAGCAACACTGAAGATCTTCATTTAAAAGTAAATCATTACGCTCCCTCCATGGCAGCACTTTCATTAGCGTCTCCTTTTTATGGGGGCGCCCCTTGGTTGGTGAAAGGTCAAAGAGGAAAGTCGTATCGCACCTTTAAAAGAAGTGTGATTGCCCCAGCGATTGAGCTACATCCAGATGAAAAATTTCGGATTGAATTTAAAGTTTTTGAAATGACCAATGATGTTGCCGATTTTGAGGCTTATTTTCATCTGGTACTAGGACTTTTTCTTTCCCAGGACCTTGCTGGTAGGGCTTCAAATCAGGAAAGAATCTATGATTCTGGAACAATTGCCCGACTTGGATTGCATTTTGATGACGTCAGAAAAATACTTGGTGAGTTATTTGAATCCTGCGAAAAGACTTTGCCACAATTCGGATTTTCAACTCATTCTCTAAAAAGGCTTCACCACCGCTTTGAGACCAGAAATCATATTTCTGATCAGATGCTCGCTATCTATGATCAGACTGATTCAATTCCTGCCGTTTTAAAAGAATATTCTTATCTGGAAGATAATCGCGGCATAAAAATATGATTATTAAATTTTATTCACTCTGGCCCTATGTGGTCGGAATTTTCCTGATTTATGTTTTCTTCAGGAAGCAGCAAAATAAACTCGCAAAAGAGATATTATGGGCGAGTTTTCGTACAACGATTCAACTTATTCTACTGGCCTTTGCACTTCAGGAAATTTTCAAATCGAACCTTCTGGCCGTGACTTTGATAGTTTCGCTGTTCATGACATTAAATTCATCCGGCCAAATCATTCTACGATCCAAGCAAAAAGTTATCAATCTATTCTGGATCTCTCTGGTTTCAAATGTTTTGGCAATCTGGCCGATTGCGTTCCTTTTTTCCATGGATATTGCTCAGGCAGATTGGTTTGAGCCCCAAAAACTTTTGCCTTTAATGGGAATGCTCTTAGGAAACACATTAAGCGGAGTCAGCATTGGACTTGAGTCGTTTATGCGGGATTTTAGAGAAAAAAATAACGAGGTGTTAACTTTGATGTCCCTGGGAGGGACTATTGAAGAATCCACCAGCAAATTTTTTCACCGCGCTTTAAGAGCGGGTATTACCCCTCAGATAAATTCCATGATTTCTATGGGGATCATATCAATCCCCGGGATGATGGCCGGACAATTGATCTCAAAGGCAAATGCTTTTGATGCTTCCATACTTCAGATTAAAATGATGCTCTCAATATGCACAGGGACAATATTATCAATCTATATTGCCCTTCGATTTGTACGAAAAAGCTTTTTTCTTTCTACGGGGGAATTATGCTTAAAGTAAAAAATCTTAAATTACTCAATGGAAAAGTCATTAATCTTGAGGTTAATCCTGGCGAAATACTTTTTATTAAAGGTGCCAATGGTGCAGGAAAGAGTCTTTTTCTTAAATCTCTGGCCAGATTGATCCCGTCTTCATGGGATGAGTTAAGTTTCAATAATAAAAGCATGACTCATTATCCGATTGAAATGTGGCGTTCTAAGATTACTTATTTGCCACCTGAAGTATGTTTTTCAGATGAATCGAGTGTGGATGAATATTTGGCAGAACCTTTTTTATTAAAAAGATATAAGAATTTTAAAACAAAATTTGAACCACAAAAAAATCTGACAAATCTCGCTGGCACTATGAAATTACTCTCGTCAGGACAAAGACAGCGGATAGCTCTTCTGCGCGCAATGAGTTTAGATTCAGATATTTTGCTGTTGGATGAATCGTTTGGACATATGGATCAGGCAACAAGAGAAGAATTCTTTAATCTTTTGGCAAAATGGGTTGAGAAGGGAAAGATCCTTTTGATAGTTTCTCATTTTGAAATTGGAATGCGCAATCTTAAGACCAGCGAGTTTATTATATGAAGATTTCTATGAATTTAAAACGTATTCGTCTATTTTGTGTTTTCGTTATTTTTTCAACTTCTCTTTTTGCAGTCGAAGAAAATAGTAAAAAAACCGATCCCACAAAAGTGGATTTAATTAAATCGACAGAACTAGATAAAGCGTCCGTTGTACAAAAAACAGAACAAGATGAGGCCGATCTATTGATCACAAATCGCCGCTTACGCGCCGATAGCGGATCGCTTTCTTTATGGAGTGTTTCAACCTCATTTACCTATCAGGGTGGCTCTCTTTCAAGACCTAAAGATGCCCAGAGGCCTAACATTGTAAAAGGTGCTGATGCTTTAACCCTCCAAAATCTCACTGGAGATGTGGGGGTTAAGTATCGTTTGACAAAACTTTTTAGTTTAACAATGAGTACCGGCGTTTTCATGACCACGCCATTTCATTCTACGATCAAAACCACCGAAAAAAAATTACAGAAAAATTTTGATGAGAATCATCAAAAGATGACAGTTAATGATCCGCTTTTGAAAGCTACTTATGTAAATAGGTTTTTCAATATTCAATCTGTGACAAATGCGAAGTTGACTCTTGTTACCAATAACCAACAGAAGCTTGATGGTTATCAGTGGTCCTATTATCTTTCTGAAAATGTCATGCGCCAGTTGGCCGGCACAAAGTTTTCTTATGGCGCAAACTTTGCGATTCAAACTTACTCATTTTCTCGCCGAAATAATACTCTCACAGATAGAGTTCTTGGTTTTTATCCAGCAGTTGAGTATGAGATTAACGAAAAGCTAAATTTTCGGACAGCGTTTGGGACTTTTGTTTATCAGCACTTGAGTGGTGATGAA
Source organism: Bacteriovorax stolpii (assembly GCA_945860895.1). Classification (GTDB taxonomy): domain Bacteria; phylum Bdellovibrionota; class Bacteriovoracia; order Bacteriovoracales; family Bacteriovoracaceae; genus Peredibacter. The sequence goes on from CAMASK010000048.1 coordinate 9,380, forward strand.
GCAAATACTTATGAAAAACGTAAAGTCTATCAATCCATCGGGCTTGGAATTTTACTAGGCCGAGATGTGTTTCTTTACCCAAATATTCAATACATTCCAAGTGACATAAGATCTGATCGAACTAATATTGCTTTGAGCACTAATATTAACTTCTTTTAGGACGCTTAGCGCTAGATAAATCCCATTTAAGTCACGCCTGAATTATACCTGTAATCCGTTGAATAAAGCGGCAAGAAGGGAGCGTTGAAGCTGGTTAAGCTGGGCAGTTCTTGCCATAAAGATCAGGGGGCTTCTTTCAATTTGAGCCGTGGCCACAAATTGACCCTTAGTTGGATGAAATTCTGTTACTTCGAATACGTCATGAAATTTATCCAAATAGACCTGCATCAATTCTTTTTCTTTGGCCCCACCTTGATGAAAATTCCCTTTTTTAGTGCCGCTCAAAAGTGATTGAATCAATTTAGGACGCTCTTTCTTTTCATTGTTCTCGTCTTTCTCTTCTAATTTGATGACGTCATTGAAAATAATAGTCATATCTACTGAACCAACATTTCTCTTCATCCAGTACCACATTTCTTCGAAAAAACTCAGTCGATCTTTTTTCCAGAGATCACGAAAGTGATTGGTAATTGTCCAAAGATTTTCCAGTGAAGTGAAGTTATGGTGCAAGGTCCATCGATTTAGGACTTTTAGATATAAATCCTTGAAAGCATGGGCTGGAAGTTCTTCAAAAGCTACAAAGCTTAAAGATTCATCTTTAGCATCCAGAATTGGGTAGAAAGCCTTCTCTTTTTCAAGAACACCCACCATCGAATTGAAATGTTCATTTTCTCCGATAAAGAGGGCCTGAAGATTGAAGTCGGGAAGGTCAGTGACGTCTATCAGCTTTGAATCGACGGAATTTTGATTCCAATCAAATTCTTTAATTAGGACCTGACTCGCTGAGCGCACGAAACCGATTGAAATGATCATGTAAGAACCTTCCTCTAATGAATGAAAGCATTCTAACAAACGCAACTTTAAGTTACAATGGACTTATGGTGCAGCATTTTGGACTTTTCCTCATTTTGTTTTTATCAACGCAGGCGTTCGGCCAGGATGAGCGCTACTATCGTCAACTTCTGAAGGGTGAATTGCCAAGCATGGGCCTTGAGATTAAGGAGGTGATAATTGATCAGTTCAACATAAAGGGCTCCTCTTATTTGATAGACTTGAATGGAGACGGCATAGAAGAAACTATCCAGCCCCAAAAAAGGGATGGGATAGATTGGATAGAAATTAAAAATTCATCTGGTGGAAAAGTTTTTGAAGCCAAATTTCTGGCCATGGGTGGAGAAAGTTCAATTTATAAAGTTAAACTGGCCCAATTAAGCTCAACCGTGAAGCTGCTGCTTTTTTTTCTGGATGAAGGAAGTACTTTTGGCCGGCGTTTTGAATCTACTGCCAGAACTTATCTCGTCACTTTCGAAAATGATGATTTTTCAACCCTGCAAATGATTCCAGGGCCTCACCATTTTCATGAACGTGAAGCTCAAAAAGATCAATACTGGCGAAGGGATTATTCAGTTGAGATACGTGATGTAAATCAAGACGGGGTTAGAGATGTCATTGTCCAATTCAATCACATACAACGAATCATGATTTATAAAGGTAAAGGGGAGTGGAAAAGATACTAGGAAACTTTCTTGTAATCTTCCTGAGTCTTTTTATTCGCTTCTTTTTCTTTTCGATAATTTTCCAGCACTTCAATACTTGATGCACTTTCAAGTTGAGCTTTTTGTCTTACTTGATTCATGATTAAAAACCACATTAAACCTGGCAATCCTAAAATTAATAGCACTGCTGCAGTGGCGCTCAGATTATTGTTTGTAGTTTCGGTTGCAGGATTTTCTTTGACGAGTTTGGCTGTATTATCTTTAACTTTTTGATATTCTCCTATGTCTTTTTCGAAATTAAAAAGTCCCTCAGTCCCTTGTGGGGTTGTCTGTGGAGTCTCAATTTCAATACCGACGAAGTCTTCCACAGCTGGCTTTCTGCCTTGAGCAAAACTAAGTTGACTTGCCAAAAGCAGGATAAGACCAAGTGATGGAAAGTACATAGTTAAAAGCTCCTTCAAATCCTATCGGCTGAGAGTGGCGAATTCTTTAGTCTAAAGTGATTATCTTTTTTGCCGATAAAAGAATGTGGTTTATGAACTATCTTAAGGGCATGGAATGAAGCTATTTTTGGTATTTTCTCTTTTGGCATTTGGATTTGTTTTTTCAATCTGGAAGTACGGAGGAATGAACACTACTGTGATGGCTAAATGGAATGCTCAGTTTGAATATGAGAAAAAAGCTCTTGTCTTGGCAAAAGAGAACAGACTTTTGCAGGCAAAATTTTCTGATGTCCAATATAAAATTAACGAGCTTGAATCAAAAAATAAATTTCTTAGTGCTCAGATTAAAAATCCTCATACTAAAGCGGCAAGAAATATTGCAAGTATTCCTAAGTCTAACACCAATGATCTTGTTAATTATGAGGTTTACAAATGGACTCCAGAAAAGCTTCTGGCAATTGGGGAAAAAGAGCTTTATTACAAAAATTATGAAAAATCGGCTCAATTCTATAACGAGCTTTTAAAACGTTTTTCCAAACATGGAATCGTTTCTGACCGTGTACTTTTTGGTGCAGGTATTGCAGCTTTTGAGGGCAATCGTTTCAATTGGTCAGAAAAGCATTTTGATCGTCTGGTGAAACACTATCCTAAATCAGAATTTTATAGAGGTGCAAAACTCTGGCTGGCACTTGCTCAATACAACCAGGGCGAGCATGAAAAATTCTTATTAACAGTTGAAGATTTTCGTTTCAAATACAGAAATACAGAAGAATGGAAAATTTTAAGCAGGTATTATGAAGACATCTCATACAAAATTAAAAAATAGTTTTTTTCTAGCTCTTTTTCTGATGGTGAATTCCTTATGGGCCAGACCTGTAGCTCAGGTCATTAATGTTCAGGGGCAGGTCTTTTTAGTAACTCCAGAGGGAAAAACTAAAGCTCTGAAAAAAGCTGATCACATAGACGAGAATTCCGAAGTGATGGTGGGTGAAGATGGAGGCATTACGATGAACGATTATTACGATGCTGTTTATCACTTGACTCAAGGGACGCATTTAAAGTTTTTCGATAAATCTGTGCAATTAAAAAAAGGAAAAACCTGGATTCAATCTCTAAATAGCCGTCATCCCCTCGGATTGGAGACTGCAAATGGACTAGTTGATTATTGGAAAGGTGAATTCATTGCCACTTTCGATCAAGCAAGCTCCAAAACACAGGTATTAGTTGTGAATGGAGAAGTTGAAGTTTCAAATAATCTTGATAAAAATATGAAGTACACAGTCACGGCTGGAACATTCACTGTTATTGATCCACAGAATGAAAATGGTCTTCCTCGAAATCCAACTAAAGTTGGTATAAGCTCTCTCAATACAGCCTTGGCAGAATTTAAAGTTCTTCCTCAGAAACTGATGAAGACAAAACCAGCGCATAGACAAGTTGCCTCTGTTCGAGAGGTTTTGGTACCTTTTAAAAAAGGCGAAATCATTTTCATGACGAATGGAAAATTAAATCGTGGACTAGCCTCTGTTGCAGGAGGAGCTAGTTGGAAGTTCAAAAAGAAATTTGATAAAAAAACAGGTGGTCTTATCAACGCCCCTATTCGATTTTTTGGAATGAAGAAGGCATCTGTGGCAATAATTGCCCCTCGTAAACCTGCCTCCCTAAGGGCTTTAAATATGGTAGCGGTGCCCAAAAAGGTTGCTACTAAACTTAATATCGATGCAGAGTTTAGTGAGTCCTTAAGGATAAAAAAAGATAGCCAGCCTAAGCATCCAAAAGAGTTAGAAAACCTCATCCATGATTTAAAAAGCTACTAACTTGACATAACTTTATACGCAATATTACACATGCTAAAACCTCATTTCTGAAGGTTTATTTTTCTTGAGTTTCGTTTCTACCTCAACTTAACGTATTATTAAGTAAATGGAAAAAAATCGTATGCATGTAACCATCATTGACGACAATCGCGACCTCTTGGAGGTTCTGTCTGGATCTCTTTCAGATTCATTCAGTCTGGAGCTATTCACTGAACCTGACAAAGGTCTAGATTTCATAAAGAATAATCATACTGATGCTATTCTTCTGGATCTTCATATTCCAGGTAAAGATGGTTTTCAAATTTATGAAGAAGTAAAGCGCGCAAAACAAAATCTTCCAGTTCTTTTTCTAACAGGGGATTCTGACATAAGTGCTCGTGTGAAAGGTTTAGAAATTGGTGCAGATGATTTTCTTATCAAGCCAGTTCAAACTGAAGAGTTGGTGGCTCGCATCCGTAACCGCGTGCACCTTAGTAAGAGAAATCTTCAAAACAACAAAGTCATCAAGTTTAAAGACCTTGTTATTGATCTGGATGGTCATCAAGTGATTTTAAATAATCAAGCAGTCCGCTTAACCCCAAAAGAGTATCAATTATTGTTGGTCCTTTCTCAAAATCCAAACCGGGTAATCCATAAAGATGACCTCATTCATATGCTTTGGAAAGACGTCCATGTTGAAGTGAACAACCTGGATACGCACTTTTCCAACTTGCGCCGTAAGTTAAAGCCCTTTTCAACACACATTAAGACCTTAAAAAACCTGGGTTACGTGCTCCGGATCTAGTTTAGACAGGCCAAACCGACTTAAAATCAGTTATCCTTTTAGCAAATCAAAAGGATAACTATGTTTTATGCCACTGAGTCGGCCCTTACCTATGATGATGTACTTATCGTTCCCAATTATTCAGAAGTTCTTCCTACTGAAGTAGAACTTAAAACCCGTTTTTCAAAAAATATCACCATGAACATCCCCATAGCTTCTTCGGCCATGGATACAGTGACTGAATCCCGTACGGCAATCATTATGGCCCAGGAAGGTGGGATTGGTGTGATTCATAAAAATCTTACTCCAGATGAACAAGCCTTCGAAGTTGAGAAGGTAAAAAAATATGAATCAGGCATGATTATTGATCCGTTTACTGTAAATCCTGATCAATCCATATCTGCTTTATTTGATCTAATGAAAAAATTTAAGATTTCTGGATTCCCAGTAATTGATAACGATAAGAAATTAATCGGTATGATTACTAACCGAGATCTTCGTTTTGTTAGTGATGTAAATAAAAAAGTAAAAGACGTTATGACTTCAAAAAATCTTGTAACGGCCCCAGAGGGAACGAGTTTTGAGAAGGCTAAGGAAATTCTGCAAAATCATCGTGTGGAAAAACTTCCGGTTGTATCGACTGATGGAAAACTCAAAGGTCTTATCACCATCAAAGACATTGAAAAAAATATTGCTTATCCAAACTCCAATAAAGATAAGTACGGCCGCCTACGCGTGGCCGCTGCTTGTGGAGTAGGTGAGCAAGAGCTAAAGCGAGTGGAAGCCTTAATTAAGGCAGGTGTAGACGCTGTGGTGATTGATACTGCCCATGGACACTCAAAAGGTGTCATGGACATGGTGAAGTCCATCAAAGCTTTAAAATCAGAAATCGATGTGGTGGCCGGAAACGTAGCTACAGCTAAGGCTTGCGAGGATTTAATCGCAGTAGGTGTAGATGGAATCAAAGTAGGAATTGGTCCTGGATCCATTTGTACTACACGGGTGATTGCCGGGATTGGTGTTCCGCAGATGCAGGCAATTTTTGATTGCCGCATTCCTTGTGAGAAGGCCAACATCCCTTTTATTGCTGATGGTGGAATTAAATTTTCGGGTGACATCATGAAAGCATTGGCCGCAGGGGCTAGCTCCGTGATGATCGGTTCTCTTTTTGCTGGTTGTGAAGAAACACCAGGTGAGATGGTGCTTTATCAGGGTCGTGCTTATAAAATGTATCGTGGCATGGGCTCTTTAGGAGCTATGGAGAGAGGATCGAAGGATCGTTACGGTCAAAGTGCTGTCGAGGAAGTTTCCAAATTAGTTCCAGAAGGAATTGAAGGACAGGTTCCCTATCGTGGGTCACTTTCAAGCAATCTATTTCAACTCGTAGGTGGAGTACGTGCCGGTATGGGATATGTTGGTGCTCCAAATATGAAACTTCTTCGTGAACGGGCAAAATTTCTTAAAATAACTGCGGCTTCACTTAAAGAATCTCATCCCCATGACGTTATTATTACTAAAGAAGCTCCTAACTATCGCCAGGTTTAATAAATGAAAAGTTCTATTTGGATTGTTGATTTTGGTTCTCAATACACTCAGCTCATTACACGTAAATTTCGTGAACTTGGCTACACCTCTGAAATAATCACAGTGGAAGACGGCCTTGAGAGATTAAAGACTATTAAACCCAAGGCCATCGTTTTATCCGGTGGTCCTCAATCAGTATTTGAAGATACGACTGATTACTCACCCTTTTTTGCTGATTTAAAGCTTCCTGTTCTGGGAATTTGTTACGGCATGCAGATTCTGGGACAGTTTTTCGGCGGGAAAGTTGAAAAAGGTGTTCAAGGTGAGTACGGTTTGGCCCAACTTCATTGCACGAAAGGCTTTAGCTTAGCTGGATTTCCAGAAAAAAGTAATGTGTGGATGAGTCACTCTGATCACGTGAGTATTCTTCCAGAAAACTTTCAGCAAATTTTTGCTTCTGAAAATGGTCTGGTGGCAGGAATTAAACATAAAACGAATCCCATTCTCGGTTTGCAATTTCATCCAGAAGTTCATCACACGGTTCATGGCAAAGAAGTTCTTTCATATTTTTTAAATGACATTGCCAAACTTAAAACTGATTGGTCTTCCAAAACCATGCTTGAAAATTCTCTGGAAGAAGTCAAAAAAGTAAAAGGTTCAAAAATTCTTTGTGCTTTTTCTGGTGGAGTTGATTCTCTGGTAGCTGCAAGCTTAGTTCAAAAAGTTGTAGGAAACGATCTTTATTGTTTTTTTGTGGATAATGGGCTCCTTCGTCCTCAGGACATTCATACAATCAAGCTCCTTCAGGAAAAAACTTCGTTAAATATCGAAATCATTGATGCCTCGGATTTATTTTTAAACGCTTTAAAGGATGATAAAGATCCTGAGCATAAGAGAAAGACCATTGGCCGCACATTTATTGAGGTTTTCGAACAGAAAGTTCATGAATTTGAAAAAAGCCACGGAATTAAATTTGAATATCTTCTTCAGGGAACTCTTTATCCCGATGTGATTGAATCTATATCTCCTCATAAAAAGGGTGGGAAATCCGTAACCATTAAATCTCATCACAATGTTGGCGGATTACCAGAAAGAATGCATTTGAAGCTTCTTGAGCCACTTCGTTTTTTATTTAAAGATGAAGTGCGTGCTATGGGATTAGAGCTTGGTCTAGAGCATGGGTGGGTTTTCAGACACCCATTTCCTGGTCCAGGCATTGGAGTCAGAGTTCTGGGACAATTGTCCCTTGATTCCATTAGAAAAGTTCAGGAATCAGATCAGATCTTATTTGAGGAATTAAAAGAGCACAAACTCTACGATTCTACATGGCAGGCATTTACAGTTCTTCTTCCAGTGAAAACAGTTGGAGTCAAGGGTGACGGAAGGGTTTATGAAGAAGTGATTGCACTTAGAATGGTAAATTCTGAGGATGGCATGACAGCTTCAGTAACTGAACTTCCTTGGAGTTTTTTAAATAGAGTTTCTTCAAGGATTTGTAATGAGGTCAATGGTATCACGCGAGTGGTATATGATATTACTTCTAAACCACCCGGCACGATTGAATGGGAATAATTAGAAAAAGACGTTAGAGTATTTCTTTGAACAAGATTTAAATTATTTTGAATTGTTGAAAAAAGCGCTGAATGAGCCTGGCCCCATCTTTTTGCACGAGAGCAATTTCTGAAGATGATAAATTATCAATATCAGTTGTACAAAAATAGTCAGAGGCTTCTGGATGGGCTTGAGTGCCCATGAAAGGGAGGGTTTCATGAATGACCAGATCGTTTTCCATACCTAGGCCCACAGGCAATAGACCATTAGTTAAATCTCTCACCACTTGTCGGTGAGTGACTCCCAGTAAAAAACGTTCACCCTGCTTAAAATTCCAAAAGTCTTTAGTAATTGTGATGGCGCGAGTCCCCATATGTTTGATTTCATCTGAGGTAATAAATTCTACTTTGGCACCTAGTGCATGGCACATCAGTTGATGTCCAAAGCAGCAGCCCAGTACTGGCTTATTGTTTTTTAATTCTTCCATCAAAAAATCTGCCAGAGCTCGTTGCCACGGTAGGTTTTCATGAACATGGGAAGCAGAACCCAGAACTATATAAGCCTGACTCCTATCACGTTCTTTGAGAAGACTCTCAACTCCAAAAGGACCTGGCATGTGGTAAGTTGCCTTGACCCCTAAAAGATTTACTAATCCATTGAAACAATTAACCGCAGCTCCTTTCACAAAGGGATCTACTATCGCAATTTGAGTCGTCATCGCTAAAGCCTTATGGTAATTTTCAAATTATGAGAAAATTATTATTTTTGTTTTTAGCTTTTGGCTGTACCCAAAAGTATGCTGACTACGATCTGATTAGGAAAGTAGATTTTCAAAAAGAAACTTATGAAAGACCTGTTCCTGCAGTTAAGGTTCTGGCCCAGGGAAATGATGAATTAAAAGAATGCTTTAATCAATGGCTCTTTTTCTCAAATGCAGAAAAACAAAAAAACGACCGCATACCTGAGTTTGTTCGCGCCTTATGTCCACGAAATGGTTATTTGGTTGGTGCGACTTTTAAAGAACTTTGGTGGACAACTATCATATTTACGCAAAGTTGTATCGAGATTAAAACTCTTTGTGGTGATCTCAGGAGCAATAAATGAAAATTTATGGATTAATTCTGATTCTTTTTACTTTTATTTCATGTGGAGATTCTCCGCTTCTGAATCATGATCTTGAAGGAGTTGGGCTGGAGGATGATTTTTTCCGTGCTTCAACGGAAGGTTTCAGATTCAAGAAGACTGATTACTCGTTTAATCTCACCTGGATTACCGGTCCGGTTAAAGGTCAAAATAAATTCATTCTTAAATCGTGGCGCAAAGATCTCGGCACTCTTAATGGGCCGTTTCAGGATCTTCCAAATGTTTTACATATCTATTTATGGATGCCGGCCATGGGTCATGGTTCATCTCCTGTTAAAATTAAGCAACTCGCCAGCGGAGAGTATGAAGTTAGTGATGCTTACTTCATCATGGGTGGTAAATGGGAGATTCATTTTCAACTTTTACAAAAAGAAAATATTTTAGATGAAGTTGTTCTTCCTATTAGTCTCTAGTCTATTAAGCCTGGATTCATTGGCATCTTCATGTTGCGTCGCCAATATCAGTGTACCTAATCTGATGATTATGCCCACTCAGTGGCAGCAAACCTTTACCATGGCCAGCGCACGAGTCATCGGTGATGTTAATACGAAAGGGCATAGTACTTTCAGAAGAAATAATAATAAGGAAACGACTAATCTGGCTAAAATTGATCTAGCTTATAGCTGGACCCAAAAATATCAGAATGGTATTTCACTAAAATATCAGAACAAAAAAAGATCTTTTTCAAGCTCGCAGGCCAATGACACTGGTTGGAGTGATCTGGGGCTCTTTCAGGCCTATCAGCCAATCAGATATCAGCGCACCTTCATTTTTAATACTATCAATGTACCCACCAGTTCTTCAATTTACGATTCAATTGAAAAATATTCGGTAGATGCTCATGGAACAGGTACTTATCAGGCCGGCATGGGATTATTTCATGTGGAAAATTTTCGTAGCTGGGATTTTATTGTCAGTTCTGAAGTTCATCATTCATTTGCCCGGACTTTTAGCTCGTCTGAAAATAAAAAAGAAATTGGAAGTTTCTGGGGAACAAGTCTTTCTGTAGGAGCTGGCTATATTCCATGGCGGTCTAAAATTCGTTATGGATATAATTTAATTCCTCGTCTTGAAGGTCAAAAACTGGTGAAAATAGAAGAAGACAAAACGATGTCAAAGCAAAGTCTTGTCTGGGACAGCGTTCTCAACGTGACTTATACAATTAATAGTAATTATGCAGTTGGTATGAATTATCTGGATCAAACATGGTTTGGACCGGCCAGAAATACACTTTTAAACAGATCTCTAAGTGTCTTGTTTCAGACACACTTTCTATGAAATTTTTCATCCTCTTCATTATTTTTTTCCTCCCTTAAAGCATTTAGTAATGGTCAGGTAACTGGTATCAGAGGACCACAAAAAATTTAGGCCGATATCTTTGATGCTTCAAAAATGTCAGAAAAAAGTCAAGTCATCATTATTTCTCGCAGTTCAAGTAAGGCCATAGCTTTTGGTAGCATTAAAAAAATAAATCACACAGTCTCTCCGCAAGAAGCTCTGATTAGCATAGATGAAATTATTGATAATTCCATTATCATGGAAAAGGATATTATTTATCCAGTCGATTTTGAGTTGATGAAGGAAAAGAAAGTTCCTGGCTTCACTTTATTGACCTTGTATGGTGATAATCAAATCCCTTCTCAGTTTAAGGAGCTCGCTTATTTTGGTGTTTTCACTTCTGAAGGTCACACACTTGATCAACATGAAGCACTTATTAGTCCTTTCCAGCTTCAATATGGTAAATGCTCTTTGGCTCGATGGTTATGCCAATGCTGGTCTAAAATACAGGATGATGAAAAATAAGTACGAACGTATTACCGTTAATACGTTGGGGGCCTACAAGATTCAAAGTCGGGATTATATCTGGCAGACTGGTGGAGTAATTACGATTCCATCCAATGCGAAATTCAATAGTCATTTTATGGTGAATATCACCTTGGATCCTCAGTTAGCAGAGGCCCATGCCACGAAAGGATTAGGTCTTTTTCAAACCTCAGATATTAGAAATATCACTGATGACCGGAATCGACTTCTTAAGGAACTGCTCGCTTACAATGGTGTTGGTATAGCTTTTTCATTAATGGAATCAAACTTTTCTTAAGAGCGATAAAACAAGGTTCTTAACATTTTATGAGAGATTTTTTAGGGCTAGCGATTTTCAACTTAACTAAGTCACAGAATTCA
>CAMASK010000049.1 GCA_945860895.1 Bacteriovorax stolpii
CAACCCACGACAAGATTGATCTTCATCTCTCAGATGAACTACGCTGCACTCATGTACAGATCATTGGAACCACAGGACGAGGAAAAACACAAAGTGTGGTGATCCCATGGACGCTGCGTGATCTTCATCGCGGAAAATCTGTGATCTTGATTGATGGGAAAGGCAGTCTGGATGTTCCGATCAAACTTAAAGACTCAATTGATAAGTACAAGGTCGATGTTTGGGTGCATGAGTTTGATTTGGATAAACCGGATGTTTCAGTCAAGATCAATCCCTTAAGACTTGGAACCCCTCAGCAGATTGTGGATCGCGTTTTTAGTGCCTTTGAGTTTGATGATCCTTTTTATCGAGCGGTTCAATACGATATCTGTGGATATCTAGTAAGGCTCATTTTTGAGGTGAAAGAAGTTGTCACGTTTACGCTTCTTCATGAGCTTTTAACGGATGAAAAGAAAATCGCAGATAGGTTAAAGCTTTTACCAGATGGGAATGAGTTAAAAAGACATCTTTTAGAATATCTAAAAACTCCGGCCAGTGATCGAAAACAAAAACTGGCAGGCCTTACCAGTCAGCTTTCACCATTTGCGGTTGGCGAGATTGCAGGATTTGTTAACGGAGGGAAAAGAGAAGTGAGTCTGGCGGATGTGATGGATTCTAATAAACCAACCCAGCTTTTGATGATGTCGATTCCAACATTGAAGTATCAAAAAATTGGGCATCAATTAGGAAAGCTTGTTCTGCAAGATTTGGCCTATTGTGTGGGAGATCGTGAGAATAAGTCATTTAATGATTTTTGTTCGGTCTTTTTAGATGAGTTCTCAGAGTTTGCTTATGAAGGGTTTGTGAGTATTTTAAATAAGGCAAGATCGGCCAAAGTGGCGTTGCATCTTTCTCATCAATCCATGAGTGATTTATCAAAAGTCTCTCCAGACTTTGCAAAGTCAGTTATCACTAACACCAATATCAAGTGCATCTTGGGGCTAAATGATCCAGACACAGCGGACTATTTTGCTCGTCACATGGGAACTTTTACGCAAGAGAAACTGACAGAGCAAGTTGAAGAGGATGGATTTTTTAAAGGTCGAAAGACAACAGGCCGTGGTTCTATGCGGGAAGTTGAATCCTATAAGGTTCACCCCAACGATCTTAAACGCTTTACCCGAGGCCGTGGAGTACTTCATGTTCCCACACCTAGAGGCAATGTAACAGAGGTCATTCAGTTTCAATCAATAGGGGGTAAGGATTGAGAGAAATTAATCTTCGGTTAACCGTTCGTGACATAGAGCTAATGAAGGATATCTATGACCATCAGTTTTTAAGCTTCTACCAAATTCATGAAAAACATTTTCCAGAAAATAAAAGACCAACAGTATACAACAGATTATCAAAACTCATAAAAGCAAAAGTCTTGATGCCTATAAGTGTAAATCTGGTGGCCTGTCACCGAAGAGGTGAACTCCTAGGAGTAGTTTATGTCCTGACCAAGAATGGTTTAAAGCGACTTCAGGATTTTAAAATGACGGAGGATATAAACCAGAATCTTGTATCCTTGAATTTTAGTTGCCTCTTCCATGATCTATTACTGACGGATGTCTTACGGGTTTTAAAAAGGACTTGGAAAGTTTCAAAAGTGTCCTTGGAAACTCAAAATCGAATCCCTGATGCAGTTCTCATTCATCCAGTGACAAAAAAGAAAGTGGCCTTAGAACTTGAACTCACGGCCAAGTCGGAGATGCGTTATCGGGAGATCATTTTAAGCTACAGAACCAGTAATGAGTTTGATTCAGTCCTGTATGTGGTGAAAGACTTGTCCATCCAGAAAAAGATCGGAGGCCTTATCACAGGATTTAATGGGCGCTATGAAATTGGTGATGACACCGACAAGTTTAAATTTATGGCCCTGTCCCAAGTTTTAAATTCCTTAAAGGAGGAAAATGTTGAACTTCAAGCTTCGATTTAAGTCTCGCTCGTACCTATTAAGTGGTCTTGGATGGTTTTTTAGTTTCACTCTACTTTTGTATGTTTATATCAAGATCAAATACCAATTGTTACATGGGTACTCTGATTGGTTACCAAAGGGATTTGAAAAAAATGAAATAGTGCCACTCTATTGGTGGTTACTTTTAACCATCCCAGTGGATATAGGAATTAGAAAATTGTTACAAGACGACTCAAAGTCGGAGTCAAACTAGAACTTTGAGTTAATGTTTGAGTTAGGTGAAGTCTAAGTGATTAAATCTTTTCAATAAAATTAACCCCCCGCCATTACCCCTTCGGCATTTTTTGCTGACCACTCCCACCCTACGAGCGGAAGTGGTCAGCAAAGCTACGGGGTATTGGCGGGGGTACTACAAGGGAAAGAAAAACAAAAAAAAGGAAAAAATAAAATGAATATATTAATTGAAGAAGTGGTTGAGGAATTTAGGGGAACAGGATCGAGATCTAAGAGCCTAATATTTAATAAAACAGAAACGGAGAACTATGTTAGAAAACTTTATCAGAGACAGTTACATAAAGTCTGAGAAAGTATATATTGAGAGAGAGTCGAATGAGACTCAAATGCTCTTTTCCAATCAAATATTGAGAGTTGAACAAGTCGCAAAGATCCTTGGTTATTCAAAGGATCATATCTACCGACTAGTTAATCAGAAAAAAATCCCTTTTCGTAAAAAGGGAAAGACCTTGTTTTTCATGAGTCAGGAAATCTTTGACTGGGTCAACGATGGAGTAGCATCATGAAAACAAAATCAATCAAAGGCAAACCTGGCATCAGAATTAAAGAGAATGGAAAGTTCATTGTTTTTAAATTGCTGGCCGGAAGACGAATGACCAAAGAATTTTTGACTCTGCGTGAAGCAGAAGCTTGGAAAAGGGACGACGAATCTTTCGAGCTTAAGGTTAATGGAAAATCCCCTAGCTCAAATGAAGCTAGTATCACTTTTAAAGATGTTTATGCCCAATACCTCGAAGAAGGAATGGTGGAACTTACGGACTACACGATTTATAAAAAGAAACTCCGGATGTCCCATTTTCTCCCTAACCTCTTTGCAGTCAAAATGTCAGAAATGAACGGTCGAATTATCCTAAAACATCTTCAGGATATGAAACTTCTCGTCAATCACGAATCCAGAAGATGTAATTTTGACAAGGATCTAAAAGATCTTTCTTCCATTTTTAACTGGTACGATGAGGAAATTCTCCCCTTTCCAAATCCAATAAGGAGAAAACATTTTAAGGCCGGAAGAATTAAAACTGTGGATAAGAGAAAAAAAGACTTTCCTCCTGAGGCGCTCCCTGAAGTAGGTGCACACATGAGAAAAGATTTTCGTTATCTTATGCTTATTCAGTTTCTTCTGGGAGCAAGAATTGGTGAGGCCAGTGCCATTAATGATCAAACTGTGGATTTTGGCCGAGGAACAATTGATCTCAGTGAGACCATAGTTTGGATTAAAGGTAGTCCACATCACGTTAAAGGGACCAAGTCCAACAATCCCAATAAGAAGGTCATGACCCCATTAATTCGTGAAATGCTCCTTGAACTCAAAAAAGAGCGACCGCCAGGGTGCAAATTCTTTTTTCATCACAAAGGCAAAATGCTCCGCTACCAAATGATTCGTGAGGAAATAAATAAAGCTCTAATTCTATCTGGTTATGGAGACTATTCTGGCACACACATTCTTCGCCATTCCATGGGTTCTTACTCGAGAAAAGAAGCAGGACTGGATACAGCGCAAGCAATGCTTTCTCACTCTTCAGCAAGACAGACAGAAGGCTATGCAAGACTGGATGTGAATGAAAAAGTGACGGGAGTTATTCTGCGTGCGGAGAAGCTTTTTGAAAAAAGTGTAACCAAATTGCAACCAAAGTGTAACCAAGAGCAAAATGTAGTGAATTTTTAGTCAGTATTATTAACAATTTGAGACTCGTGGGAATAAAAAAAGGGAGCCCCTGCTTGGCTCCCTTCTTTTCGGCATCGTGCCTTTGAGAGTGACATCCTGTCACATCTTACTTTTATTATACCCAAAGTTTTTTTTGTACAAAGAGAAATATAAAGGAGAAAGATTTTCCAAGCATTTCTTGTTTAAAGTAAAACAGAGGCTTGTATAGGAATTTGCCTTACCTAACTTTAAAATAGTAGGATAACCTTAATAAAGTATCGAAACATATAGATTACTGGAGTGAACGAGATGAGTATCCGAGCAGTGAAATCGGGAAATAAAACGAAAGGAACAAAAACTTTCACCTATTTTCTCCCAAACCCACCCCAGAGAAAAAATGGTTATCGTGAAAAAGAATTTGATAAAATCATGCAAGGTATTCTTGAAAGTGGTTTTGAATTAGTAGATTTGCAAACTCAAGGCACAGAAAACGGTGTTTTCATCATCGCTTTATTAAAATTTCCTAACAAAAAAGTAGCTGCCTTAGATGCAGCCCTCGATCTCCATGAACGCTTTAAGCTCCAAGATTCTCATAATTCACCGGATATTGAATTGGATGATGAAGATGCTTAATGTTTTTTTTGTTTTGATTCTTAGTAGCTGTTCTTTTTTTATTGGAAAAATAGATTCAGAACTTATTAAAGAAAAAGACTATCTAAAAAATATACCGAAAACAGCAACTTTCTGTCCTCTTACGCAAAAAGCGAAGCTACAACTTTTAAGTTCTAATTCCAATGCACAGTCAATGTATTTGGAATTCACTGAAAAGAATCCAAATTATGATTTTCTGGACCATTTGGCCCTCTGGACCTTTATTCAGTTGGCCCTGCGCCCAGATCAATCCTCACCCAGCTCCCGCTTTCAGGTTTTAATAAAAAGAAATGCTGAAAGTCACTATCTTGATTTTTTTTCTGAAACTCCCGGCGAACAGTTCCCACTCCTCTATGGACTTGACTGGATTCTTAAAAAGTATAAAAAGAAAACTTCCCTAGAAAGCTATGCAATAATTCTAGATGCTCATTTTTCTAATAAATTAAAAGTGGGCAAAAGCTTTGAAGCTTTTCTGATTACCAATCAGGAAAAGATTACGAGTCATCCCGTTCTGGGGCCATTCTTTGTTAGAGGAACTGAGGTTTTAAAAGAAAATGAGAGAGTTCCCAAATTAAGCTTTCTTGAAATCGTGAAATTTTATCGGGCTCGATCGAGCAACCAAAAAGTTATTGTGAATACCTCACTAACAAATTTCACTACAGGCTCTGGTCAAATAGGTCGCTGCAACTATGATTTTAATCTTTATGATAATTCAATTTTCTTAATCGATAAAGTCTCTCCAGATGCAAATCTTTTCGGATTTGCATCCGAAAATTCAGCATTTATGGCTTCTACTTCTCAAAAGATTTCAGACATCCAGCCCATTAATAGTTTTCCACTTTTTCTTGGAGAATCTAAAGTCAGAAGTTCTGCAGTGTGTGTAATTGAGAATGATAAAAATCAAATCTGGACCTTTTCGAATCAAAGTCGCGATCCAGGTCAGCACCTTTTTCACTTAATCCGCTATGGACTCACCAGCAGCAAGTCAACTTATGAAGTGGACAAGCTAATTCGCTATTCTAGACATTTATTTTTATCTGATCCGGTAAGACTTGTTATTGAATCACACCGCAGTCGCTTGGATCAAATTGAGAATTTATTAAAACTAAATCTCCCCATTTATAATGCGGATAAGCTTGGAAATATCTGGGCGTATACTTCTTTTAATTCTCAATCCCGATTTATCATTGATGACCGCAATCCAGGGTCTTTTTCATGCAAATAGAAGTTCTGGGTCTAGCCTCTGGCCGCTCTTATTTTTTGACGTATGAGACTTCAGAGCTAAATGAAATTCTTTTGGATTTTCTTCGTAAAAAGAACATCACCATTGCTTCATCTTGTGATGGAAAAGGTGTCTGCAAAAAATGTGAGATTCAAAATGGATGGCTTACTTGTCAATTGACGCTGGAACAATTCATCCAGCGTCAATCAAACGGAAAAATTTTTGTCGGTTATCTTTAAAGCTGCTTAAATCCACCACGACCTGTTAAATGATATGAATCAGACTCTAGACTCGCCTGAATAACTGTCTCAACCGTGTATTCCATGGTAATAATAGCACCTGCCACAGGATTTTCTTTTGTCCCGTGATTCTGAATCCCCTGAAGCTTCATTATAGCAGAAAAATCAAATCCAAAACTTGTCATGATAGAAACTGGTACAATCTGGGTGGCAGTTAGATAGGCTCCCTTGCCCTGATAGGTTCCTCCGTATGAGAAAATAACGGAGTAACGAAATTTCACAACTTCCATGCCAAAAAGATTTTTATAAATAATCTCGTACGTGGCCCTCGTTGGCATTTTCCAGTTTTCAGTTTCAAAAATATCAACATTATTGCCATTGACTCTTGGAATCACACTGATGGGAGAATACGAAGTCATATTGTGTGGCTTACCTTTTTGCACCAATTTATAGATGTCTTCACCCAAGGCCACTAATTCTTTAGCCAGGCCGATGACTTTCCCGGCATCAGAGGCATGGACCTGCCCCATCTTATTGGGCATTCCAGGTAAGCGCATCACGCTTTTTTGACCGATTTTTTTCTCTAATAGAAGCTCTGAATTCTCCTGGTTAAAAACATCTAAGGAGATCTCTGATACTGTGACAGAGTCAAGTGTAAGATAATCTTCGTTTACATTTGAATCTTGTGCCATGGCCACGCCTAGCCCTAAAAGTGTCGCTACCAAAAGAACTTTTAATGAATTCAAATCCATATTTCCTCCCTGGGTTTAGAATGGGGTCTTTGAACCATCTTCGACATGCAAAGTCAAAAGCCCTAAACGAAAAAATCCTGTCGAGCGGTAACGCGTTCCGTTATTTACATATATGTAATTAATTCAAAAGTTTCCCTTGTCTATCGTTAATCAAATTAAGTAAAATTTTGATCATTAACTCATAAGCTAATCTTATAAGTCACTTAACCCGGACTTATAAAAAGATAAGGATGAACCCATGAAGTCAACTCTCGCTTTTGTGATTCTTCTAACTTCGGTTTCAGTTAAAGCACTAACAATTGGTGCTTATAACATTAGAAACTTCGACTATGATGAACGTTACCGTATTAGCACTGACAAGGTTGAGCTCTCTACGATGCTCAACAATCTTAAGGCCGATGTTCTAAGTGTAGAAGAAATTGCTAATACCCCAGAATTTCAAAATTTTATTTCTTCAAAAATGCCAGGTTACAAAGCTTCTATTTCAGAATGTGGTGGTGAACACGGTCAGCACCTGGGTTTTATCTACAATTCTGAAACTGTAGAACTCTTAAGCTTTAACGAAGATCTTTCTCTCTCAATTGAAGGCGGATGTGATTCTGGATCTCGCCCACTGGCCATTGGTCTTTTTCAAGTGAAAACAACAAAACAAAAATTTTATGGCATGACTGCCCATTTAAAATCTGGCAGTGATTCTCAGGCTTTGAACAAAAGAGCTAAGCAGTTCGAACTAATTAAAAATATCATTAAAGATCTTAAGGAAAAAACGGGAGTCATTGATTTTTACCTGGCGGGTGACTTAAATACGACAGAATATTTAAGCCGCGGTACAGACTATAAAATGCTTACTAAATTTGTAAGCGATTTGGGGATGATTGACCTTGCATCCGATCTAAAATGTTCTGCCTACTGGTGGGGCGGTTCGGATGATAATATCGAAGACCCTACTTTACTCGACCATGTAATCGTTACTCCTGGTCTTCGTACAAATTCGAATAAAGCAGTGGCATCAGGCCATTGTCAAAAAGTATCTTGTCGCCAGTCTTCAGTTACAGACCTTGGCATCAGCTATGAGTCAGTTTCTGATCATTGTCCTTTGACTGTAACAGTTCAGTAATTAAAGTCCTCCAGGTACCTATTCAAAAGGTACCTGACATCTTAAAATATTCACATGAAATACTTAAGCATTGATATCGAAGCCACTGGTCTTGCTGAAAATTGTCTCATGATTGAATTTGCTATGATTCCATTCGACACACAATTTCGTCGACTAGAGGAATCTCTGGCCCGCAGCGTTTATATTCATTGTCCATCTTTTGAAGATCTAAAAGATTCTTTGGATCCATGGGTGCGTGATCATAATGAAAAAATCATCCGCAAGGCAAATTCAGAAGGATTAATGCTGACTGAATTCAAAGTCTGGTTAGAAAAGTATCTCACTAGTCCAGAAGTAAGGGCCTATTTTGGCCCGCAAAAAATTGTTCTTTTTGGAAAATCCATGACGGCTATTGATCTACCCTTTCTCAATCGTGACTTAGGTTGGGAATTCATGCGCAAATACTTTCACCATAGAAATCTAGATCTCTCTGGATTTGGTTACGGCATGATTGATCTGGGACTTCTTCCACAAGGTATGGATTCGGGCACAAATTTAATGAATCACTTGGGTATGGGTGAAGTCG
The DNA here is from genome assembly GCA_945860895.1 of Bacteriovorax stolpii. Lineage (GTDB taxonomy): Bacteria > Bdellovibrionota > Bacteriovoracia > Bacteriovoracales > Bacteriovoracaceae > Peredibacter. The sequence continues at coordinate 8,425 of CAMASK010000049.1, forward strand.
CGCACACGGCCTTAGAAGATGCTAAAAATACGGCCATTATGTATCTGAAGCTTTTAGATAAATACGGAACAAAGATAAATTAATTTTTTGAATGAGAAAGAAATTGGGCAGGATTACGTACTTGATTTTTTACCCGAATTTCAAAGTGAAGATGTGGTCCTGTGGATCGACCGGTGTTACCAATCTCTCCAATCAGTTGACCTTTTCTGACTCGGTCACCTTTACCAACAATATTTTTTCGATTGTGAGCGTAAACAGTAAAAATGTTATCACTATGAGCAATTACGATCATATTCCCATATCCACGAATTCCATTATTTGAATAAACCACCACACCATGATCTACAGAAACAATGGGAGTACCTCTGGGTGCTGGAATATCTATCCCATCGTGATTTCTGATTCCACGCTTACCAAAGTGAGAAGAGACCTTATAGAATTGAGGTACTGGCCAAGTAAAGCGTCCAGAACCCAAGCTTGAATAATCTTCGATGACATAGGTATCTCTTAATAAATAAGCAATGCCGACTTTTGTTGGAATGAAAATCCATTCTTTGCCTTGTAGAGATTTGTCAGGATTGGCGAATTTGATTTCATTCAAGCTCACATCATAAGTGCGAGCGATTTTTTTTACATGAGCGGGAGTCTCAATATAAACGTATTGCCCACTCTTCATGCTAGAGCAAGAAACTAAAACTAAAAAAATCAAACTAAGGAGCAATCGTTGCATTCAATCTCTCAATGGCACTTTTAAGACCAGAATAATCTTTCGATGCACCATCCACAAGTGAGTGGGGTGTTATGGCCACATATCCATCATGGACCGCCTGACAGTCAGATAATGGGTTTTCCGCAAAGCCTTCGTAAAGACCAGCTATCCAATAATAATCTCTCTGCCTCATATCAATTCTAGCATGAATTTCTTCTGAATAGCGCCTGAAACCTATTTCTGTGAGCTTAAAGCCCTTGATTTGAGCTAACTCTAAGTTTGGAACGTTGATATTTATTAAGGTCAAAAGTGGAATGTGTTTATGCAGCTCGTTTTCCAGACACAATCTAATGACTTTAGCAGCTGTATGGTAGCGATGCACTTGGACGACAGAATTAAAAACGAGGCTCACGGCAATTGAAGGAACCTTGTGAAAAGCGCCTTCACGGGCAGCTGCAACTGTTCCTGAATAATAAAGATCTTGTCCCAGATTTGCGCCTCGATTTATTCCGGAGATAACCACCTCAGGTCTTTTATCTTTTAATAAATGAAGACCCATTAGGACGCAATCTCCTGGAAAACCAGAACAACCAAAGACATTTGGTTCTAACTTTTCAATTCTAAGAGGTTTGTCGAGACTTAAGGAATGCCCAGTGGTTGATCGCTCTTCTAAAGGAGCCACGATAACAGGATCAAATGCTTCCTTTAATTCTTCATATAGCGCGCGAATTCCGGGAGCGGTGACGCCATCATCATTGGCCAGCAACAGACGCATAATTCTTTCTCCAAACGTTGAGATTTAAAAGTCGGTTTTGGTCTATTCGCCTAAAACCAAGCTCCATCTCCTTTCCAAGATCAATACTTAGACTAAGGTTTTTTTCATGAACATACAATTCCAGATCAGAAAAACTTTCAACATGAAGAACCACCTTTAAGTTTCTCTCCTGAATCATGAACCAGAGTCTGGATAAATTCTGGTAATACTGCTGGTATTTCACAGGTAAAATGATTGATTTTAAATTTGGAAGCTTCAAAATTGTTTCCCAATCTCCTTCGGGATGAAAAAACCAGCTAAACGGATGATTAAAAGAAGCATAATAACTGCCCGACTGTTGATCACGAAATTCCAGTTCAAATTTATTTTTTTTATCGCCTAAAAGATCCAAAAAAGAAAGAACGGTTGAAGACTTATCGTTTTCAAAAATTAAAAAAAATTTTTGATTTTTAAGTGAAGGCAATAAGCTTTTTAAGGTGTGAAAGGGTATTAAATTAAGGCTGCGACCTCTTAAATCAAAACCAATTTGAGGAATATCCAGACTTATCAGAGATTTTAATGTTTGGGCATCATAGACACCATGAACAAGGTATTCCATTAGAAGATTATAGTAGATCCCGCAGAATAGGACGGAAAAAAGCATCACGGCACTTAGTTCCCATAGATTCCGGATGGAATTGATATGATATAAATTGAAAGTTTTTACTCATAATAATTTCACCGTCTAAGATAAAATTTTGGGCAGGATTGACATACACATCTGTCTTAACTGCTAATGAATTATAACGCTGAACTGTTATCTTTTCAGCAAGCCCAAGCCAGTTTTGCCATTCTAGATTAAGCACGATCTCTATTTTTTGTCCGTGAAGAGGCTTTAAAGATGCTGAAACTTCAGCACCTTTTATTCTCCATAAAATCTGGTGTCCCAGACAAACCCCAAAGATTTTTTTTCCGTTATTAATCCAATCATGAATGATCGGATAGATAGAGGCATAATCATCAGGATGACCTGGGCCAGGACCAAGAACTAATAATTCATGTTCTGTGATATGTTTGAATTCATGCCATTGGATAATCTCAACATCTAGGCCAAGCTCACTGAGTTCCTGAACAACATTGAAAGTAAAACTATCTTCAAAATCTAAAAAAAGTATTTTTCTCACTGACGTTTTACACTGAAATAATTATCACGGTACTGAGCGAAGCCACTATTACCAAAGTTCCACATTATGTTAAAAAAGTAACGGGAATCAACTAAACTTTCGCGGTAATTCAAATTGAGAATCCAGCAGTTATTATGTGGCATTATATCTAATGAATAAATTGTTCTCATATTTTTATTCGCCTCTAAGTCTAAATCTTTCATCATGGAAAAACCTAAAGTATCTGTAGGCCTGATCTGTCCCCCAGCAGAAAGGGTATGGAGTTTTGACTGACCAAAAGAATTATAGTTATAGGCACCCAGAATATTTAGATATTCAAAGCGGCGATTGAAATTGGCAGATAAAATATTTTTATTATCGTAATGAAAGTAATATTCAGAAAGATTCAGGTGCCAACGATCAGTAGAATAGCCAGTATCCAACATGAGTCGAGTCAGGCGCTGTCTTGAATCCTTGGCGTCTTCCTCATTCAGCAAATAGCCCTGAGAAACATTGAACCAGCCAATGCGACTGTAGGAGAAGTTATCGCGTAGGTACTTATCATCTACGAGATAATTAAAAACCTTCGGAGTTTTACGAATCAATGTATTATTCCACTGGAATTCCATGGTGTTTTCAGGTGGAATCAGCGTACGGGTAGCACTGGCCCCAAAAAGGAATTCTTCCGATCTCAGTGCATCTTCATAGTCAAACCAGCCTCCATTGGATGATCTTATTTGATTACCGAATCTATTGTTTCCATACATATTTTGTGAGGTGATGTAATGATGGAGGAGCTTAAATTCCTGAGAATGCCGGTAACTGTTTTTAATTTGAGTAATATTTTCTTTTACCAATTCTGTTTCAAAAGGAGGAAGCTTGCCAATCAATCGATTCGTCTTCTGACTAGACTGGATGGGAGCTAACCCCTGCTCTTTTTTTTCTCTAAGCTCTTTTAGGTCTTTCTCAGGGATGTATTTTATGGGGACTTTTTCTTCAAAAGCGAGACCAAAAATTTTATCCATGGTAAAACTAATCTCAGTTTTTACAAGTCCTGCATTCTTGCCGAAATTTCTCTCATCGTTGTCTTCAAAACGATAAAGCTGTTGGTCCAAAGTATAACGGGTTCTTAAATTAATCGGACCTTTCGTTAGCATGTGCCACATAACATAAGGCTGCATCGACAATCGATCAGTATTTCTCAAGGCGAAATCCTCATCATTTTTTACCTGCCGAAATCTAGTCACCGACCCTTCAAAACCAAACGCCAAGTGCTGGAACATTGGAATATCAGACTGAATGATAGAATAAGGAACTGAAGAAAGTGAAACCCTTGGCAAAGTCTGCACATATGAACGATCAAATTCAATTGGATCACTATAAAGTTGATTCCTGAGGTAATCAGCGCTCACTCCGACCTGAAAATAATTTTTTCTCCAGTCGGCAAAGCCAGTTAGCCCCAAATCTGAACTAAGGACCTTATTATCCGTAAAACTCGGGTGATCTCGCACAATATCTAAATCTCTGGCACCAGTAAAACGAACGTGACTTCCAAAATTTGATGTAAATTGATTGTGAGTTTCTAGTTCTGTAAAATAACGAAAATATTGATCTCCTGAAGTATCCAGAGAACTTTTTCCTGGTTTATAAATTGAATCATTGAGAATTCGAGTGTTGGCCTCAAACCAACTTAAATCTGAGAAGCGCTGGCGGTACTGCAGATCACCACCATAACCACGCTTGGCCCAAAAAGTAGGACTCAGAGTCACATCCTTAGAATCATCAATGGCCACAAAAATAGGTTGCTCAAAGGCCAGCCCCTCTACGAGGCGAGTAGACATTTTAGGAAATAAAAGACCTGTTTTTCTTGTGGTTTGAATGGGGAGAACGATGTACGGGATATACAAGACATTAACACCTTTAATTTTGGCCAGTCCATGCCTGATGGTTACACTGTTACCTACTTTGATCCGGATATCTTTTCCAAAGACAGACCAAGACTCAACACAATCCTTACATGTAGTGAACTCTGCTTCTCTCGCAAGATATTCATTTTCATTGACTCGAATTAATTCGTTGGCCACTAAGTTGAAATCCATTGCAAGAATGCGGGCGTTCTTAATTATCGCTGAACCAGTGGTAATGTTGTATTCAATGTATGAACCGTAAAGAGTCAGGTCTTTTGCAATCACCCGAACATTGCCCTCAATCTTAACCATTCCAGACTCTTGATCAAGGGAAGCAAGCTCGCCGTAGATGGTGTCTGATTGTGAAATAATCACCACATTTCCTACAGCTTCAAAATATCTTCCATTATTTTTTCGGTAGGCCTTATCAGAATAAACAGAAAGTTTATCCCCAAGTGAAAGTTGCGGTTTGTCTTTTTCAGCTGAGTAAAGGTTTGAGCTTACCCAAAAAATAATATGAGCCAGCAACCAGAACTTTCTGATTTTTCCATTCTGCAATTTCACCGGCAATATTCTCAACAAACTTCAATCCTTCTTGGCGAGCAATTCTTTCCAAATCTTTTTTGGCAAAGGCTTTAGGATGATCAAATGAAGTCACTACTACTTCACCTAACCTACTCCCTTTGAGCATTCTCAACATGACTCTGATGTCTTTTTCGTTTCTTCTAGAAAAAGAGGTCACGACAGCATCAAAAACTTTATCCTTACAATTATAATTCGATGAAACTAGAAATTGAATAAGTTTTCGCATTCCATCCAGATTGTGCGATCCAAATAGCCACCAGTGATTTTTGGCACGAATTAACTCTCCTCTAGAGGGTAAACCAACAGGATTTGCCATCCAATTGGAGATATCAAAAGGAATATTTTTCAAATGACAAGATGCTGCATAAGCTAAAAACTGATTTCTTTCGGAAAAAGCAAAGCCTGGAAGCTTAATGAATTGATTCAAATCCACATGATTCGCACTTTTTGGTAATCTGTCACGCAGATATTGCAAATCTAAAAAACTAATGAGTTTAGCATTTGGTCTTAAAACACCCAATTTCTCATTAAGGATGAGATCATATCGATTCCCTAAAAATTCTTGATGATCTCGGGAAATAGAAGAAAGTAAAACTAATTCACCATTCAGGCAATTAACCGCATCAAGTCTGCCACCTAAACCAACCTCTAAAAAAAGATACAGCGGTTTTTTTTTTGTTGCCCAAAAGCAAAAACAAAAAAACAAGAATTCATAATAAGTAAGTTGGAAATTATTTTCTTTAACAAGCTGATGACTTTGAGAAATTATTTCTTCAAGTTCCATTGAAGGAATATCACCTTCCTCGCTTGAAAATCTCTCCGTCAGATTTGTGATGTGTGGCGAAGTCCATGAGCAAAAACTTGAATCTTTAAAATATTGACCAAGCCTATGGGTGGTTTCACCTTTTCCATTTGTGCCTGCAATGATTACAATTCTGGATTTAATCTGCTCCTTGAATAAACTCAAGGCAAGATTTATACGGGACAAACCAGGTGTGTAAACTTCCTGCCCGTAATGGGATAAAAGCCAAGCCTCAATATTTTTTATCATACTCAGACGGAAAACATCTTAACGAAGAATGACATTTCTTTTTTAAGATCTTTACGATGAATAATCCGGTCAATGAAGCCATGATCTTTTAAGAACTCGGAACGCTGAAAACCTTCCGGTAGGGTTTGACGAATCGATTGCTCAATCACTCGAGGACCTGCAAAACCAATGAGAGCTTTTGGTTCAGTAATATTAATATCACCTTGCATAGAGAAACTGGCCGCACACCCACCTGTAGTTGGATCAGTTAATAGTGAGATGTATGGAATTCCATTATTTTTCAATCGAGTTCTAGAGGCCGAAGTTTTTGCTAATTGCATGAGTGAAAGTATACCTTCCTGCATTCTCGCCCCACCAGAACAAGAAACAACAATTACTGGAATTTTTTTCTCAAAACCAATGTCCATGGCAAGTGCGATTTTTTCTCCAGTTACTACTCCCATTGAGCCACCCATAAAACGAAAATCCATGACTGCTAAGGCGACTTGTTTCCCGTCAATCGTACCAATTCCACATACAGTAGAATCTTTAAGTCCTGTAGTTTTGACAGCGGCCTGTAAACGTTGAGCGTAAGGTATTTTATCTTCAAATTGCAGTGGATTATTTGAAATTAAATCAGGAGAGATTTCCTCAAAGCTATTCTCGTCAGTTAAAATGGCAATACGCTCGTAAGCTGAAATGCGGTAATGATAATCGCACAAGGGACAAACATGCATATTCTCTTCCAGCTTCTCGGCCTGAAGAATTTCTCCACATTGATTACATTTTTTCCAAAGTCCAATTGGCGCGTTGGACGCCATTTTTTTAACGTTTTTTAATTTTGGATTTTTGACCTGATGAAACCATCCCATCGCTAAGTCCTGTGCTAATGAATAAAATCCATCTTAAAACGTTCCGAAACAGTTTGAGAAGAAAAATGCCTCCCTTCTTTGGCAGTAAATGGCTGAAATTCTTAAATTATCGCCCTTACTAGACGCAATATCAATAAGTTATCAATTTACCTCTAAAGTTTAAGGGTCAGTTATTCTCAAGATGTATTATGTAGGCTCCGATAGGACACTAAGGTGAATCATTATGAAAAAATGTTTATTATTGGCCTTAGTCCTTTTTTTTGTTGTTTCTAATACTCAAAGGGCCGATGCCAATTCCTATTTAATGACTCATGAACGATTTGTTCATATGTCACAAGAAGATAAAAATATCGTTCTGATTAAAACTATGGAGCTAATGGTAGAGCTGGAAAGTAAGTATGAACTTGAAACAAAAACATCAGGTTATTCCAACAAAAGATTTCAAAAATATGTACAGATCATGCAAAAGCTTCAGAACTTTGTCTTGAGTGAGGCAGCTGCTGTCGAACCAGTTGCACAGGATCCCCAATTTGAGGCATTGGCAAATAACTTCAGCGTACTGCTTGAAAAGCTAAAACCCAAAGGTTGTATCTACGGTGGATATGTATCTGTTATGGTAAGCGCCAATGGCCACAATTATTGTCGACATCCTTTTAGTGTGACTGCTAGACATTCTTCTCACCATAAATTGATTAATTCTTCTTACTTGAATAAAAGTGGAGCCCAATCTTGTGTGGGTCCATCAAAGATCACATGTAATCCAGTTATTTTTGGCTACAAGCAAAGCAAAAACAAAACTCCTTTTTGCGTGGCCACCTCTGGATTGGCCAATAATAGTAAAAATCACAACGTTTCATTTGAATGTATGCGTAAAGCTTTAACTGAAGGCGCAGACGGCAGTACAGATTCAAAAGAAGAACGTTTAAAATATCTAAGTGGAGCTATGGCTTACAATAAAGAAGCTTTTGATAAAGTACACCATACTATTTTCAAAACTTGTGCATGTGGAGATGCTCAAGGAGAAGGAATGAGCACTGCTTATGTGAACTACATGAAACCACATCGTACATGCTTTGGTATGATGAATAGTATCCGTAACATTAAAGAAAATGAATGCGCTGCAGATGGTACAGAAGTTACAGACACAGGATTTGCCACTGAATGGTCAGATTATTTCGGAAATAAGAAAGAATTTAAATTTGTAGAGCCAGCATTTAGTTCAGATTTCGATAAAAACTATGCAAGTCTTATATCCAACGAAGCTATTGTAAAAAAACTTTGTGAAACTAAAGCAGCTCCAGAGCCTACTGCCTTAGATGTTGATAATCCTCAATCTGTAGTGACAAATGAATGTAAAACCAACTGTGAATACCAAGAGGACAAAATATTTTGTGCTGTTACCGAAATCATTCAAACGACTCGGACCGGTGGAAATGAAAGCTCAGAACAGGTCACTGAATTTAAAACAGCAACTGTGGAAGTCTCAGATGAGAATGCTCAAAATGCTAGTTTCACCACAAAAAGTGGACAGACTATTGAGTGTCCCATTACAAAGCCTACGCCTAAGCCAGTTGTAAAAGAAATCGACTGCTCAGTCTCTCTTGTGGATGATGCTGAAAAAAAACTTATCAACTCTAGCCTCGTTAGTGATGAAAACGTTGATGAATTAGAAACAATTGAATGGATCGGAGCAACTGTCGATACGAGCGATAAAACTAAGGCGAGCCTTCCCTTCACTCAGGAAGCAATTGAAGTTGTCGCTAACGTCATTTATAAAGGTAGGCCTGCCGTAAAATGCGTGGGCACCAGAGAAGCTCTAATAATACCTGATGAAGAAGAAGAACAAAAAGAAGAAATTTTGAGCTGTACTGTTTCAGTCATCGATGATGCTGAGAAAAAAAATATTTTATTTACCGTGACTTCTGCCAAAGCCGATATTGAATCTGTGACGTGGAATAGCGCAACGGTTGATGCCTCTGACTTCAAAAAGGCCAGTCTGGTCTTTACTAAGGATGCAGTGAGTGTGGAAGCGGATGTTAAATTTAAAGATCAAAAAACTGTTAAATGTAAGGGTACACGAGAGGCGGTGGTAGATACTCAAGAAGAAACTAAAGTAGAGAGTTACAAACCAAATCGTCAGCCACTGCTGCAACCTCAACAACTACAGCAACCTCAACAACCAAGAATTCAGCTGCAAAATACCAGAAGACTCGGGGTTCAATAAAAAATTAGAAGACTAAAATTTAGCCCCTCTAATCAACCTTCTTTTGGCGAGTTAATTCTGAATAAATATCTTTAGTTGAACGCTGAAGAATAGCAGCTAATAATTTCGCCAATGTTTTAGGGCCAGCCTTATTTACCAACATTTCTTGGGCCAGTTCTTTTAAATCCCCACTCATGGCAGCTTTTGCCTCATTTTTATAAATCAAAAGAATAAATTCACCCTTAAAAATCACTTCCTTTTTTCGAACAGTCCACTCACTGGCCTTGAAACGAATCACTTGCTGGAATTTTTTTGAGAGCTCTCTCACCACAGCAACACTGACCTCAGGAAGAAGTTGAGACAACTCATCTAATGTATCTTCAATTCTTGTAGGGGCCTCAAAGAAAATATGTGTGCCGTAACCAGCTTCCTCAAAAATCTTGGCGCGTTTGCCAGCTTCTCTGGGAAGAAACCCATGAAAATGAAAAGGAATAGGAGGAAGCGCCGATAACTCAAGGGCCATAATGGGAGAGGAAACTCCTGAATAGGAATCTACCTCGATCCCCATTTCATAAGCCGCTACCACCAGTGGAAAGGCAGGATCTGAAACGATAGGACTCCCCGCTTCTGAAGCTACGTAAAGATCCCCAGTTTTTGCTAACTCCAGCATTCTTTGCGTCTGACTTTGTTCCGACTGATCATGAAGGGAAAAAATCTTTTTTCCATTAAGAGAGATTCCAAGATGATTCAGCAGTTCCCTAAATACCCGAGTATCTTCCACAGCAAAAGTTTCACCTTCAGTCAAGGCGGTGAGAACTCGCGGAGTTAAATCTCCCAGATTCCCGATGGGTGTGTTTAACAGAATGATTTTTCCCACTCTCATGCCCTTTTGTTTCTCGTGCTAAGATAAATAATGTTCGAGCAATCACTAAGGAGAAGACCCAATGAGTATGAAGGCCAACGTTCTAAGAGACGCCAATGGGAATATTATCGTCCATATGCAAGGGGATTTAAACTACGATCATAGCTATCCGCTAAGAAATGAGCTTCAGGCGATTGTAAAAAACAACCCAAATGCAAAAATAACCATCGATATCGGAGCAATTGACTTTGTTGGTTCCTCTGGCATTTGTCATTTTGTTGAAACTATCAAGTTACTCAAAGAAGGTGAGCATCAAAACATCAATCTCTCTAATGTAAAGCCAGAATTTTTAAAGATCTTTAAACTCTACTCTCTTAATGAAGCAGATTATGTTGCCGAACTTCTGAATTTTGATACAGATGAAACTGAAAATTTAAATACTCGTTATGGTAATCGGGATAAAACTTTCGAAAATTAGAAATAAAAGGCTGAAAAGCCTTTTATTTAACCTAAAAGTTATATTGAATGATATTCATTTGGATTGGAGGCAAGCTGTTCTTTTTCTTTACAGAATGAAAAGTAAAAGACTGATTGTACATATTCTCCTGGATGAGCTGAATACGATCGAAGAATCCACGATTCTTATTTGTAGCTCCTGAATCTTCTTCCCCGCCACCTTCTTCAGAATTATAATCGTCACCATAAATATCTTTTGATTCTGAATATGGAGAGGAATTATCTTCATAATCCCCAAATTGTTTATTGTGATGACTGATTAAGACATAGGCCCCAAACAAAATACCTGCATATAGACCAAGCGAAGCACCCTTAGCAATGGCCTTGGTTGAACTGCCAAAAGCCAAAGAAGCAACTCCTAAAAGTGCTCCACCACCGGCACCATAACCAGTAATTACAAGAAAAGCTTTAGCTTTTGGAGGTATTTCAGCACTGGCCTCTTGAGGTCGGCCAACTGATAGAATAATGAAACAGATTAAAAATGAACTTATGATTTTTTTCATACAACTAGGTTAATGAATATAGGGAAAATTTGCAAAAGATAAAGATATCCGACAAAAACGCTAGCTCGTCACCTGGGGGGGGGTTAGAAATTCTCTTACTTTGTTAAAACTTAAACGATGAAAACGAGTAGGATAGCCCATATTAGTGTCAAAACCGTATTGAGGATAAAGGACATGCATTTCCCCTGCATGTAATGATCTCGCCTCTGTTTCTAAAGGGGATCATTTGAATACCTAAATTTTTAAGTATACTCTGCCTTAGTTCGCCACTAAGAAGTTTTGAATCTTTTATGCCTTTGCGT
>CAMASK010000050.1 GCA_945860895.1 Bacteriovorax stolpii
GTACAGTAAATTCAGGAGGTTACTTAACCACGGAGCTCACTTTAGAGCTTGATAAAGTGGAGAAGCAAAACTTTAGCTGTAGTGAATGCGCATTATATGGATGTAACCCCTGCCCGGGAGGATGGAAAGAGGAGACTAGAAGTTGCAATGTGGGTGGTCTTTGTGGATTTAACCCAAAATGGAGAAATTGCACTTCAGTCTGCAGTATCAACAGATATAAAAATTCAGAGCCCGTGGGGAAAATGTTTGATCCGGATGCCTTCTAGAGGCTAAGGGTTTGTTTTTATGCTCATTTCGCCCAGAAAGAAGTGGTCTTTACAAAACATAGAACACTTAAAAAGGCTATCGAGCAGGCCCGTAAAATGTACATAGAGACAGGCAAGGATCACTATATTTTAACCCCAAGCGGAACAAAATTAGACCGCTACGGGAAACACCCATCAATTCAATCCGATCTTTAAAATGCCAGCACCGAGAAAAGGGACTGAGGTTAGGAAGATCGTGGCTATCCAAGGATAGGCCGGATTAACGCTACATCTGTATACATCAGAAACAATAAATCCCCCCCCTTTGGAAATAATGGCGGCCCAGAAGGGCCGTCTTTTAGGTTGGTTTGACGGGAATCTACTATCAGCTTGCTTGAAATTAATTGAATCATCTTAATTAAGACCGAAATTAGGCACACCTCTGCCCTTGCTCAAATAATTTTGCTTTAAAAATCGCCAACAGCTTGATTAAAACAATCAACTTCCGGTGGTGCTCTCGGAGACCTGACAATCACTTCATTTGCAGGCCGACCAAGATGATTCAATATTTTTTGGCAGATATTCTGGGAAGTGATCGTGGCCACCAAAGTTAGTTTGGTGCCACAGTGATCACAATTACTAACTTCATATTTAAAAACGTATTTCAATAATTCGCTCCACGGCGTGCGGTAAACTTTCTTCTTGGTCTTCACTTTCTTGGGACACGCCAAACTCGTTATTTCAGACCTCTTTTTGTGGCGTGCCCCAAAAACTCCAATGTAGCGGATAAGGTTTTGTCTCGGTGGCGGTATGAGAGAAATAATCCGTTTGATGAATTGATCTGGAGAAAACTCTAGATGAGTTGTTCCGTCGGAGTAAGGTGTTTTTAGCTGTAGCCTTACTTTTCCAGTTGCTTCATAGGTAATTCTCTCTTTTGCAATGGGCCCTCGCAGAACGTACCGACAAAGTCTCTCCAGTTCGGCCCGTTGGTGGGCCAGAATTTTAACATTCGCATGCAAGCTAAACCCATCATCGTAGGAGCAACGCTTACCTACAAATTCTCTGAATGGCGGGTCCCAGACCTTGCCGATCTTAAGTGGAAGCTGAAATTTCTCATCACGATTTTGTACACTATGGGCCTGAAAGTCGGATTGATCGTTATAGTCATTTTCAACTTGCTCAAATTTTTCCAGTAGTCTCATTAAGCGTTTCTTCAATGTGCCATTGAGTTGAACGACTTCTTCATGCGTTGGAACAATTTCAAAAAAGACTTCATCGCCAAAATTATTTTCATAGAACACTCCATCGATATAAATCGTATGGAAATGCACGTTTAGATTGAGTGCTCCTCCAAAACGCTGAACGACTGTAATCGCTCCAGCTTTGGGATTTTTCAGATTGTGGATTCTGGCCTTGTATTCATAATGGCGACTAAGTGTCCGGTGAAAAATCGCCAAGGCCTTTCTTAAAAAATCAGGATTTCTGGAAGTCAAAAATCGGTATGCATAGGGCATGCTTAAGACCCACTGTCTTGTTGGCACTGTTGGTATAACTTCCTCAATTAGATGTTTGGCGGTATCCGACATTCGCCTTCCAGTGCAGCTCGGGCAAAGCGTCCTCCCCTTGCAACTAAAGGCTACAAGCTTATCTTTCTGACATAAGGAGCAGTGAAACCTCGCCATACCAAAAGCAAGGTTTCCGCAAGTAAGGTACTTCTTAAATTCCCGTTCAAGATGAAAAGGTAAATGCGTTCCAAGAATTTCTTTATTGAAAAAAAACTTGCCGGTAATTTTCTCGAATCAAATGATGAAGGTCAGAACTGTATGGGTCGCGAGCAGTGTACATTCCTCGGTACATGCAAGAAACTGTGACTGGTTCAATTTTACTAACTGATTACAATTATTCGCCTAAACGAAAAGTGCAAAAAAAATATACCGTTAACGAGAGAAATTTTTCCCTGAGTTTGGATTGAGTAAGATGACGCATATTGAATCAGGCAAAGTGATGCTTCTGTCTTACCCTTTAGCATAGATCAACCATGAGGGCTTCACCATTAAGAAAGCCTTCGGCCATGTATTGAGACTTTACCTATGAGGTATGGAGGTCACCACCACCAGCCCAGAGCTACTTAAATATTTCCTAAAAGTGATTGGACAAGTTTCAATTTTTTCTCTGAAAGCTTGATCATCCTTTCATGACATAATTCAATGACCTCATCACGAAGAAATTCTTCCCTCATTAGCTCTTCAAATTTTCGAAACTCAAAACCATACGACAAAACAATATGTCTGATCCGACTTAAGGGAATTTCAATTCGTCCATTTACAATATGACTAATCGTAGGTCTTGAATACCCACAAATAGAAGAAGCTTGGTCTTGGGAAAGCTTTTCCATGCGCCTCAAGGCCTTTAAGACACGTACCTCTTTTGTAATTATTCTCTTGTTACTACGACGATCATTATTAGTAAGCACCCTTGGGATGATTTTTCTTATCGGTTTATTTCTTATATTGTCCTTCATCATTTTTTTAATCCTGATTAGATCATGTGAATGAAATCCATAGGCCGCTAAAATGGATTCTGCCCTTTCCTGAGATAGGCCGACTCGGCCATTCTCTAAATGCCCAAGTCCTTTTGACTTGAGCCCCAAGAGCCTGGCCGCTTCTACCAGAGTCCATCCCTTCTCAAGCCGAATCTCGGGGATGGCCTGATGATTCTCCGTGATCAATTTGTAGTACGAACCCTTCATTTTTTTCTTCATCATGACTTCCTTTTGTTTTACAGATTAGCCATTAACGGCCAGCGACCGCTAATGAACGAAAACATATGGTTGACCATCAAAAGCTAATCCAACGTCCTTCGGTGAAATGCCTGCTAATCCTTCAAGCCAAGTTGAAAGACAAAAAAAGCCAAACAGAGTCACTTCGGGTCATGTGGAAAAGATTTTCTGAAGAAGCGGCAATTGATGAACGAGATAAAGCTCTGGAATCTTTTGTCAGTGGTTATTGATTTTGAGTAGTTGGATATTTGGGCATAAAAAAGGCCGAACACAAGTTCGGCCTATATCGGAAATTTGGTGGAGACATGCGGGATCGAACCGCAGACCTCTTCACTGCCAGCGAAGCGCTCTCCCAGCTGAGCTATGCCCCCAAAACTGATCGAAGTAAGGTCTTTAATTTAGTAAAACTAGAGTCCATAGGCAAGGAGTTCTTGCAGTTTTTTTACTAATAGGCTTAACTATTTTCAGCACTTGGAGTTCTATTTTGCTCAAACGCACCCTGAATTTGATGCTGATCGCCCTTATAATTGGTCCTGTCGCCGCATTCAGTTCTCATCTTTTTTTGGCCTCTCTGGAATATGCCACATCGTGGAGAGAAAGCTATCAGGGACTGATTTGGACTCTTCCAGTGCTTGGTTTTCTGATGACCATCGCCTACCAATATATGCCTGCCAAGATGAGCTGGGGTGTGACTCATTTATTGTATGAACTTCGAGAGCCTCGTCATCGGGCCAATCCATTTCTTTGTGTTTGGATATTTGTGACCTCGGCCCTCGCCCATTTAGGTGGTGGATCCGTAGGACGGGAGGGTGTTGGACTGATTATCAATGGGACTTTAGTGGATGGTATCGGCCCCTTTGAAGAAGATTCAGAAGAGCGCTCCATCCTTTTGCAGTCAGCTTTGAGTGCAGGATTTGTTGGAATGTTTGGTACACCTTTGGCCGCGATTTTTTTTATTTTTGAAATTAATAAATACCGCTCGGCTTCCTCTTTTTCTCGCTGGCTTGCCATTGTTATGGCCGTTTTCTCCACCTACATTGTAGCATTTTATCTTGATACTCCCCATATGGTTTTTCCAACCTATAATGGCGTTTCATGGAATGGACTCTTATTGATGTTCTTTGCCATTCCACTTGCGGCCTATTTGTTCTATTATCTTTTCCTTTTTTTTTTCAAAACCTTTTCTAAGTTTGGTAAATGGAAAATGGTTTACGGTGGAGTAATATTAAGTATTTTATTATTTTTTATCGGCACTCGCTATTCTGGTCTTGGAACAGGCATTATTTTATTGGCGGTCTCTAAAGGTGAAGCCCTCCCCTGGGACTGGATCATAAAATTATTTTTGACAGCTTTAACTATTGGAATAGGTTTTAAAGGCGGCGAAGTGACTCCCCTGTTTTTTATGGGATCAACTTTAGGTGCGGCCATAGGAATGGTCACAGGAGACTTAGATCTCGCTAAACTTGGAATGGTATCATTACTGGGAAGTCTAACACATACACCACTCTCTGCAGGTATCCTTGGCTTTGAACTCTTTGGGCCAGGGGCCTTCATGTGGAGCTTTCTTCTGTCTCTTTTCGGTCAATACTCATTAAGAGGCAGGCATCTTTATCGATTAGACTAAAAAAAGGGCCCTTAGGCCCTTTAACGTTTGAATTTTTATTCAGCAATACTGTACCCATCATTAGGAACCACCGTCTTATCAGCACCAGCAGCAAGCAAAAGCTGAACACCTTCAGCGTTTAAAGAGCGAGCTGCAATCAAAAGTGCGGTCTCACCCTCAGCGTTGCGGGCCTCAAGATCAGCTCCTGCCTGGATAAGAATTTCAAAAGCGGCTTGCGATTTTTCACTCACAACTCGTGCTAATTCATGAAGAGCAGTGTTGCCCTTAGCATCTTTCAAATTTACATCCGCGGCTTTTGCCAGAAGAGCTCTCATCGCTTCAACTTGGGCAACACCTGAAGCCTTGATCAAAGCACTTTGACCATCTTTGGTGTAGAAATCCACCCAGAAGCTAAGCTTTAAAATCTTATTAAGTTCAGTCATATTTCCAGAAATTGAAGCTGCATAAAGAGCTTTCTGAACACTAACTTCAGGGATTGAAGTCATTCGACTTACATCCTCTCCACGACAAGCATCAGTTGCACAAAAATTGGTTTCAACACACATCAATTTGTAATTAGGAATGTAGTCCTCTTCACCGCGAACTAAAATCCCTTCAACTTTACCAGTTTCGGCATTGAAAACAGCTGAACCAGAATTACCGGAAAAGGTATCGAGGTTAGTTGAAAAGAAAAAAGGATGAGTGTTTTTACGAACACTGGCCCCATCTGCCACCTTTGTCGGTAAACCAGAAGGGTTACCAATAACCATGACTGATTGAGTATCAGAAATTCTTGAGGTATTAAATTCCAGTGGCTCTCTTCCTACGACAGCTTTTTCCAGCTGAATAACTGCATAATCAAGACTAAGAAGTGAGCTGAGGGCGTGAGAGATTACTCTTTTACATTTGTAAATGTTCTCTTCCTTAACATCTATACCTGCTGTTTGCGTTTGCTCATCTACATTAAAGTCAAACACCCACCGGTACTCTTCGCACATATTTTCAATCTCAACGCAGTGGCCGGCAGTTACGATCAAATCAGGGGCAATTAAGAATCCAGAACACATGGAAGGATTGGGTTGAGTTGCATAGCGGGTTCCATCACAAAAATTGGCCGCACTAGACTTGGATGAAGACTGAAGCCAATCAGTGAGAGTTGTTTGACTAAAGTTAACCAGACCTGGTTTCGTTTCATCAGTCGTCATTTGATTCATCAAAATCATGGATGCCGTAGATTTCGCTAATATTTGATGGGCCTCACTTGCTTCAAAGACCTCAACTCGATTGTCTAAGCCATACACTACATTGGTTTTGGCATAAGCTGCAGAGATAACAACATTAGTGAGTACGGCCAGTTGAATGAGATTTTTCATTTTTGCTCCTGATTTCGATGGAAATATAACGTAAGTCAGAAGTTATTGTTAAAGAACTTTACGCTCCATGTAAAATACTCTCTATTTGACTGACAGCCTTTCTAGGGGGAAACTTTAAATTCAAGTTTTTAAAGGATAAATATGGGTATTTACGTTAACCGAACCCTCAATATGAAGCAAATCTCGGCGATTGGATTTGATATGGATTATACCCTCGTTCGTTACGATTCTGAGGCCTTCGAGGTGATGACCTACAAAGAGATTAAGAAGAAGTTGATGGAGCTTAAGGGGTATCCAAAAATTGTAGGTGATCTTAAATTTCAACTTAATCGCGCCATTCGTGGCCTTGTCATAGATAAACCAAATGGAAACGTGCTGAAGTTATCCACCTATTCAAAAGTGAAGCATGTTTTTCATGGTCTGAGTGAAATGGATTTCAAAACTCAGCAAAAAATTTATCAAGGCCTTACCATTGATCTCAACGATAGTGACCGCTATGCCATTGTGGATACTTCCTTTTCAATTGCCTATTGTGTGCTCTACATGCAGATCGTGGATTTGAAAGATAAATTCCCCGAGCTGGCGTTCCCGGATTACAAAACAATTGAAGAAAATCTCCTAGAAGCTCTGGATTCATCTCACCGTGATGGCACACTTAAAGATGAAGTGAAAAAAAATGTAAAAAAATACATTGTGCCTGATGCTCAAAGTGTTGAGGCGCTTGAGCGCTTCAGACGCCATGGAAAAAAACTGTGGGTTATTACCAATTCAGATTTTGAATACTCAAAACTGTTACTGGATTATGCTATCAATCCTTATCTTAAGGATCATAAGAGCTGGCAGGAGTTATTTAATATTGTCATCACAGCAGCAAATAAACCTAAGTTTTTCACTGATAAGTTGCCACTCCTGAAAGTAGACCCTAAAACCGGACTGATGAAGAATCATCATGGTCTGATTGATGACGGGATTTATCAGGGGGGATGTGCTCAGACAGTGCAAAAGAGCTCAGGCTTAAATGGTGAACAAATCCTCTACCTGGGAGACCACATTTACGGTGATGTCCTTCAGATTAAGAAAACTTGTAACTGGAGAACTGCTTTAGTTATTGATGAACTTATTGCAGAGACCGAGGCCAATACCAAGTCAAGTGCCATCACGGGAGAAATAAATCTTCTGATGAAACAAAAAATCGATCTTGAGCAAAAGCTTGATCAGCTTTTCGATAACGAATTAGAAAAAGGCAAGAAACCGGCCAAGGAAAAGCTCCAGGATCATTTTCAACAGATAGAAAAAGTTGATAAAAAACTTGGAAAATTAATCAGAAGTCATACCGCTTTTTTTAATGCTTTTTGGGGAGAAACCATGAGGTCCGGAGTTGAACCGAGTCGACTAGCAGGACAGATTGAGAAATATGCCTGTATTTATATGGCCAAGGTTTCCGATTTTATTGAATACTCTCCCAGGACTTATTTTCGTCCAAAAAAGAAAACACTTCCTCACGAATAAATTTCAAAACGATTTTCCAGTGGAGAATGAGTAAGCCTCGGTAATGAGCTGGCCTCTTTCTCCACAGCGTAGTTCCTTCTAATAAGATGCTCGAGAGAAAATTTGCGGTAATACTGTAGCCAGACTTTGGTGTGATCTGACAGATCCTTCAGGAAATGATAAAGATGTGGTTCTGGGACATAGGAAATGACGATGCGATTTGCTTCAAGATCACAAGTGACATGGAAATCACTTTGAAAGTAGGATTGCTGTTTGCAGTATTCAGTGAGTATCAGCTCAAGCTGTCCGGATTTTTTCCACTCTTCATCTAATTTATCCCAATACAAATCGTTCTGACCAAATTCAACCACCTTTTTAATATCTCCAGGGGAGTTTTTTCCTAAACGATCATAAAAATTCATCAAATCAACAATCACCTGAAAATTAATTAAATTATCAAAATCTAAAAAAAACTCAGAATCAATATCAACACTTTCTGTAAATTGGGTCAGAGCTTCGTGACCAATTTGTTTTTCGAGATAAAATAAAAAAGGATAAACCTCCCTAACTTTCTGGGCCCGATTGAGGCGATATCGTTTAGGTAATTTATAACCAAGGGAAACAGAGTCGTCATTGAGTCTTGCCCGTTTATGTCGATCAATAATGCCAGTTTCAATTGTCTCAGGAGGAATGTTTGTAAAGCGAGAGAACAAGAACCATTGGGGCGCATTGGGTAGGAGGAGATTGTGTTCCATCTTAGACAGGGCACTCTGAGAGCAGCCAATGGCACTCGCCACATCCGCTTGATTTAACTTTTTGAATTTTCGGGCGGCTTTCATAAGAGGCCCGATAACTGAGTTTTCGTCATGCATATCAGTCATTCCACTGTTTCAAGACCTCCCTTATTATGCTCTCTGAAATATTTTTTTGTAAACAGGATGAGATATCAACAACATCACTTGAACTTTTAAATCCAATTAAAGCGTTTGAGACATTGAAATGATAAAGATTAAAATGCACGGCAAATTCAAAAAGCGAAATATTATGCTCACGTAAAATTTCTTGTAACTTACAAACTCTGATAATTTTTTTGCTGACTTCTTTTTTATTCCACCAAGGTGCCCATGAGCGGGCATCACTTGCATCGAATTTACGCGTCTCTGTTACTCGACCTGAGAGAATCCCCTTATCAAGAGTTCCCCAACTCATAGAAAAATAATTTTTCCAAGTGTCTTCCAGCTTATGGAATGCCTGAGTATTAAGAACATTTAGTTCTGATTGTAAAAAAGTTACTGGTGCAATCTCCTGCGCGGCAGATAAGTCATCTAGATTGGTATTACATAATCCAATATGCTTGATAACTTTTTTATCCAGGTATTTTTTTAAGATTTCCATGGGGCGACGAATATCTACACGCTCATCTGGCCAATGAATCATGTATATATCAATTTGCTCTCGCTTGAGTCGCGAAAGACTCTCAAGAAGCATTTTTTCAATCACCGCGGGATCATTACTCATATTCACGCGTTTATTGGGATGCCACCCCACACCACCTTTTGTCACAATGATCGCCTCTAAAGGAAGATATTTTCCAAAACGCTCTTCAGAAAGTCCAAAGCCGTAAATAGGTGCAGTATCAAAAAGATTAATTCCCGCTTCCCATGAATCCCGTAAAAGAGCTTCGGCCTGTGGCTCAGACATGAGACCAAAGCCGTAGCCGGCACCTTCCCCACTGAGAGCAGCGCCCCCAAAACCAATGACGGAAATATCTCTGTCTAAGGCCGTATTTTTTCGATAGAGCATATCAGCGTACCTTGCAAATCATTGACAAAAAAGACCCAAAAAAGCACAGTGCAAGCATGGATCTTATCACAATGGCGCATCTGGGTGAAGCTCAGAGTGTCATCGAATTATTTCAGCTCAAAAGAACGACGCCTCATTTATTTGAAGGTGAGGCCCTTACCTGCTTAATTACAGGTGAAGGTCCTTTTGAAGCTGCCACTGCCACTTCGGCTTTGCTGGCCCAGAAAACTTTTACTAATGTGATTAATTTGGGCATTGCTGGTTCTCTTTCAAATGATTTTCAAGTGGGAGAAATTCATCCAGTCAGATCAATTTATTTAGTCATTGAGGGTAAGCCTCAATTCAAATCATTTAAAAGTTTTGATCAGGGACTCGATTGTGTCACAAGTTTTGAAAGAATCCTCACACCAGATAAGGCAAGAACACTTACCGGCGTAGCAGCTCTGATTGACCGAGAGGCCTGGGGTGTGGCCATGGCCGCAAAAAAGGCAGCAGTAAACTTTAGCTCCTATAAATTAATATCTGATCAAGCGGGATCCCTGGGTGCCTGTGAAATGGTAAAAGACAAGGCCCAGGAATGGTCGCAAAAGCTCGCCCTATTTCTTGCAACTAAAATCACGGGAAATAATATTAAACAAGAAGTGAGTGAGTATCCGGGTTTTTACTTTACCTTTACCACTCGTCATCAGTTTGATCACTTGGTTAAAATGCTCTCCATTCGTGAAAAGAAATCAATTGCTGAAATATTAAATGAGCTACCCTTTGAAAATCTGCGAGAACTGAAACTATCACCTAAAGACAGAGCGCGGAAGCTTTTATCAACTCTGGAAGACAAAGTTGATCCTTTAAAAGCACGACTTCAATCTGAACTTTTAAAATGGAAAACTCCTTTTGAAAAAAAAGGCATTACCCTCAATACCGATCAAACCTGGGAAACCCCAGAAGTGAAAGTCTCCTTTAGTATTCAGACAGACGAGGATCTGAAAAAAGTCATTGGAGAATTAAATGAACTCTCCCTTGAGGCTTTTCAGAATCTTCGCAGCGGTCATCTCAATGTGGAATAAGATCTATGTCGAGGAGGCCATCCTCAATTCTCCACGAGTCCAAAATATCTTATCCAAAACAGGCATGGTCCCTTTAGTCCTCAAAACTTATGATGAGATCTGGGGCAAAAGTAAAAAGCCCTATCTGCATAAGCGTGACTCACTCAATTTATTTCTTGCTGAAAAAAAAGGTCAACTTTTAAAATTGGCCCCAGACGCGTACGGTACGGCCGGAGAGCCTCATTATTATTTTATCCATGCCTACAATTGCATTTATGAATGCCAGTATTGTTATTTGCAAGGCTATTTTAATAGCCCGGATATTGTTTTGTTTATCAATCATGAAGAAATTCTGGCAGAGATGCAAAAAACGGTGGATGAAAATTCTGGGACTCGGGTTTGGTTTCATGCCGGGGAATTTTCAGATTCACTGGCCCTGACTCACTTAACGGGAGAGCTTGCCTTGTATCATGATTTTTGTAAAAAAAATCCCAAGGCCGTGATTGAACTCAGAACCAAATCTGTTAATACCAAAGAGCTTTTAGAACTAGAACCCCTGGATAATTTCATCATTAGCTTTTCCTTATCGCCCCAAAAAGTAGCAAAAGAAATCGATCTTAAGACTCCTTCTACTAAGGCACGCCTAAAAACCATGAGTGAATTAAAAAAACGAGGCTATAAGCTTGCCGCTCATTTTGATCCCATTGTTTATCAAGATACGTTTAAAAGCGATTATCAAGAACTCTTAAACCAGATGAATGATTCAGATCTTACGAAGGAACTTGATTATCTTTCACTGGGTGTCGTTCGTTTCACTAAAGATGTTTACCGCGAAGTGGAGCGCAACTATCCCGATTCCGTTATCCACGGAACACCCATGATTAAGAGTTTTGATAATAAAGTCCGCTATAATCATCCTATGCGCATGTGGATGATGAATTCAGTTAAAGAGCTCGCTCTTGCGGCCGGGGTAAAATCAGACGCCATTTATCTCTGTATGGAAGAGCATGCTTAAGTGGCCAGAATTATTTCCCAATGGTTTTCACATCAGTCATTTCACTTTAGGTGATGAAATCAGAACTTTGGTCCAAAAAGAAAAGTGGAAAGAGCTAGATCAGGAATTCAAAAAACTAACCGCTAAAGATGGGCGACTGTTTCAATTTTTGAGTAAGTTTCATGATTTTAATGAAATTGAATTCATCGTTAGTATTCGCGATGCAATTAATGAATGGGAAGAAGATGGAATCTGGCATGATGATGGATCACGAGTCTTCGCTTTTTCATTATCCCTCACCGATGAAGCAGTTAAAGGGGGAAGGCTCGCAATTAGAGTTAAGGGTGAAGAGAATTTTATGCAAATCCCTACCCCTTCATTTGGTGGAATCATTCTCTTTCTTACTGGCATTTATGGATTTGAGCACAAGATCCATCAGGTCCTGGAGGGAAGAAGAATCATCATAGCAGGCTGGTGCTCTTAAGGTTTACTCCGGCGCCGCCGTCGCCGTGCGAAATTAAACTTCGAAGAGTCCCGGAATGGATAAATATCTCTCTCCGGTATCATAAGAAAACGTCAGAATTTTTGCATTAGATGAAGTCTTGGCCAAGTATTTTCTAACCGCCGCCAGAGAAGCACCGGAAGAAATTCCAATGAATAGTCCCTCTTCTTTGGCCGAACGCTGGGCCATTTCAAAAGCTTCCTCTTTAGTGATCGTCACCACATCATCAATCACAGCGCGATCAACGATACTTGGCACAAAGCCAGTGCCAATACCTTGAATGGGATGCGGTCCAGGTTGGCCCCCAGATAACACAGGAGAATCGGCCGGTTCGACCGCAATAATTTTTGTGCCGAATTTTTCTTTTAAAATTTTTCCTACTGCAGTGATATGTCCACCAGTACCAACACCTGTGATGAGGTAATCGAGACCCTCCGGAAAATCTTTTAAAATCTCCAGAGCAGTGGTCTCGGCATGGGCCTTGAGATTATCTTTATTATCAAATTGATTTGGCATCCAAGCATTAGGAGTTTGGGCCAATAATTCTTTGGCCTTCTCAATTGAGCCTTTAATACCTTTCTCTTTCGCTGTTAATTCAAATTTTGCCCCATAGGCGGCCATAATTTTACGTCTTTCGATAGACATGGATTCCGGCATGACCAGGGTCAATGCGTAACCTTTTACGGCACACACCATGGCTAGACCTATTCCTGTATTCCCAGAAGTTGGCTCAATGATGGTCATGCCTTTTTTAAGGTCACCGCGCTTTTCAGCTTCTTCAATCATATAAAGAGCAATTCGATCCTTGATACTGGCGCCTGGATTTTGTCTTTCGAGCTTAATCCAAATTTCACCTTGATGATGGCCAAATAATTTATTCAGCCTCAAGTGAGGAGTATTTCCAATGGCACCCAAAATAGAATTAACTTTCATAATTTACTTCTTTTTAATTTTTTCTTTTACTACATCTAAAAGAACATTCGCTGTTTCAAGAACTTTTCCCGCTGTCGCTTCAGCTTTGCTTCTCAAATCACTCTGCTGAATTTTCCCTAAAAGATCTTCCACTTTCTTTTGCGCCTCTTCTCTAGAGACCCCAAGTTTTGATTCAACAAGCGAAACCATCATATTCACATTGCCTTTAACTTTTTCCAGCTCAGCTGCAGAGATTTTTTCTTGAAAAGTTTTTTGAGCAAGGCTCGATACTTCCTTCCATTTACCTAACAATGCTTCTTTGTCAAAATTCATCATGACATGTCCTTAGTAGTGGTCAACAAACACTAAATTAATCATAACAGAGGAATGCACATGGTGCTTAGCATAGAAATGCTTTTTTCTAACGAAATCTTTAACTATTAGCGCAAATGTTGAGTAAGGCATTAGACCTTTCTCTCAGAACCCTACAAGGGAAAACGTAAGACAATTTTTTTAAAAAAAATTTCAGACATTCGAAGCTGTAGTTATTTTTTAAAAAAAATATTGTTCAATAATCTCTGGCCATGTACGCTAGCTTGATGAACAAATTAAATTATCGTCTTGTTATTTATCTGGGTACATTTTTTACCGGAGCAACGGCTCTGGTTTTTCAAGTTGTTTGGCAAAAATACCTCGCCTTGCTTGTTGGAGGAGAAAGCCGCTCAGTTAGTCTTATCATCGCTTGTTTTTTGTTTGGACTCGCAACCGGTTATCACTTTTGGGGAAAACTCACGCGAAAAAATTTCAGTCGTTCACATTTTTTAAAAATTTATGGTTGCATCGAAGGTGGTATCGGTCTTTATGCGATCATATTTCCCTATTACTTTCGATTAATTCAAGGATTTTCCTATTCTGCCGGCCCTAACCTGGCAATAGACATCGTTTCAAGTTTTTTACTCCTATTCCCACCCACTTTTCTTATGGGAGCAACGATCCCGCTTTTAACGGCCCTAGTACCTGACAAAATGAGTGAAGTGAATACCTGTCATAGCAAAATCTATGGCATTAACAATCTGGGTGCTTTTATAGGCACAATTCTTGGTGGTTTTTTTCTGATCCCATCCTTTGGACTTTCAACTTCGCTAATGATTTGTGGCTTAGTGAATATCGTTATTGGTTCGACCTTTTTATTTAATCGATTGAGCGGACGAATCTTTGAGCGCGAAGAAATTCCATCAGCATCACAAAGCTTTGGACCTAAATCTCTCACCTTCTTTGTTTTTATTAATGGAGCAGTACTCATTTGCCTGGAAGTTCTTTTTGTACGATTTCTTGGCCTCTCTATGGGTACAGGGCACTTCACTTATCCCATTATAGTAGGAATTTTTATTTTGGGCTTAGCAATTGGAAGTCTTTCAATTTCTTCTCGGCCTACTACTGAGAGATCTTTTTTAATTCAACTTACGGCCTCTATTGTAAGCTTACTTATTATATATTTTACTGTGCCATATTGGCCTTACTGGATAAGCCATATACGAGTAAGTTTAATTTCTATTCCCTCTAACTATTCCGTTTATTTAATTGCCGTTTTTATCCTCATGTCATTAATTCTCGTTCCCTTTCTTATTACAGCTGGCCGCCTTCTGCCTCTCGCTTATTCACTCATTAATAAAAAACGGGACGATTATGGCAAGGTGTGTGGCAGACTTTATTTTTTCAACACTCTAGGAACAGTTGTTGGTGCGATCGTCTTGGCCCATGTGCTGGTCTACTTTGTAAATCTCGAGACGGTATTTAAAATCAACTTAGGCCTCATGCTGGTGCTTTTAGCAATGCTCATGTTCATGCTTAAAAAAATTCGCTGGGTGATTACTATTATTGCTGGATTAGTCTTATTTGTGACGATCTCTCCCGAATGGAATCGATCATCACATCATGCCGGCTTATTTCGTTATAGAGGGGTTGAAGATTATCATTTTCGTGGTCTCTTCAATATTCCAACTGAGCCTGGACGGGTTCTATTCTTTAAGGACGATCCCAATTCAACTGTATCCGTAATTGAATCTGAATCTATGGGAAATATCAGTCGCTCAATTATTGTTAATGGCAAGTCCGACGGAAATACTTTTAGCTCCGACTACAGCACAATGCTGCTTCTTGGAACTCTCGCTTATTTGCATGCTCCTTCAAATGAAAATTTACAAGCAGCGGTGATTGGTTTTGGAACAGGGATTACGGCAGGAATTATTGGCAAAGGAAAAGACGTTGGTCACATTTCAGTATTAGAGATTTCTCCCTCTGTAATTGAAGCTGGCGCTTTTTTTAACGAAGACAATTTCCAAGCCATCCACAATCCTAAAATCGACATAATACAAGATGATGCCTTTCGATTTTTTACCAGAGAGGCCCAGAAATCAAAAGTCACCCTTGATATGATCGTATCTGAACCGAGTAATCCATGGGTTGTCGGAGTGGAAAATTTATTCTCTCTCAGCTTTTATAAATTAGTAAAAAAAGTGCTCAAGCCAGAGGGAGTGTTTGTTCAATGGCTTCAGTTGTATGAAATTAATAAGCCAATTGTTTTATCTGTTATTTCAAATCTTGTGAAAAGTTTCAGCTACATAAAGCTATACCAAGTCTCAAATGGAGATCTCGCAATAGTAGGCTCAGAAAGACCAATCTCTCACAAAGAATTCATCAAAAGATTTGAAGAACCCACTATCAATCTTGCTCATAAGCGCATCAAGATAGTAGATCCAAACCAATTAATTCTGCAAAGTCTATATCAAGAAGCAGACATGAAAAAACTTGTGGCATTTTCTGATCTTACTGGAACACATGATTTCGAAACACCAATTATAGGATATGCAGCTGGAGAAGAAATGTTTTTGGGTAAAGTTGTCGATGAAAATAAACTGCTCGACGATGATGTAGCTCGATTAGTTCGCTATAATTCAAATTCATACCATTCACTGGAAAGACTTATAAAAGTTTATCCCTATGACACAGAACACTGCATAGAATATGGCCTTCCACCTGCAATTTTTTGCAATCGCTTATTACAACTAAAAGCAGCATACAATATGGTGCTTACGGCATCAGATGAAAATCCAGAATCTGAACTTTTACAAAGATACCAATATCTGCGTGAAATGGGAGTTTATCCTGCAGACATTAGCTTTTTGGACAAAATTGAAAAAAGAATTTTTGCAAAATCCAATCAATTGAGTATTGATCATCAACGTTTGATTGCCCTCTATCTTACCCAGTTAGTTAGAGAAGGACTTTATAGAAAAGCAGACCAAGCGATAAGTAAAATTCAGTCATCACGAACTCTCAATGAGATTACTCTTAAAAAGTTGGTGAATGTGGTGACGGAAGTTAAAATTAAAATGCAGAAATTTTTAACTCCATAGTGTGCATCCTAGAGTAACTTCTAAGGTTTCTTAGGACCCTTTTTCTTTGATTGGAGCTGCATTACATGTATTTTATCGGAAGAAGAGTCAGACCCACTCTTATTAAATCTTTCAGGCCCATTTCTAACATCTTTACGATTTAAGAGTTGCTGCTTAGGAGTTATTTCGCCAACAGCAATGGCGAAATTCTGATACTTCTCAGAGCCGTTAACTAATCCTTTAATATCAATTGAAAGATATGAAAGACCTTCGGGTGCATCAAACTCAGTTTTAACTTCAACAACATCACCCTCAACTAAGTCCTTTTTCTCGGGAAACTCTGATGAAATTATCTTCATATCATCCAGTCCACTAACCCTAATGACTTCAAATTTTTTAATTTTACCTTCTGCTACAAACACAATTGTTGTTTGCCTGTCTGTGGTTTGATATTTAACCTTAACAGGCAATATTTTTTGCTTGCAAGGCAAGTTTCTAAAGCTCATTTCTTTCTTGTAAATTCTTTTTTGCTGTTTCTTGACCTCTATAGCTGAGGCACTAAAGCTTACCAAGCAAAAAATAAAAAATAAAAATTTCATTCTACGATTCCTTAGTTTAATCCAGCTGAAAACTCTATTGGATTTGAAGTATTGAAAACATAATCGGGGTGAGTTGAAACTTGTATTACATATTCAAGACCAGGTGTCGTGGTTACCATATGATACAAAGGCCCCAGGACACTTGCATCAGTTGCCTCTTCTGCTGTTTCATAAATAACTTTACCCAATCTCATAACCCTTATTATGTAGGTATCGGTTGATGTCCATGAAACTTTTGTCGATGCTGATGTTGCAGTAAAGCGGTAGTATCTATTGTTATCTGCCTCATTCATTCTTGCGATCCCACCACCCATAAAAACACTAACAGCTGAGCCATTTATGGCGAGAGAATTATATACGGGCAACATTCTCGCTAGTCCGCCATTATTGGTTTCTCCAGTACCGAAATCATCAGCAACATTTGTTATTTGTTTATTTAAGGTGAGGGTGTTTAAAGCTGATACAGATGAAGGGTTTGCTGCTTTAAGTCCGGCCACAAAGCTAAAGATTGTGGTTTTAGCAGGAGTTGTTTTCATGTAATCGGTCAAAACATCCAAAATTGGACCTAGGCCCAAACTTAGAGTATCTCCGGTATCAGCATTGGAATCATAGACATCAAAAATCATTTGTTGATTAGAAACTTCAGAAAACCATCCGGGCTTGATATCTGTGGATGTTTCTAGTGAAAAGATGATACCGGTAGTTCCCTGTCTAAAGCCTGATGTGTCCTTAAGAACTATATCAGGGTCAAGTACAATGGCGCTTAAAGCATTACTCCATCCTTCACTGAAGGCGAGAGACATCTCAACCGTTTCGCCCTCTGAATGCTGGCCTCCTCCACTATCTGATCTAGAGAGTTTGTCTTCAAAATAATGACCCCATTCATGAACAATGATGTGAGGATCATACTCGTCAGTGTCTGCGCCTTCTTTACCTAAAATATATAATTCACCCGTTTCTCCATTGTAATGAGATGTTCCGATTTGACCTAAACTGATAGCTCCCGATGTTGCTACATTAAGGGTGCTCCAGTTAACTTTTAATTGAGGAAAACTAATAGACGGTTTTACCGCTTTAACCTTTTGTACTGCTGAATATATTGAATCCAAAATTGCGAATGGGGCAGCTACTCTCTTGGTACTATAAACGTTACCTACACCCCACCCACTTGGAGCATTTATTTCTTCAATTATTGTTTCTCCCTCGGCATTGAGTTCGTAAACATCACTGTAGGCGACATATTTTGCATTATTGCTGGTATTATCCTTAATGATAACACTTGGGCTTTTCATTTCGGCCCACACTGCTAGCTTGATCGGGTTGTTTTGAGCGATGCTCGGAATTTCAAAAGAATAATTACCGTTATCGTCTGTGGGGCCAGTTGCAATAACCTTCTGATCAACAGTTCTTACCACTTCGACATAGATATTACGCATTGGTTTTTGAATTATGGCAGAATAGTCCAAGCCGCTTGAAGTCGCGGGGACATAGTCATAGCTTAAGAGGCCGGAGACTTTCCAAGTTCCCACACTCTCACTACTGGAAGAAGATCCAGCACCACCTCCGCCATTACAAGAAATTATAAATAGTGGGAAAATGAACTTAAAAAGCCACATGGATTAACCCCAATTAATATCTCTTTCGATATAACTATATTACCCATATTCCATGCACTGGAGAAAAAGATTTACGAAATGTTGCGTGTTTATAAAGACTTGTTTAAATTTGGGGCCCTCGCCGCTGACCCATAAAGATGCCTATTTCCGAGTTCATTAGTAGTACATTATTTTTAGTTCGCCTTAATCTCAGCACTGAATGATTTCTTTGTGCCAAAAAACCCGCTCTTTTGATGGGAAATAAACAATTCATAATGAGCATTGGCAGCATTGACTCTATTTTCACTGTAATCTTTCAAAACAATTAGTAAACTTTTCTTACCAGCATCAACTCGACAACTCAATTCAGCATCATTATAGCCAATAGAATCCATACCATCGTCCAAGGCACTTGAAGATAAAGTACAACCGAAAGTATCAGAACCTTCAATCACTCTAACTTTTAAACTGGTATTAACATTAGTAGCGCGACCAAGATTTTCACTTCCCATCTGTCCCACATACTGAATGTAGCGAGAATCTCTTTCTTGATTGACGTCTGAAATTTCAACCTTCACTTTTTGATTGGCGCGGGGTTTAAAACCATCACGCTCGTCATAGACAACTTTGAGAAACTCATAGCTGCCTAAAGAGACATTTCCTGTCCGCAAAGCCCCTTTCGGCATGGCCCTGAAGCTATCGCCGGCAAAAGTAGAGAGTGAAGTTAGTGCAACTAAAGTAATGATTGTTTTTTTCATAAAGGGAAAATAGCATTTTCCTAAAAGATCTCAAGGCAATTGCAATTTTTACAAAGCTTCCAAGCAAATCGCTTAATGCACTCGCAGGTTGGTGATGGTAAAGCTCAGCGACGTAGGCATTCTGTAACATGATTAGTCCAAGGTACTGCAGATAGTACTTTTTGGTCTCACCATAGGGGTTGCGGTTCATCTCGAGATTGATCCCCACCAACAGGCGGGCCAGAGGAAAATGACGTACGTAGGAAACTGCATAGCTGTCAGTG
>CAMASK010000051.1 GCA_945860895.1 Bacteriovorax stolpii
CCGTAACCCCACATGTGTGGAACTTTAACCTGTCCACGTGGAAAATTTCCAGGAAAAGGAAGATTCTGAACTTTATAAAACCATGAACGAATAAGACTCGTTGGAACTAGGCCCTGAGTTTGATTGGCCATGGATTTATCTGAGAGCCCTTTCGTGAAGGCGAGAGAGCGTTCATGAACTGCTTTAAAAGCTGGATTAGAATGAGGCAGTGAACCCCAGACTTTCATCCCGGTGTAGGCATCTTTACCAATTTGACCTACATCAATATTTTTATTTCCGAGACCAACTATATATTCACCAGCCGCCTTTCCCGAGTGACAAGCGATGCAACCCAAAACCCCAACTTTCATGCCCTCATAATCGACACTGAAAATTCCCTTGGCCTGATTCTCCTGAAAAATTAATCCCCACCTCTGATAGATAGGACCCAAATCCTGAGTTCCTACTCTACCGCGGCTCATAGTTCCATAGAGCTTAATAAGATCGGGCGAAATCGCCATGCCTCGACCCTTATAAAAAAATTGTAAATTTTTAAAGGCATCTACTGCTTCTAGATGTCGTTCTGTACGGACATCTTGTGCGAAGAGAGGTAAGCTTATTAAAGTTAGAAGTATTAATTTAATCATTGAGAAAAGTTACCAAAGTAGAAAGCTTTGGCAAAGGCACTGAGAGATAATGAAAGGTTCCCCGACTAAAACCATCTGTTTTTTTAACTCCAATAAGGCCTGGGGTGGTGGCGAAAAATGGCATTTTAATACGGCCCGGGAATTCCAGCGTCGAGGTTATAAGACTATCCTCGTAACTAACATCAATTCCGAATTAAGAGCTAAGGGTACTGCCGAGAGATTGAATGTGTATTTTTTCGGAATTAATAATCTCACCTTTTTAAATCCCATCAAACTATTCGTCTTGTTTCTGTTTTTTAAATTAAAAAAAATCGATACCGTTATCCTGAACTTACCGGCAGATCTTAAGAGTGCCGGAATTGCTGCAAAATTAGCGGGTGTTACTAATATTATTTATCGCAGAGGCATGCCTCATCCTTTGCGAAATACTCTGCTGAATCGCTTGTTATTTCAAAAAGTGCTAACGAAGATTGTGATTAACTCACAGGAAATTGGACGCAGCCTCTCAGAAGGCAATGAAGCTTGGTTTCCTAAAGATAAGATGGTGCTGGTCTACAATGGGCTTGATTTGCAAATGCCGATTTCTCAAGAGAAAAAACTTTATCAAAAAAAATCCAATGAACTTGTTATCGGAAATGCCGGACGTTTGACTTCTCAAAAAGGTCAAAAGTATTTAATTGAAATGGCCCAAGTCCTTAAGGCTCATGGAATTTCTTTTCAAATCCTGATCGCTGGTGATGGCGAACTAAAAACAGAATTGCAAAATCTGATTAATCAAAAAAATCTTTCTCAGGAAATCACTCTACTTGGACATGTCTCTGACATTCCTGCCTTTATGAATTCCCTTGATGTTTTTGTCTTTCCTTCGCTTTTTGAAGGCTCTGCTAATACATTAATTGAAACCATTTACTGTGGTGTTCCGGTTATCGCTTTTGATATCAGCTCAAACTCCGAAATTATCCAGCATGGAATTAACGGATTTCTCGCCAAGCCTTTTGATGCAGCCGAAATGGCCAACTATGTATTACAAATTAAAAACTCTCCCCAGTTAAGGGAAGAGTTTGCAAAAAATAGTCAGATGATTGTTTCAGAAAAATTTGATAATCAAAAAAACTTAAAAATCCTCGAAGGGATTATTTAATCATTTTCCCAATAGCATAGTAAGTGAATCCCTGCTCGAGAATTTTCTTCGTATTGTATAGATTTCTTCCATCGAAGATCACATGCTCTTTCAGTCGCGTTTTCATTTCTTCAAAGTCGGGAGCACGGTACTGCTTCCATTCAGTCATCACGATTAAACCATCCGCCCCATTCAGAGCCTCGTATTTATTCTCAAATTGATCAACTGGCACATTTAATTTGGCCATGTATTGTTCGAAATGATCGGCAGCTTGCGGATCATGAATGCGAACTTTAGCACCTGCTTCATGCAAAGCTAGGGCCGTATCAATTGATGGGGTATCACGAATGTCGTCTGTATTGGCCTTGAAAGCTGCGCCCCAAAGAACAAACGTCTTACCTTTAAGATTATTGTTAAAATGCTTCAACACTTTTCCAAAAATATATTTTTTCTGCTCTTTATTTACTTCTTCAACCGCTTCAATAATTTTGAAACGAATTCCATTTTCCTTAGCAGTGTAAACCAAAGCCTTAACATCTTTAGGAAAACAAGATCCACCGTATCCCGGCCCCGGATAAAGGAACTGAGTCCCTATTCGAGAATCTGTTGAAATACCGGTACGAACCTCTTCAACATCAGCACCAGTGATATCACACAGACGGGCCACTTCATTCATGAAAGAGATTTTAGTTGCGAGAAAACAGTTTGCTGCATATTTAGTCATTTCAGCAGAGATGTTAGACATACGAATGGTACGCTTAACCTGACGGTTAAATGGCTCATAAAGCTCTTCAATGATTTCAGCCGCTGCGTCTTCCTGGGAACCGATGATAATACGCTCAGGTTTCATGAAATCTTCGACCGCAGAGCCTTCTTTCAAAAATTCAGGATTGTTGACGACGAAAAAACTCTTATCACTTTTAGCCTTTAAGTGTTCACGAACTTTGTAACCTGTTCCAACCGGTACAGTTGATTTTACGACTACAACTGAGCCATTTTTCAAATGAGGCGCGATAGAATCGCAAGCACCAAAAATATATTTTAGATCTGCCTGACCATCTTCCGAAGCAGGAGTTCCCACCGCTAAAAAAATCGCGTCGGCCTTAGAAACTGAGTCATAGTTATTTGAGAAATGAAGACGGCCCTCTTTGTAATTTGCCTGCATCATGGTTTCAAGACCAGGTTCATAAATGGGACACTCACCATTCTTCATTCTTTCAACTTTGGCCGCATCGATATCGATACAAGTCACATCGTGACCCATTTCTGCAAAACAAGTTCCTGTTACAAGACCGACATAACCAGTGCCAATAATGCTAAGCTTCATCTAGAGCTCCTTAAGAATGAAAGTGGCATCATTTTGCTCCAATTTACAAAAGGTGTCACGTACCTTTTGAGCTGGTAAAATCAGGCGAGTTCTAAGGGGGAAATATGAGTATTCCAATACGATTTCTGTCCTTGTTTCTGCTGATTTTTAGTTCATTTTCAATAGTGGCCCAGGAAAAAAACTATCAATACCGATTAGATGGCACTTATCCGGCGGTGCTGCCGGGCACCCTATCTGCGCGAAATGTTCGCTTCACACTTTCCTGGAATGAAAAAGATCAAACTATTCAGGGGCTCTATAGTGATAATTTTTTTTCAAGTAGCTCACCCGTATCAGGTACCACCAGCATTAGTGACCGGGTTTTTAATGTGCGTTTTCCCAGAATCATTCAGGGCGTGAGTAATCTATCCATCACTTCAGATGGTGGCCCCGTGGTTAATGGTGCACGCCCGGCAATGATCTTCATGCGAGACCTGGTCTCTACAACTCTCGCCCAGACCAATATTATTGCAGTCACCACAGTATCTAGCGATGAGGTACCTCCTGCCACTGCCTGCGATGTGGGCTTTGGTGTTTTGAGCGGATATTGCGGTATCTATCGGGGGAGAATTAATGAGTTAAGTGATTCGGGAAATCGCTGCAATCTTCCTGATTATAATTTCGGGTTGCAGTTTAATACGGATAAGAAAATTAATCTCTACTTTTACTATAATGATACGACGGTCGGTATTCCTAACCATTCACTCGGAACCTTTTTAAATGCACCTTTAAACAATGGTATAAGTATGAATAATCGCTTCTGTGGGATCTTAGTGGGAACTTCATTTGATCCAGATAGTTGCAAGATGCTGTCATTAAATGGAACTTTTTCTGAAGTGGGTGGATTGAGAAATTTTCGGGGCCGTTACATGATTACCGAAGAAGTCAGTGGAGAGAATTGTAGTTATGATGTGAATGTGCAGAGAGAGTTGGGGTATTAATTTGAAGGAGGAACTGATAGTTTATTAAACGCTTTCAGTCTTCTCTGACTCAAATCAAAATACTGTTTTCGTAGCCCCAAGCGAATCAAATCAATATCTTCATTTTCATATCGCTCATTAAGCCAAACCAGTTCCCCCTCTTCCCCACAAAAAGACAAAGGCACACTGGTATGCAACGGAAAAGGGAGCCCTCCTCCTAGAGTATTCCATTTATAATCCTGCACATTTTTTACAAGTCCAGCACGAATGGGATTTTGATAAATATAGCGATACACCTGATAGTAATGCCTCTGGGATTCAATCAGACTCCAGCGATAGCGACCTCCCCACAGATGATTCATGGATTTTGCCCGCTCACTTATTTCCACTGAAGTGGAGCGCATAAATAAATGCATACATTCATCGATATTTCCTTGAGGAGTATGACAGAGGAGATGAAAGTGATTTCCCATTAAGACAAACGCATGAATGGCCAGATTATGTTCATCGTGACAGCGCCTTAAATACTTCATCATAATGGGCCAAACTTCATTAAGCGGTAGCGGAAAAAACTCCTTGTTATTGCATCTACCTGTGATGTGGTAGGGATGTTTTTGCGAGCGAATTAATAATGGTCGAGACATAGGGTACCTGGCACCTTATTTACATTTTTCACCAACCTGAAAAGTAGTATGATGAAGTTGGGAAGAGGAAAGCCTGGGATATTCATCCCAGAACCGGTGCTTGAAACACTGGAGAGGGTCCACAGGAACATTGAAATGCCAGAGCGGGGAACGTGAGCGTTCCTCTTCCCAAAATCCTCAATTGAGAAATTTAGGCCAAGAATCGAAATTTTAAATTATTGAAATTGATTGGGTCTGACTTGAAGCTGAAAAATAAATAACCTATCACCTAAGAATTTTTTGGAAGATGAAGAAAGATAAAGGTATCTGGCACCTTTTTGACATTTTTCACCAACCGAAAATGCGGTATGATGATGTTGGGAAGAGGAAAGCCTGGGATATTCATCCCAGACCTGGTGTCGTAAAACACCGAAGAGGGTCCACAGGAACTTTGAACTGTACGAGCGGGGAACGGTGAGCATTCCTCTTCCCAAATTCCCTTTATGAGAAATTCGGGCCAAGGATTGAAAGTTTAAATTGTTGAAATTGATTGGGTCTGGCTTGAAGCTGAAAAAAAATCTCCTATGCACTAGTCTTTTTCGGATTCTAAATAAGCATAAGAACTTCGAGCTGGCAGAGCAGTTAACATGTGTATTGGTGTGGATCAAAAGGTACGTGACACCTTTATTATGGCTGTTTTAACATGCTGGTTAAAATAGACTTGACTGTTTTAACCAGCATGTTAAAATGGCCATATGAGATATCTAACCCCATACATAGAAAAAGATCTTAAAAGAAAAATGGTCTTCATAGGTGGACCAAGACAATGTGGTAAAACGACATTGGCCAGGAATCTTCTTAAGACGCATAAAGTCCCATCAAACTACTTTAATTGGGATGCAGATGAGGACAGAAAGGCCATCTTAGAACAAAAATGGCTTGGATCAGGCAATCTCATTGTTTTTGATGAACTTCACAAATTCCCAAGATGGAAAAATTGGATCAAAGGTCAGTATGATAAGTTTAAGGACGAGCACCAATTCATTGTAACTGGAAGCGCAAGACTTGATCTTTACCGCCGAGGTGGAGATTCACTCTTAGGACGTTACCATTATTGGCGACTTCATCCATTTTCCTTACATGAAATCCCAAAAGGAATGAGCGCAAAGGATGCCTTTCAGCGACTCATGAAAGTTGGTGGATTTCCGGAGCCCTTCTTAGACAATGACGAAGTGGAAGCCAGAAGATGGAGAAGAGAAAGAACAGAAAAAATCATTAAAGATGACATTCGAGACTTAGAGGCCATAAAAGATATTCAAACACTCTCACTATTAATTCCATTATTAAAATCCAGGGTTGGTGGGATCATCACTTTTTCAAACTTAGCCCAAGATTTACATGTAGCACCACTTACTGTTAAACGATGGGTTGATTCTCTTGAAAAAATGTACATGATTTTCACTCTCCATCCCTATACGAAAAATCTCCCTCGTGCGATTCAAAAACCTCCAAAGATCTACTTCTTTGATAATGCGGATGTTGATGGAGATGAGGGGGCCATTTTCGAAAACTTGGTTGCGAATCATCTTCTTAAGCGAATTCATTTTTTAGAAGATTCCACTGGCCACTCCTATAAACTGCAGTATATCCGCGACAAAGAAGGTCGTGAAGTGGACTTCGTGATCGTCAAAGATAATCAAGTCGAGGAGTTAGTTGAGGTAAAATGGAGTGATGATAAACCTTCGACCTCTCTTCTTTACTACGCGGAGAAGCTGAAACCTAAAAAAGCTTACCAGATTGTGGCAAATCTCAAAAGATCCTACAAAAGTGGAAACCTGCACGTTGAAAATGCCATTAATTATTTTGCAGGGATGAGTCCAAAAGGTATGTGACACCTTTTTTACATTTTTCATCAACCTGAAAAGTAGTATGATGATGTTGGGAAGAGGAAAGCCTGGGATATTCATCCCAGACCCGGTGTCGTAAAACACCGAAGAGGGTCCATAGGAACTTTGAAATGTACTAGTGGGGAACGTGAGCGTTCCTCTTCCCAAATCCCTTCTATGAGAAATGGGGGCCAAGGATTGAAAGTTTAAATTGATGAGGTTTGACTAAAACATGAAAAAAAATCTCTAAAAGATAGAACTATTTGGACTAATCTATTTGAGGTGTAAATTCTTTAACGGCTTTACTTAAAGAAAGCTTAATTTCTACTTTCTCTCCAGTCATACATTTAGATTTTATGTCAGATAGATGATTTTGCAATTCATGCCAAGGGATGAATTTTTCATTCGCCTTCATGATTCGTGGATGATTCGTTTCCAATACATTATCTCCGATTAAAAGCTCTTCATAAAGCTTTTCACCAGGACGCAAACCAGTAAACTCGATCTCAATATCACCATTTGGATTTTCCTGATCTTTTAAATCAAATCCACTAAGTTCAATCATTCGTTTGGCGAGATCATATATTTTAATAGGCTTTCCCATATCGAGTACAAAAACATCTCCTCCCAACGCCATTGCTCCTGCTTGAATGACTAATTGTGCAGCTTCAGGAATAGTCATGAAATACCGGGTAATTTCCCGATGAGTCACAGTAATTGGGCCACCTTTTTTAATCTGCTCTCTAAATAGCGGAACTACTGAACCTGAAGACCCCAGAACATTACCAAATCGAACCATACTAAAAATTGTCTTAGGTTTCTTTTCTGCCATAGATTGGAGAATCATCTCTGCCATTCTTTTCGAAGCACCCATAACATTTGTGGGTCTTACTGCCTTATCAGTAGAAATTAAAATAAAGTGTTCTACATTCATTTCAATGGAAGCATTTGCGAGGGAAAGAGTCCCAATCGCATTATTAATTATTCCGACGGCCGGATTCAATTCAACGATAGGAACATGCTTATAAGCAGCTGCATGGTAAATGGTTTGAATCTTGTGCTCTTTAAATAGCGTCTGCAATTTTTGTTCATCATTGATATTAAGTAAAGTAGCGACAACAGTGCAACGAGGCGATAAAGACAAAATTTCTCGCTCTATCTCATAAAGGGCGAGCTCATTTTGTTCAACAAAAACAATTTTCCTAGGATTCAGACGAACAATCTGACGACAAAGTTCAGAACCAATTGATCCCCCTGCACCAGTTACACAAACCACTTTACCTAAAATACAAGCCTGTAAAAGATCTTCTCTTGGAGTGACTTCATCTCGACCAAGTAAATCTTCAATTTGCACTTCACGAATATCCTCAATTCTAACTTTCCCAGAAACCACATCGGCCACACCAGGAAGTATTTTTAATTTAACACCAATTTTTTCTAAAGATTCAATTATTTCTTTTTGTCTTGATCTTGCTACCGAGGGCATGGCGAGTAAAATTTCATCAATATTATATTTCTCAATCATGCGAAGCATTTTAGAAGGTGAATAAATTCGAAGACCCAAGACACTTGATCTTTGAGACTCAGGAGCATCATCGAAAAAGAGAACGGGAGAATATTCACGTGAAGTGGTCAGCGCATAAGCAATTTGCATCCCTGCTCGACCGGCACCGTAAATAGCAACACGTTTAATTTTATGAATTCGAGTTTCGGCATTTTTAAGAATTCCGCGGGCCAGAAGACGAGTGGCCCCAAGATAGGCCACGGCAAAGATCCAAAAAATTCCAATACTGCTTCGTGGGAAGGTGACAATTCTCGTCATTGTAATGACTGCGGTTAAAAGCAAAACACCAATTGTGCAACCATAGAAGATGGTCCACAAAAGTTTAAAATCCATGTAACGGATGACGGCGCGATAAAGACCGATCCGGATAAATATTGGAATCATCATGAAAGGAACGCAAATTCCTAGCCACCAAAATTCTTGGAATTCGACATAGTCAAAACTTCCAATTCTTAAAGCAACTGAGGAATAAAAAGCGAGAGGTAAAAGCAAAAAATCGGAAAGCATCATCACAATGATTTTATAACGACGTTGTAGATTTACGATGGAATTAAAATAACTCATCAGTTAGAACCTCGTCCAAAGACCTTAAAGAATGTGAGGAAAATAATTTTTAAATCTTCAGTAAAAGAGGCGTTATCCAAATACTTTTCAACAAACTTAAGCTTGTTTGGGAGAACGACTTCGATATAAGCTTTTTCCGGATTTTCAGCTTGGGCCAAGATGGTGTTCTCATCCTTGTATTCAATGGAAGCCCAGTCTGTGATGCCTGGCCTCGTTTTAAAAACTTTTTGACGTAAGTGCTTAGGATATTTATCAACGTACAGAGGAACTTCTGGACGCGGTCCAACTAGGCTCATTCTCCCCAAAAGCACATCAATGAGTTGAGGAAGCTCATCAATTTTATACTTTCTGAGAACTTTGCCACAGCTAGTAATCCTGGCATCTTCGCCAACCGTAATTAGCAGGCCACGCTTGTCTGCATCCACATACATGGTACGAAATTTATAAATTTTAAAAGGAACTTCATTTCTTCCTACCCTCAGCTGACGGTAAAAGACTGGTCCCTTACTTGTTGTCTTGATCCAAATAGATATAACTACAAAAATGGGACTCAGTACGATGAGGCCAATAAGAACAAAGAAAAAATCAAAAAAACGTTTACCTAGCCACATATAATAGTTTTCACTGCCTTAATCACTCGATTCTGATCATCGTCTGTCATTTTTGTATAGAGCGGAAGGCTTACGGCATGAATAAAATTATTAAGCGCGTTTGGAAAATCATTCTCTTGGAGATTGTAAGTTTCTCTCCAATACGGCTGAATATGTAGGGGAATAAAATGAACACTACACGCAATCCCCATATTAGACATCTCTTGAATAAAGTCCGCACGAGAGGTCTTAACAGATTCACCCAACCTCATCACAAACAAATGCCATGAGTGAAGATCTCCAGCTTCTGCCTTGGGGGGCATAATGAGATCAAGTTCTTTGAAGGCATCCATATATTTTAATGCCATTTCTTCCCGTCTCGCCTGAAAACGATCGGCTTTCTTTAATTGATGAATGCCAATAGAAGAAGCAATATCCGTTAGATTATATTTAAAGCCTGGTGCCACCACTTCATAATACCATGACGGCTTTTTCGAAGTGTAGCGATCAAAAGCATCGCGGCTTATCCCGTGAAGACGCATTGTGCGGCAGCGCTTAGCAATTTCTGGATTTTTCGTTACGATCATTCCACCTTCACCAGTTGTAATGGTTTTAGTGGCATAAAAACTAAAAACAGTGACGTCACTTTCGAGTGTGCCAATCATCTTGCCTTGATACTTTGTTGGCAGTGAGTGAGCAGCGTCTTCAATGACTTTTAAGTTATGCTTTTTAGCGAATTCTAAAATCTCAATCATATTGCAGGCCAATCCAGCAAAATGAACAGGTATGATAGCCTTGGTTTTAGAAGTTAATTTTGCTTCGAGTAATTTAGGGTCAATATTGAAAGTATCTTTATCAATATCCACGAAAACTGGGTGGGCCCCTAAATATCGAATCACTTCAGCAGTGGCCGTGAAAGTATAGGGAGTGGTGAGGACCTCATCGCCCTCCTTGATACCACAAGCCTCTAGTGCCAGATGCAAACCAGCAGTGGCAGAGTTAACTGAAATCGATTCAAGCCCAGTGCCCAAGTAATCTGAGAAGTCTTGTTCGAATTGTTTGGTTTTACCACCTGTCGTGATCCAACCAGAGCGTAGAGAAGATACGACTTCTTGAACCTCTTCTTCACCAATATCGGGGAGAGCAAATGGAAGAAAATCAGACATAAAAACCTTCAATATATATTTGCTATATTTTTGCGTTAAATGAGAAGAATGTCTATGAGATATGCCTTGGATTGTCATCCGCGTCAAACACTTTAGCGATTTCGTTCGAAAGACTGTGTTTGTTTTTCCCTACACATAGGCATCCGTAGGAGTTAAAATATGAAGTATTTTGTAAAAGGTTGCCTACTGTATGAAAATAGTCGTTTTTGATCCAAATTCAACAATGATTCCACAATTTGGTGTCATGATTGACGAAGCACTTGTGGCCAAGAAGAATGGGCATGATGTGACTTATATTACCTGTGGTGGATGCTTGGATAGTTGTTATAGCAATCCCTTAAAGAGTAAAATGTTTTGTAAAATCTGTGTTAGTGACTACAAAAGCAATTTAACTAAGTTCTTGGGCGTAGATTTTCAGCATAAGACATTGAATGATTTTTCATCCATTGAATTTGAACAAGAGCTTGAAAATTATGATTTCAAGTTTGAAACATTAGCGGATTTAAAAATGAAAACGTTTAAAGGGATTGATGTAGGCTATGCTGCCTTATCGTCTTTTATTTCGAATACGCGAAACATGAATCCTGTTCTCTCTCCTTTTTGTCATGACATCTTATTTAAAATGCTAAAATCGGCAGTTCGTTTGTCATTGTTGTGTGAAAAAATTGATAAGATGGAAAAACCTGATAAAATTTATGTCTACAATGGAAGGTTGCCGGAAAGCAGACCATTTTTAAGATATTTTAGGGCCAAAGGAATTGATGTACATATTTTGGAAGATTACCCTACTAATCTCACAGGAAGTTTTAAAAAGATTACTTACCTAAATGACCTGCCTCATTCTATTTCCTATTTTCAGAAAAAATTGGATGAAGAATGGCTAAAAAATGAATCCAAGGCACATGAACTTGGTTCGAAGTTTTTCCAGAATAGACGTAACGCCTCTTTTGCAGGTGACAAGGTCTATGTGAAAGACCAGAAAACTGGACTTCTGCCCAAAGAGTGGAATCCGAAAATGCGCAATATTGTTATATTTAATAGTTCAGAAGATGAATTTGCTGCCGTTGGAACTGATTGGGAAAATAAATTATTTCATTCTCAAATAGAAGGCATTAATCACATTTTTAAATGTGCTGAAAAATATCCTAACACTGAAGTCTATTTAAGAATTCATCCAAATCTAAAAAAAATAAAATACAAATACCATACAGATTTATACACAATTTCCAACAATACTAGAGTCCATGTTATTTCTGCTGATTCTGAAGTTAGTACCTATGCACTGGTTGACGCGGCGGAAGTTGTTGTTAGTTTTGGAACTTCGGTAGGGGTAGAAGCAGCTTATAGCGCTAAATCAGTCGTTTTAATTGGGGCGGCATTTTATAAAGGCCTCGGATTTTGTTATGAACCAAAAACAATCTCTGAAATGGAAGATCAAGTTTTTACTAATACACTTAAACCACTTTCTAGTTCATACGTTCTTAAATATGGGAACTATATCATGTGTGACAAAGGGCAAGACTTCTCACATTACAATTTTAATTGTACCCAATTTACTTTTGGTAAATTCAGAACACCTAACGTAGCCATGATTGATCAGGCAATAAGTACATTTTCCTTAATTAAATCTTTTTGTATGCGAGTCTGGCGAGAATTGCAGAGAAAATATTTAAAGTTTATAATTAACGAAGTTTAAAGGCCAATTCTTAAAAAAGAAGTGTTTATCCTAAAACATTCTCTCGTTTTCTTAAAAAAAGACTCAAACAAGAAATGAAAAATAAAAGAAGTGATAATTGAACTTACAGCAGCACCATTTATTCCATATCTAGGAATAAGAAAAAAATTCAGCAAGATATTAAAGGTCACAGCACATAGAGTTTTATACATCATGAGCTTTTGAAGGTTTTCCGATAAATACCAACGATAACTGACCTGATAGAAACTGATAAAGAGGATATTAAAACTGAGTAACTTAAGAATAGGAACAGATGAACTGTATTTCACACCAAACAAAAGCCTGACAATTAAATCTGCATTAAAATAAACCAGAACGGCTAAAGCTGCTCCACCCCAAACTAACAATCGATTAAGCATAACCATACGTTTCATATAGAGAGCAGCATCTGTTTTCTTTGCGTTTAAAATTGCGGGATAGAGCGATAATGAAATTAATACTGAGAAGAGTGTCCCAATTTCGATCGTCTTTGAACCTGCTGAATAATAACCGACGTCAGATTTGGTTAAAATATTCCCGATCATTACCAGATCAAATCTTGCAAGCATGAGAGATGTGACAGCAATAACCATTAAAGGAAATGATTCTGAAGCAATTTCTTTCATT
This sequence comes from Bacteriovorax stolpii, assembly GCA_945860895.1. GTDB lineage: Bacteria > Bdellovibrionota > Bacteriovoracia > Bacteriovoracales > Bacteriovoracaceae > Peredibacter. The sequence continues at coordinate 12,767 of CAMASK010000051.1, forward strand.
AAAGAGGTCGAGAACGTTTTCGAGAAAAAACTCTTATTCTCCTTTAAAAAAGCCACCAAAATAAGAGCTGAATAAAAAGCAGCGTCACCAACGAATACAAAATAAAACCACTTTAGAGGAGCTCCATAGACGATTAAACTAACTTTAGTGCCAGAGGATATTACCAGTTGCGCCATCCTGCCAATGGATGACTTTCTTACCTGGATTTTTGCCCTGAAAAAGGAATCAACAACTTCAAAAGGCTGGAAGAAAAGAGCAAAAGACGAGATCAAAATGAAACTCTGAACTTCTGAGCTTGTTTCGAATAAATAAGCGTATAGCCACAGGAGTAAGAATAAAATCAGAGAAAGCAAAAGGCGAAGATCAAATCCGGTTTTTAGGACTTCATATTCTTTTTCTGCAGAATGCAGGATTCTTTTTACAATGATTTCAATTGTACCAAAAGATGCAATCGTGATGAAAATGGTAGTCAGTGAGATAACATAGTTGTAAATGCCGTACTCAGTGGGCCCCAAATACCTGGCGAGCCATAAGCCAACAAAAAATCCGGTAAACAACCTAAGACCATAAGTTAGGAACATCCATAGCGTATTATGGAAGTATTTCTTAACACCTTGATTACTAACCAGTAGTTTTTTGAAATTCATTTAGGCGGTCTTACTCATTAATAAACGGGCGACTTGGGACAAGGTGTATGCTGCAAAGAACAATGCCATATTACTAGAATCAAATATAACTTCAAACTGACATGAAATAATCATGCAAACACCAAAAGGTACGAAGATACCTCTTAGGGAATTCTCCAATTTAAAACATTCATAAGCCCAAGTGATAAGCCAAAGTAAAAAGACTGAAAAACCAATTAATCCTGTGCCCGCAGCAACTTCCAGAAAAGTATTGTGAGCATGGGCATCGGAATAGAAAGCGGTCTGCATATTGTTTTCTTTTTTGATTCTTCCTACTTGGGTATAAAAGTTACCATAGCCCCATCCAAATAACGGATGTTCTTTCGTCGCTATGATAGCTGACTGCCACTGCTCCCTTCTCACAAGATCACCTGTCTCATTTTTGGATTTTAAAAATCGGCTACCAAATTTATTTTCAGTACTAGATCCAAAAAGATAGGCAGTGGCGACGATAGAAATCAGGACTGTAGAGATAATGCCAAAAACAATTCCCCATTTGGGTTTATAGAAATAGAGCACAAAAGGCAAAGCACTCATGAAACCCGCCATCGCTCCTCTGGTTTGAGTCAGAAAAAGTCCCACAAAGCAGAAGAGCAGGGCAGTCATCCCGAGTTTAAAATTAAAATCAAATTTGAGATTCTTTCTTTGTATGAGAATTGCAAAAAGCAAAGTAAGAATCATTGCAGATACATAGCCATATCTCATGACTCCAATAAACCCCCTGCTTCTTTCCCCTGTCATGGCGACCTGATAAATCGCAATGCCACCTGAGGCAATAATGGAGCAGAAAAAGCTATGAATAATAACCTTTAAGTGGGAAGGCTTCACTCTAGGTAGCCAGTAATAAAGGGTAGAGATCCCACCTAAAGAAAGGAAAATAAATTTTAGTTTTCCAATGCTTTTTGATAAGTCTTTTATATCATCAAGATTGACTGCAAGGCTAATTAGGCAACAAATGATAAACGCGGTTAATAAAATAGAACTCAATGAGAACAAATTTCTTTTTTCTGAGAACGACTTATAGAGATAATAACTTAATGGCACAAATAAAAGTATCTGATGAAGGCCAATTAGCGTTACGGAAGTCAGGATTCCTGTGGCTAAAAAAAAATATGCAGCAGTAGTTAAATTAAGCACGCAACCTCAATGTAAAAAAAAACCATTATCAAATTAAATCGCAGTTTAAAGATGCGCATTATTGGACTTGCTCCACGTCTCCATTAAAAAAACCAAAAATCTTTCCTTTAGATTTCCTTTATCGCTTTTTCGTAATCTTGAATTTGACCAATATCGACCCAGTAATCCTTAATTTTATAGACTTTTATATTTTCTTTCTTTTCTAATGCTAACTGAACGAGGTCAGTCATGTTATAGAAGGTATCTTTTGGTAAAGATGAAATCATTTTCGCACTTAGGACATAAATGCCAGAGTTGACGCAAAAATCGAGATCAGGTTTCTCTTTAAAACTGATCAACTGATCCTGTTCATTTGTTTCAAAAACGGCATAAGGAATATTAAATCTAAATTCTTTCGAACAAACGGTTAAGTCGGCATTAGATGTTCGATGAAATTCAAGGAGATCAGAAAAATTGACATTTGCCAAAACGTCACCATTTATCACAACTACATCTTCGGTAATTTGTCGCTCTTCTAAAAGGGAAATCGCACCGGCAGTTCCAAGAGGCTTATCTTCTTCAATATAAGAGATATCAACTCCTAACCTGTCACCATTTTGAAAATAGTCCATAATGACATCAGATTTATAATTTACAGAAATTATGAAATTCCCGAAACCATACTTTTGAAAATTGTTTATAATATGTTCGAGGATAGGCTTGTCGCCAACTTTAAGCATTGGCTTAGGTGTGTTTTTTGTTAATTCGCCTAATCTTGTACCCATACCTCCGGCCATTATTACGACAGCTTCTTTAAATAAAGTATCAAACTCCAATTCATCAAGTGTAATGATATCAACGAGACCATTGATCTCATTAACGATTGGCATCTGACGGCGATGCTTACGTTTTAAGATGCTAATTACTTTCTCCAATGGTGTGCCATAAGGCAAGCTCATCGGGGTCCGATTTATAATTTTATCTATATTTGTTTCTTTGTTGAGAAATGCTCGTCTTATGTCACCATCAGTTACGACACCGTATAGTCTCTTATGCTCATCTATTAATGCTAAGAAACCATCACCGTTGGAATCAATCTTTTTGATTAATTCCTCTAACAGCATTTCACGCTTATAAAGCAGTACTTTCTTAACTATTTTTTCGTTCATATAATTTCTCTGCTAAATAAAAGTCTAATTCTGTATCAATATCTACTGATCTCTCTCTAGGCATCTCTAACGCATATGTATTATCCGTATAGTATTTTTTTTGTTTAAGAATGCTTGTCTTGAATATATAGATTGATCCATTTGGGACATACATTACGTTGTCATCTTGCCTGTTTTTAATTGTAACATCAAAAATCGTTGTAAGCCTTCCATATTTATCAATATTACGAATCCAGCTTAACGGATGACTCATTTTTACACAGCTGATGACCGAATCTGCATTTTTATTTTTAAATATTTCAATTCCTGACTCAATATCCTTCATTTCTCTTAAAGGTGAAGTCGGGAGTAGGACCATGATCTCATCAAGATTCTGAATTCTTTCTTCATAATATTGTATAAAATGAAGATAAGTATCAATGGCCAAGCTGGTATCGCTTGCAAGCTCAGCTGGCCGAAGAAAAGGAATTTTAGCGCCGGCTTTTTTCGCCACATCTGCGATTTCCTTTGAATCAGTGGTAACAAATACATCTTTAATTGATCCAGATTCTTTTGCCAAATTAATTGTATATTCAATTAAAGCTTTACCCTTGAATGGCAATATGTTTTTACCTGGTAAACCTTTGGATCCACCTCTGGCTGGAATTAAAGCAATCATTCTATTCTAAATCCGAAAGTTTTAGTAACTCATCAGATTTTAAGTCGACTTTTAATTTTCTGCCGATTATAGAGTTTGCTAGATCTGGTGAGATACCAGTTCCTGGACGTTTAAAATCTAAGTCAGCATCTTTAAGTATTGTTCCCGCTAGAAGGTCTTTGCTAATTACAATACTTCTTCGAAACTTTTTTCGCTTCTCCATTTCAGCATCACTTATAATTCGTTTGAAAGACCCCATGGATTCTTGAATGTTGATACTTTCACGACAAATAATTTCGAGTTCCATAGGGTCAGCAGAAATCTCATGATCCCAACCGGGAAGATTTTTGTCTGTTGTAAAATGTTTCTCTATTACGCATGCTCCTAGTGCAACTGAAGCCAGAGGGATACTATAACCAATCGAATGATCTGAAAAACCAACAGGGAACCCAAAGTTCTGTCTTAAAGAAATGATATTGTTTAAATTTATGTCTTTATTAAGTGGTGGATAAATGGAGATGCAATGTAGCAGGATAATTTGATTATTACCCTCACTCACCATTGTCTCTATTGCTGTTTCGATCTCTCCCAATTTGGCCATACCAGTGGATATTAAAATTGGTTTATTGAAAGACGCAACGTGCTTCAAGAGTCTTAAATTATTCACATCCATTGAAGCTATTTTATAAAAAGGGACATCTAAGCTTTTTAGTAGGTCAGCTTCCTTGATTGAAAAAGGAGTTGAGCAGAAATCGATATTGTGTTGGTGGCAAAATTCTTTAAGCTCAGCGTGCTGTTCTTCCTTGAGATAGTATCTTGTAACCATCTCTTCAAGTGAACCCCAATGCTTTTTTGGATTATCATTATATTTTTGATTTTTCTTGTACTCTTCAGCTGATATTAGTGATGAGGGAGTCCAAGATTGAAACTTTACTGCATGTGCTCCACATTTTATTGCCGATATTATCATTTCTCGAGCAAGATTCATGTCTCCATTATGATTTGCTCCAATCTCAGCAATAACGTACGGAGTGTTGTAATCTTTAATTTCAAAATTTTTAATTTTTATCGTCATTTAGTCCTACTTCTTCAAGGGTTTTTATATGTTCCCACCAATATTGATCGGATCGAACAAATTCTTTTATTTTAGCTAAATAGATTAACCGATTGCTTCTGTTCTGTATAAATTTTTCTAGTTTTATATAGGCAGAAAGCTTGGTTCCATACTCTGAATCGGGGTATTTTGAACTAATCGCAGAGAATTGTTGAATTTTCACTTTAATTTCAATCAGTAAACGATCTTCCCTAATACCTGCAAGACCCGCATCATTGCTGTCATGCTGCCTGTAATAGACTAGATCCTCGTTTAAGAAATAAATTTTTTCGTTTGATTGTTTAAGAAGGCAATAAAAAAAGAACCAATCTCCTGCAGTGACTTTTGCGATGTAGCTAATTAACTCTTGAGGGATAAGACTTCCCCTGAAAGCTGTATTTCCAAAACCTATCATGTTCCAATCCGTGAAATCATGATAACTTAAGGTATTTGGGGTTCGCTCTCGCCAAATGTTTCGAGTAAAAATCTTTCCATCTTTATCCATTAAAGAAAGATCGCAAAATGAAAATTTTACTTCTTCGTTTTGAAAAATCTTCTTTGTACTTTTAATTCTTTCCGGGGCAAGTTGATCATCGATGTCATTAAAAATGAAAAGTGAGTCGTTATCAATTTTTTTTAGATGCTCAAGTGCCTTTAGCCTTACTTCATAAGGAGTTGAAGCATCTTGAATGGCAACAAATTCGATGTCTAAGTCAAGTGGGTGAAAGAAAAGCTCAAGAGAAACTTGGTCTTGGAAAGCAATAACGTTAAAGTTTTTATCCGATTGATCAAGCAGGCTTTGATGAAAACTTGAAATCCATTTCTCAGCTCCTGGGTATAAAAAAGTCACAATAGTGGTTAACAAGTTAATTCCCTACTTTTATTAGTTCTTTGCACGGAACACCTATCATTACTTTATCGTTGAGGACGTTTTTACTTAATAGCCCGTTCCCTCCGATAATATTATTATTAGAAATACTTAAATTTTGAAGAATCGTTGACCCTGTCCCAAGTAAATTCCCATCACCAATTGTCACATTTCCGCTTATGGTTGCACCTGGGTTCATCACATCATAACGATCACCAAGAATTAAAATCAGGTCTGGTTTCAATTCATTAAAGGCTTCAAAAAAACCTTTAAGACCAGTTGAAACTTGATCAATAACTGACGAGCGAGAGTCAAGTAACTCTCCAAGACTCAACTTTTTATCTATTGGGAAACCATCAGCTTGGAAATTCTTCCAGGTCTCGCCAAACTTAGAATCTAAATGCATGCACGTGGCTATGACTTGAAGTTTAAGTTCAGTTGATTTCTGGATTTCTTTCATAGTCCAGTACAAGAGGCCATAATCGGCCCGAGTTCCGGAGACAACGCAGATTTTTTTCATATTTCTATTAACTCATCCTGAGAGAATTTCCTGACCGCTTTTTGGCCAAGGACTGATTCCCACTTCATAGGACTAATACCGCTTCCAGGACGTTTCACAGTTATATTCTCAGTGGTGAATAATTCACCCTGAGGAATGTCTCTGGCCGCCACAATACTTTTTCGGGCGATATTGATATTCTTCTTCTCAGAAGGAGAAGGCTCTTTTATTCCGTTGCCGAGAGCCA
>CAMASK010000052.1 GCA_945860895.1 Bacteriovorax stolpii
AAACTATCAAAAGTAAAATCTGAACCTTTCATTGTCACATGAAAGGTGTGCTCATACGCATTCCCACATTGATCACATTTTTCCATACTTTTCTCCTTAGCTGAGAAATTCGTTTAATTGAATAAGTAGCAAAGTTCATACCATTGGAATAAGTGAGTAAATCTTTTCACTAAATTGATTTTTGGTTTTTTAAGTCTAAAATATGATTTTGAAGAGGAGTCATATATGAATGGAAATCAACAAGACCCCAAGATAACTGTCACACCTCTGGATTATGAGTTACACGAGAGAGTCATGGAACTCTTGGAGAAGTTAAATCTTTCAGGAATTCATTTTAATATTGAACAAGGAGTCGTGACACTTGAAGGTGAGGTCGGGGATGCGCTTACCATTGAAAAAGTGGAGGATAAAATTAAAGTCATTCCCGGCGTTAAAGATATTCAAAATGATTTATTCGCCAGACTTCATTAGGAGCGTTTATGCCACTTAAGAAAACCATCCAGAAGGCGAGAAAAGATAAAAAAGCAGGAAAATCAGTCTCAACTCACGCCGGGGTTGAAGTTCCCCCTAAAAAGAAAAAAGCTGCCTAGCGGCATGTGAAGTATTCTCAAGATTTTCTAGCTATTGTAAGACATTTCATTAAACTATTTCTTATGAAAGACCATAATCCTCGCATCCTTTTAGTTGAAAATATTCACCCTGTGGCCAAAGAACGTCTTGAAAGCGAAGGCTATCAGGTCGATCTTCTTGCCTATGCGCCATCCGAGGAGGAGCTTATTGCTCTTTTACCAAAGTATGGAGCTTTAGGCATAAGGTCTAAGACTGAAATTACTAAAAAGGTTTTGGATTCAGTCAATAGCATCACTACGATTGGATGTTTTTGTATTGGCACCAATCAAGTTGATTTAGCTGCAGCTAAAAATCATGGTGTTGCCGTCTTCAATGCTCCTCATTCTAATACGCGCTCTGTTGCTGAGCTCGTCATTGCTGAAATGATTTCCCTTTCAAGACAATTAGGAGATCGCAATACCAAGGCACATCAAGGGGAATGGATTAAGTCTGCCGAGGGATCTAAAGAAGTTCGTGGTAAAACTTTGGGGATTATAGGTTACGGTCATATAGGCAGTCAGGTAAGTATTTTAGCCGAGGCCATGGGTCTTAAAATTTGCTTTTTTGATACATTAAAAAAATTACCTTTGGGAAATGCTGTTGCCTCTGAAAGTTTGGATGAGTTATTAAGTGTTTCTGATTTTGTGACTCTTCACGTTCCAGAAATTCCAGAGACCATGAACATGATTGGTGAAAAAGAACTCTCGAAAATGAAAAGGGGAAGTTACCTTATCAATGCCAGTCGAGGAACAGTTGTTATGATTGATGCTCTCGTGGCAGCACTCAAATCAAAACATATCGCTGGTTGTGCCGTCGATGTGTTTCCGGTTGAGCCGGCATCAAATAAAGAAAGATTTTCTTCTCCACTGCAAGGCCTTTCGAATGTGATTCTCACTCCACATATTGGAGGAAGTACAGAAGAGGCCCAAAAAAATATTGGGATGGAAGTTGCCGACAGCTTTCGTCGTTTTTTAAAAATTGGTTCTTCATCCGGCGCAGTCAATTTTCCTAATGTTGACTTACCAGTGAAGCAGGGGACCTCGAGACTTTTAAATGTTCATCGAAATGAGCCAGGGGTGCTTGGGGAAATCAATACGATTATTTCTAAGGCCGGCGCCAACATTGAAGCACAGTATCTTTCTACAGACGATAAGGTTGGTTATCTAGTAATGGATGTTCATTCGTCCCACGCCGATCAACTTGCCACAGAGATTGGTAAACTTAATCGTTCGATACGAACTCGGGTCGTTTATTGATATAGACATAGGGAAGTGCCGTGAGAAGTAGAACTCCCATGACGATGAGGAAATAAAGTTTATATTTCCACATCCCTGCAAGACTTGAAACCAAGACTTCTTGAGGATGATCTTTTCGATAGAAAATAGTGATCCGGCTACCTATGGGATGACAGCCTTCTTTGCACGCGTAATCAGGTATATAAGTGTATTTCGTCCCATCCACTGAATAAGTGATCGCGGGTTTTAGACTCTTTTCCTTGTAGGGACCACTAATTTTGTAAAAAGTTTGCTCTCCACCGGCAACGTGATGGGAGACTTCTGCCAACTGAGATTCTGATTCAGCAATAAACAAGATGTCATTAAACGATAGAATCAGTAGTCCCAGGAATAAAACACATGAATAAAGCAAAATGAATTTTTTTAAAATCATAAAAACCTCAGGCCAAATTATATCAGAACTCATATCATGGAGTGACTATGTCTGCAAAAATTAAGGCCAAAGAATTTCTCCAAATTGCTGAACAGTTCAAACTAGGTCACCTGGTGACTGAGGCATTTCATCCTTTAACCAATGAGTTGTCTCAATTAGTAAAAAAAGACGTAGCTGAAGCGTTGAGACTCCTTCAGCAGGTAGATAGAGATGCCTTGGATGTCATGCACTCGAAATCAACTTTAATCTGGAAAATGGCCCAGGATATTCAGGCGACACTTAAGGCCGGGAATAAAGTCTTCATGTGTGGTTGTGGCGCAACTGGGAGGCTTTCACTTGTGTTAGAAACTTTGTATCGCCAGCAAAATAAAGGGAGCCACCAGGTATTGTCTTTTATGGCCGGCGGTGATTTTGCTCTCATTAAATCAGTTGAAAGTTTTGAGGATAAGGTTGAATACGGAGAACGCCAACTTTTAGAACTGGGCTTTGGCCCTAATGATCTTTTGCTTTCTCCAACAGAAGGTGGAGAAACTCCTTTTGTCATTGGTGCAACAAATCTTGCGGCAAGAATGTCCAAGCGCAGTCCCTATTTTTTATATTGCAACCCTGATGATTTATTGATGCCGATTGATCGTTCTCGTGAAGTGCTTGAAAACAAAAAAATTCATAAAGTAAATTTAACTGTCGGGCCAATGGCCATCTCCGGTTCTACTCGCATGCAAGCCTCTACGGTGTTGATGCTCGCAATTGGGATGGGTCTATTATATCGGCATGTTGATGAAACTCGTTTCAATCTATTTTATAGGGATTTTCTCCATCGTTTGATTCAAACCGATTATGCGTCACTAAAAGGTTTAACTTCATTAGAAGCAAAACTTTATCAAGAAAAGAAATTTTTAAATTACCTAGCAGATCCGCATCTTGCCATAAGCATTCTGACTGATACAACTGAGCGCTCCCCGACTTTTTCTCTTAGGGCGTTTGAAAATCGTCTGGAGCCGGGATACGAGCACTCTTTAAGTTATCTGTTTATTCCCGATGCCGAAAACGCGGGCCATGGTTGGGCAGAGCTTTTATGGCGAAATCCACGTCCACTTGAATGGAGTGAACTTAATGACAGAATTGGATCAGACAAACTTCTTGGATTTGATATCTCCCAAAAAGGTTTAAAGCATCGTTCAGAAAGCATACCCACTGAAAACTTCTTGATCTCCTATGAGAAAGGAAAAATTCAATTCAGCTGTCAGGATCAATCTGTGGAATATAATTGGGGAGAGGATCAACTCTTTAATCATTTGATGGTGAAGATGCTCTTAAACGCTCATTCAACCCTTGTTATGGGGCTTTTAGATCGTTATCAGGGGAACGTAATGACTTGGGTGCGCTCTTCTAATAATAAGTTAATTGATCGTGCGGCCAGATACATTCTGCATCTCTTAAAACTTCAGGGGAAAACAGCAGAGTACAGTGATGTGATCGAGAAAATCTTTGAAGAGTGTGAAGATCTTGAAGAGAATGATCCAATCGTCTTAAAAGTCCTAAGAAGGTATTAAGGCTTTTTGTTCTGATCGTCGTCGCCTTTCATGCCTTTTTTGAAATTCTTTATTGATTCACCTAGAGAGCTTCCAAGTTGTGGTAATTTTTTTCCACCAAACATCAAAACAACTATAAGCAATACAATAACTAATTCACCCATTCCAAGTCCAAGCATAATCTAATCCCTTTTTAGTAAAGTCGTGAAAGATCCATTCCGTATTTGCCAGGGGCATAATTGATCATACGAGATTTTTTTAATCCCTCATAGTCTTTTGATCCATTGCTCATTGAGGCATAAGGGAAGATTGCAATTCCTCCCCGCGGAGTAAAATCACCCATCACTTCAATATATTTTGGTTTCATTAATTTGAAGAGGTCTTTACAAATTTTCTGCACACAATCCTCATGGAAGTCACCGTGATTTCTGAAGCTGAATAAATAAATTTTTAAAGATTTAGATTCCACCATTTCTTTATCGGCAATATAGTTGATAAAAATTTTGGCAAAATCTGGCTGGCCCGTTTTAGGACACAAGGATGTGAATTCAGTACAAATGAAAGTGGTCCAGGCATCATTGTCTGGATTTTTATTAGGAAATTTCTCTAAAACTTTTGGAGAGTAGGTCTCTGGGTAATCAGTTTTAGTATTGCCGAGAAGCGTTACGGTTTCTAATTCTTTACCCTGACGACCTTCAGATTTATATTTTTTTGCCATGTCTGCCTCTTGTTTAAGCTTTGATTCTAGTCATTTAGCGTCATGTATGGGAAAAGTCTAGCATGTCAGAAAAAATTAAAGTCATTCTAGGTCAATTAGGATCACCTAAGACCACTAAAGTCAGTGATGTACGTCATTATCTCAGAGAATTTCTGGGTGATCCACGGGTGGTGGATATCAATCCCTGGCTCTGGAAAATTATATTAAATCTCTTCATCTTACCTTTTAGACCTAAAAGATCGGCCGAAGCCTATTCTCGGATCTATCAACCAGAAGGCTTTCCACTGGTTACTAATACTGAGAAAGTGGCCATGGCCCTGAAGCCTTTGCTTGATCCAAATCTTGAGCTTAACCATGTATTTCTGCTTTCTGTTCCTCGACTAGGTGTCGTAATGGATGAATGGGAAGGCGAGGATATTGATAAACGTGCAAGCAAGGTTTTAGTTTTGCCGCAATTTCCCCAATACTCAGAAGCGACTATTGGATCAGTGGTGGATGCGATAGGTGGAGAATTTAAAAAGCGTGTGAATCTTCCGACTTTCACTTTGGTAAATTCTTATCACACTTCTAAAGCTTTCATTGATCACTCTGTTCGAAAAATCAAAGAATCACTGGCCCTGCATCCCGACATGGATGAGCTCGTGATTTCTTTTCACGGTATTCCACTTCGCAGGGTTTTATCTAAAAAAGATATTTATCTTCTTCATTGTTTTGAGACCTATGAACTGATTAAAGAAGAGCTTAAAACAACTCTTCCTATAAGAATGACTTTCCAGTCGCGGTTTGGTCAAGAGGTCTGGCTGGGGCCTTACACGGATAAAACTGTAGTGAGCATGGTAGAGGCAGGCGTAAAAAAAATTGGCGTTTATTGTCCAAGCTTTGTGGTGGATTGCCTTGAAACCACTGATGAAATCGGCAATGAGCTGGCCCATGATGTAAAAGAGCACAACGGTACACTTGTCCACATTCCTTGTGTAAATGCAGATCCGGAATGGATTAAGGATTACGCTCATTTTATTAATGTTTATGCTAATGGATCTGAAAAAGAGCGCCAGCAACTATTTTATAAAATCGATGCAACTCAAAGGTATAAAACTGTGATTGAAGAACAAAAAAAACATGCACCTTCTGAACTGACTCCTGAAGCGAAGAAAGTTTTAAAATTAATGTTTCTGACGATGTTTTTAGATCTCGTGGGATTTTCGATAATCTTTCCCATGTTTCCCGCGATGGCCAAATATTATTTAAGTGTAGATTCTGATAATTTCTTTTTATCTGGCATGATGAATCTCATCGGAAATATCCAGTCATTATCTACGACTGCTGATGGATCCCCTAACATGAGCACTGTTGTTCTCTTTGGTGGGCTACTGGGTGCTCTTTATTCCTTGATTCAATTTGTGGCCGCACCTTTGTGGGGCGGGATTTCAGATCGCATTGGACGTCGACCAGTGCTTTTGATTTCAGTCTTTGGGCTCTTTGTTAGTTATGTTATGTGGTTTTTTTCCGGCTCCTTTACCTTGCTCATTCTTTCCAGGGCCGTGGGAGGAATGATGTCTGGAAACCTTTCAATTGCCTCGGCAGTTGTCAGTGATGTGACAGATTTCAAAACGAGATCTAAAGGCATGGCCTTTATTGGAATCGCTTTTGCTTTCGGGTTTGTCTTTGGTCCAGCCATGGGCGGAATTCTTTCGATGTATAATCCTATCGTTCACTATCCAGCACTCGAAGCATATGGCGTAAATCCCTTCTCAGCGGCCGCTGGCCTTGCTGCCATTTTAAGTTTTATCAATTTCTTTACGATTTATAAATCAATGCCTGAAACCTTAAAGAAAGGTGCACCGTCTACTCATTATGTTCGCAGTATTAATCCGCTTAAACTTTTCAAACCACTGCCAATTAAGGGAGTGAATTTAACCAATTTAAGTTATTTCTTTTTCATCATGGCCTTCTCTGGAATGGAATTTACACTGACCTTTTTAGCGGTAGAAAGATTTGGCTACACTTCCATGGATAATGCTTACATGTTTATCTTCATCGGATTCTTTATCGCTATGGTTCAGGGTGGCTATGTGAGACGTAAGGCGCATAAAGTAGGCGAACGTAAAATGGCCATGCAAGGTCTTATCATGATTGCACCGGGATTAATTTTACTCGCTTATGCTCAAGTTCCGTGGATGCTCTATTTTGGTCTTTTCTTTTTGGCAGTAGGTTCGGCGATGACGATTCCTTGCTTAACTTCCTTGGTCTCTTTTTATTCTCCTACAGACATGCAAGGGCAGAGTCTGGGAATATTCAGATCCCTTGGTTCCTTGGGTAGAGTGATTGGCCCTATTTATGCTTCTCTCGTTTATTGGAGATATGGTTCTTCGTTTGCTTACTTGACTGGGGCCTTACTGGTTTTTTTACCGGCCATGATTGTGGCCAAACTCCCTTCACTTCCCGAGGGGCAAGCAAATTAAGGCAAAGGCTTTTCAATCAATCGTTGGTTGCATTTTATGATTAAATGCAAAGACCACAGCTTCTTTAAAGAGTGACCAGAATTTTTCAGTTTCCTGCGGATTAGAATTTGGGAGTTCTAGAGTATAGGTTGGAATGTGTTTTTCTTTGCCGGCCCAGTTTCCAAGACTTCCCGGAAAAATTGGATAATTTGAAACTTTATAGCCAGAAGCTTTTGTACTCATTTGTTCCAAAAGAATTTTGGCATCCTTGCCAGCATCTGCACGCAGGGATGGACCATCATAATCAAGCATGCTTAAAGGCGCATGTACACTGATCACCTTATTTGGTTTATAGCGCAGAATTAAATTCATCTGAAAAATAGTTTCCTGTTCTGAGGCTCCTCGAGGACCAGGAAATTTACGTTTGTCGCTATTAAGATGATGCTTCCATCTCTTATGGGCTTCGGCTTTCCAGTCTGCTGTTGGAAAATTGCGATTGACGTCCACGCCGCGACCATTTGTACGTGTAGGTTTCGATATGAGAAAAGAGTCAGGGGCAACTAGGGGAGCAACAACAATCAATTTATTGTGAAATGTGTGATTACTCTTTAATTCATTGATCAGATCCCAACAAAATTTAACGGGAGTAATTTCGTCTCCGTGGACTCCACACATAACTAAGGTCACATTCTCTTTTGCAGTTAAAGAATTTTCATCTCCAAATACTGTCCAAATTAAAGGGGTGCCTAAATTAGAATTACGAACATGATTCCAATTGAAGTTTTCGCAACCGACATCACCCCATTTATATTCAGCAAATTTTGAATTAACATTTTGACAGAGTTTTTTAACAGGGTCAGTTAATGGGTACGGTGCATTTGGCGCTTGAATTTGAGCGTAAGATAAGGCGATGGAGTTGGCCAAGACTAGTAAAAAGCGAAATAATGACATGCGTATAACTTTAATGAAGAAAGCCTGAACTGTCTTTATGAATAAACTTCTAGTGTTAGCAAAAAATAAAGAAACTTATTTTATCAAAAAGTTGATAAAAGAACTCGGGCACCAAAGGGTCATTCTTTATAATCCTTGGAAAGATCATGGGCCATCAGAATTTACAAATATTTTAGTTAGAACCAGCGGTATATATGGTGATTCCAAAGATCTTGATTTTCTTCATCAAGCGAAAGTGCCAATTTTAAATCCTTTATCGTCTCTGGAAATATTTCGTTCCAAAAGCTCTCAATATAAATTTTTTGATCTAGCTCATCACCCTTGTGCTTTATGGTGCTCAATTAAAGAAAAGGATTTTTTAAACTGGCAAACTGACCTTTTTCTCGTTAAGCCGGATTTTGGACAAGGTGGGTGGGGCATTGAGGTCTTATCCGGGGCCGCACTTAATAACTGGATTAAAGAAAAAAAAATTAAAGGCGATTTATCATGGATCATTCAGCCTTATCTCAAAGCCTCTGAGTATAGGGTCTTTTTTATTGGGGATGAGCGATTCTTTCTTAAACGCATGAGCTCTGGAAAAAATGTTGCAGCTAATTTTGCGGCCGATGGCGAGGCCCGCTTAGTCAAGTTACCTGAGCATCTAACTGATATGGTGGAGAAGCTAATCAAAACGTCTCAGGCGTATTATGGAGCCATTGATTTACTTGATCATGCAAAAGGGCCTGTCTTTTTAGAACTCAATGTTGTTCCGGGTATCGAACAGTTAGAAGCGCTAACTCATCATAATATCATCCAGATACTGGTAAGTGCCAAGTTTTTCTGTCAGCAATCCTAAAGTTCTTTTATGACTTTCCGATAAGGTCTTTGAGTACTAGCCTATAAGGAGAGCATCATGCTTACCAGTTTTTCAGAATTTAAATACTACCAATCGTTCAGAGTTCCAGTGGAGTCTCGGGATGACGTTCAGTTTTTGGTAGAATTTGAAAATGAACAGGGAAAATTTGAATGCGTGGAAAAAGTAAAACTTCAAGACGTGAGCATGACAGGTCTGGGTTTTATAACAACTTTTCCAATGCCAATTGGAACCATTCTTCGTTGCTCACTCCAATTTAAACGTCTTAGATTTGATTTTGGTGCCACTATTGTGCGTGCCTTTCGTGATACGACCTCGCATTTAGATGAAGCAATGAGTTATGGTGCTGAAATGGATGTTGAAGATTATGGCAACATTAAGCGTTTTATTGAGCAGTATATTCAAAGTCTTCCACCAGAGAGATTGAAAGAGAGTTTAATTAAACTTGCTTTGAGCCAACATTATGCCTCAGAAAAAGAGGGCTTTGAAATGTTCTCACTCCTTTTGAGTTTGTTTAAAGACATTACTCAGTTTGGGAACAAAGAGACTTTTGTTGAATCGATGTTGGAAGAAATTGTACGGATTTTAAATGGTCAGCGAGCTTCAATTTTTCTTATTAATACAGAAACAAATGAGCTTGAAGCAGTGGCCGCTTTGGGAATTGATAAAGAGCTTTTAAAATTTGATTACCGCAAAGGTATTGCTGGTTCGGTTTTTACCACGGGTGTATCTTTGAATATTGATTGCAACACTGATAAAGTTCGCTTCTCAGAAGAAATGGATAAGATAACGGGTTATGAGACGCGTTCAATTATTTGTAGTCCTATTTCAAATCGTGAAGATAAAATTATTGGAGTAATTGAAATTCTCAATAAACGAAATGAAGATCGATTTACTGTGGAAGATGAAAAGACAATGAAGGTTCTCGCCTTAATTCTTTCTTCAGTATTCCATCATTATAGCCCAATGTCTGAGAAATCACTTATTCGCAGATTCTCAACTCCTTACAATAGAGAATTCGCCTGGATTGGTCGCTCATCTCAGACTTCAGAAATCAGAAAAGCCGTTGTCCGCTTGAAAGATATTGATTCAAACTTGATAGTAAATGGTGAGCCTGGCGTAGGTAAAAAATTATTCTGTCGCATTCTACATAATGAAGGCAAGCGTGGTCTTGCTCCTTATTCAGTAATTTCTTGTAAGGGTGTGGATGAGGAAACAATTCAAAATCAACTTTTTGGTGCTGGCCTGGAAAAAAGTAAGCTCGAAAAATGTGCCGGTGGCACCGTCGTTGTTGATGAAGTAGGGTTTATGCCATTAGCACTGCAAATGAAGTTGTTGAATGTATTGCAGGAAAAAAGAATTCATGGCTCTCATATTTGTCTGGATGTCCGCGTGATTTTTACTTCTAGCAGAAATTTAAAACAGATGATTGAAGAACAAGGTTCATTTAATCCTGAGCTTTATAATTACATGTGTTCATCTGAAGTCATGATTGAGCCCTTGAGAAAAAGACCTCAGGACATAGAAGATCTTTTAGTTTATTTTCTAAAGAAAGAATGTCGTAAACAAGGTTTGTTATTAAAAGACTTTTCTGAAGATGTAAAAGAGCAATTAACGTCCTATAGCTGGCCTGGTAACGTTATTGAATTAGAAAAAGCAGTTGAAAAAGCCGTTTTATATAACCCTAAAGCGCATATTATCACTGATCTTGGGAGTAAATCTTCCCCTATTATAGATGTAAGTAGAAATAGCAATTACATGCTTGAAAATATTCCACACGCTGATGATCCGAGTCTTTCTCTAAAAGATCGAGTGGCAATTGTTGAAAGAGAAATGATCCTTTCTGAAATCAAGAGAGCTAAAGGAAACAAGTCTAAAGCTGCAATAGCTATGGGGATTTCACGTGAAGCTCTTCGCAAGAAGATGCTTATAAGCGACGAGATTGTGGAAGCTTTAAAAAATCCACAGAAAGTGATTGAAGAGAAAAAAGCTGCTTGATCAAAAAAACATGTCCGAGATTGGCAATTTTGTAATATTTATTAATCTTCTATCATTTTTCAGTGATCATTTCCGATAAGAGAGTAAACTGAGGTGCCTTTGCAGCAATTGGGAATTCTTCTCAATAATTTTAGATTTTTAGATCTACTAGATATAGTGGTGGTGGCCCTCATTATGTATCGATTCCTGATAATTGTTCAGGGGACTCGTGCCTATCAAATGTTATTCGGCATTGTGGCACTTGCCATGTTGTGGTGGTTCTCACAATTTAACGAACTCTATTCATTAAGTTGGATTTTACAGAACTTCTTTGATTATCTTTTTATTATTTTAATCGTTTTATTTCAGGATCAAATTAGAAGTGCACTTGTATCCATTACCTCTACAAAATTCATAGGAAGAAATGGTAGATCAAAATTTGATCAACAAATTGAAGAAGTTGTGGCGGCTTGTACCGCTCTTTCAAGGGAGCGCACGGGCGCTTTAATTGTTTTTGAAAAAAAACACGGTCTTTTAAATTATTCTGCCAGTGGAACCAGACTTGATTCGAGAATTCATTCCGATATTATTTATTCTATTTTTCAAACTAAATCTCCACTCCATGATGGTGCGATTATTATTTATAATGGATCCATTCAGGCCGCTGGTTGTTTTCTACCTCTGTCAAAAAATGTAGAAATAGACCGTCACTACGGAACTCGTCATAGAGCAGCGTTGGGTATTACTGAGATTTCTGATGCCGTCGTTGTAACGGTTTCTGAAGAAACGGGTCGAATTAATATTTGTTACAATGGTTTTTTTCACTATATGGAAAATGAAGAGCTCCTTAGAAAATATTTGCGTAAATTTCTTTTGGAGATTGACCGTGTTTCCCCTGCGGAAGTGGCAGGGAGATCAGTATGAAAATGCGGCAACGAATGAAAAAGCACTCAATGAAGTTCATTTCACTTTTTCTTTCCATTTTTCTATGGGCCTATGTACTAAATTCTGAAAAAGTTAGATTTGAAAAAACATTGATGCTTGAATATATTCTTCCTGAAGACATGATGTTTGCGGTAAAAGCACCCAAAGAAGTAACCTTTATAATTGAAGGTCCCAGAGCATTTGTCAGAAGTATAGTCGATAGAGAAGATCATTTAGTGATCGATCTCAATCGGGCCAATTCAAAGCGTGAGTTGAGTTTTAATGTCGACATTAATCCAGCTCAGCTTGCCTTACCGTTTGGGATGGTGGTTGAGCGTGTTTCACCTCGGCGAATTCCGATACGCCTTGAAAGAAAAGCCTCTAAAATTGTTCCTCTTAGAGCGCAATTTATCGGGAATTTACCTGAAAAACTTTCTTTGATAAAACCCGAATTACAACCCTCTGAAGTGGAAGTTTATGGTCCAAGATCCGTGATCGCCTCTCTTAAATATTTACCAACCCGTCCCATTGATCTGGAACCTCTAGTGGGCCAGGAAAATGTGCCGGTAGAAGTAGCTCTGAGCGATGATAGGCTGAGCCTTCCTTCAGATAGTAAAGTGACTTTCAAATATCAATTAAAAGCTACTAGTGGAAATCTTACATTGAAAGATATTCCTATCAAGTTTCTTACGCGCTCCAAAATAAACGATACAAAGATCAAATTTGCCACTTTGAAATTGCTCGTACCTGAAAAAGTCCTCAAAAACCGATCAAAAATCTCTTCCACTATTCAGGTTTGGGCCGATATTCCCGAGAATGCTAAAGGGCAAGTGACAGTTCCCCTCAAAGTTGTACTTCCACCAAGTATGCATCTTTTAGAGATCTCACCCAAGACGATTATTGTGAATATACAATAAAATGGTATAGTAAATTATTGTATTTTCATTCTCAAAGAGAGCGGATTATGTCTGTAAGAAAGTTGTTTGGAACTGATGGCATTAGAGGTAAGGCCAATACTTACCCGATGACAGGCGAAGTTGCTTTTGTGTTAGGTCGTGCAGTGACTAGTTATTTTCAACAAAATTTGTCCAGAAAGCCATTGATTATAATTGGGAAAGATACAAGACTTTCTTGCTACATGCTCGAGCAGGCTTTTTCCGCAGGAGTCTGTGCTCAGGGTGGTAAAGCCATTCTCACTGGTCCTCTTCCTACCCCCGGTGTAGCTTTTGTGACTCAAAGTATGCGCGCTGACGCGGGTGTAATGATTTCTGCTTCTCATAATTCTTTTGAGGACAATGGAATTAAGATTTTTGATCGAACTGGCCACAAGCTTCCTGATGATATTGAACTTGAACTAGAGAAGATGGTTTTGAATCCTTCATTAATTGAAGTCCGCACAGGAGATCAATTAGGAAATGCAAAACGCCTTGATGAAGTTATTGGACGCTACATCGTTCATACTAAAGCTGCTTTATCACCTCAGTACTCACTTGAAGGCTTAAGAATAGTGGTTGATGGGGCCAATGGTGCTGGTTATAAACTGGCCCCATTAGTCTTTGAAGAGTTGGGTGCTGAAGTCATTGCTCTTGGAAATACACCCAACGGTACAAATATTAATAAACTTTGTGGTGCCCTTCATCCTCAAAACTGCTCAGATGCTGTAAAAAAATATCGTGCTGATCTTGGTGTATGTTTGGATGGCGATGGAGACAGATTAACTATTGTTGATGGCAATGGCGATGTCATTCATGGTGATAAGTTGATAGGTTTGTGTGGAAAATTTTTAAAAGATAACAACGAAATTGGTCCAACGAATGAAGTGGTTGGAACTGTCATGAGTAATTTTGGTTTGGAATATTATTTGCAAAATCAAGGCTTGAAGTTTACTCGCACTCAAGTGGGAGACAGATATATTGTAGAGCGTATGAGACAAAGTGGTGCTCTGTTCGGTGGAGAACCATCTGGTCATTTAGTTTTTAAAAAATATTCAACTACAGGCGATGGAATTCTCGCTGCTCTAAAAGTTATTGAAAGTATAAAGTTTTATGACATGGATCTCGCAGATCTCACAAAAATAGAAATGTTTCCTCAGATGATGGAAAATATTATTGTTCAAAAACGAACACCTTTTGAGGATGTACCTGAAATCAAAAAAGCCATGAAAGATGCAGAAACGAAATTAGGTAAAGAAGGGCGAATTCTTCTTCGCTACTCTGGAACTGAAGCCCTGGCCAGAGTGATGGTTGAAGGTAAAGACATAGACTTAGTAACAACCCTGACGGGCCAGCTGGCGCAAGCCGTAACCAAGGCTTTGGGTTAATATGATTCCTCGTTTAGGTGTCAACATTGATCATGTGGCGACACTCAGACAGCAGCGTGCAGAGATTTACCCAGAGGTAACAAGAGCGGCAGAAGTTTCGCTTGCTACTGGTGCTCATCAAATAACTATTCACTTGCGCGAAGACCGTCGTCACATTCAAGATAGCGATGTTCCTGCTGTTCATCTTGTTTGTCGAAAATTCAATCTACCTCTCAATCTTGAAATAGGCTGTTCAGATGAAATGGTTGAAATTGCTTCTCTAGAAAAACCTGAATGGGTCTGCTTAGTGCCTGAGAAACGACAAGAGCGAACTACCGAAGGTGGGCTTGATGTTATTAATCCTCAAAATTATTCACGAATAAAAGCTGCCTGTGACAGCATCAAAAAGAATTCACCTCAAACAAAAATTTCCTTATTTGTCGAAGCTAGTCCTGAAGTTTTAAAAAGATGCATCACTTTAAATGCTGACGCAGTTGAAATTCATACTGGAGAATATGCTCGAGATGCTCTGGCCTCAAAAGATCTTGCCCCCCATCTAAAGCAATACCGCGAGGGAGCACAAATAATTAAAGCCCACGGCTGGGGATACCATGCCGGACACGGTCTGACGTTCGACTCTTTGGAACCACTTCTGGCGGAAAAACAATTTGAAGAATATAACATTGGCCACTGGATAGTTGGTGAAGCCTTATTCATTGGTTTTGGACATGTGATTAAAGAAATGCTGACCTTAATGCAAAAATATCCTCTCGAGGCAAAGTCATGAGAATTGTTACTCAAATAGAAATGAAAGAATTAGAAACCGAGGCACAAAAACGGTTTCATTTTCCTGAAAAATTAATTATTGAAAACGTAGCCTTAAGGGCCGCCAAGGCTATTAATGATAAGTTAGGTGAAGACATTAATGCTGCAGATTTAATTTTTCTCATTGGTAAAGGGAATAATGGTGGCACAGGGCTAGCGATTGCCCGCCATTTGGCAAGTATGGGAATTGAATCTCATGCTTTTTTATTGTTTGATAAGAATGATTCTTCCCAGGAAGTTAAAGAGCAATTAATTATTGCAGAAGCCTATGGTGTGCGCACTGCTTATATTGATGAAGTGGCAGAAATTGAAGCCTACTTTCAACAAAATTCATCACCAAAAATTATTATCGATGCCATTTTTGGCACAGGGGTGAGACTTCCTCTTTCTCAGTTTATTTATGACGTGATTCATTTCATCAATCAGGAAAAGGCCTATACTATTTCCCTTGATATTCCAACAGGAGTAGAGGGAGACACTGGTTTCATTCAGGGCAATGCGATTCAAGCCGATCTTACCCTGGCCGTGTCCTTACCAAAACTTGGTTATTATCAAGCTGACGGAGCAAAGTTAGTGGGTGAGGTGCAGATTATCTCCGCCGGATTGCCTAAACCCATTATGGATAAAGGTGGCGATAAATTTTTAGTCGAAAAAAATATCAAAGATGAACTTCCTAGGCCTCGAAATAAATTTGGTGATAAAAAACTTTTTGGTCATACCCTGGTTATTGGTGGATCCCATGGTTTGACTGGTGCCTTAGTCATGGCCTCAACTGCTGCTTTAAAAGTTGGAGCAGGGCTAGTGACGGCCGCAACCTGGGAGCCGCAGTATCAAGAATTTATGTCACGTTTAATTCCTGAAGTGATGACCGGCTATGTTCCTCTTGAGCAGGCGAAATGGGGACGTCTCATTAAGGATCTTGAAAAATATGATGCCATCGTTATTGGCCCCGGTTTGGCCCGCTCTAATCGCGCGCGTATGTTAGTGCTTGAGATTCTGAATAATTTTTCCGGCCCGGTTGTTCTCGATGCTGATGCAATCAATGTTCTTTCTTTAAAAGAAGACGCAGAAGTTTTTAAACTCAGAAATGCACCTACCCTTATGACTCCCCATTTTGGAGAATTCTCGCGCTTTGCAGGTATTGCACTGGAAGAAGTGAATAAGGAACCATTTCATTATTTAAGAGAAGTGATTGAGAGAATAAATTGTACGGTTATTTTAAAAGGCCCATGTACTTATCTTGGTTTTACAAACGGTAAAACATATTTTAATTATGCCCCGAATGATGGGATGGCCACTGGCGGAGTGGGTGATGTTTTGGCGGGAATTCTAGGTGGACTCATTGGGCAGGAAGCGAATCTAAAAAAACGCGTCTCTCTGTATAATATCTATGAAAATTTAAACCGAACGATCCTGATGGGAGTCGTTGTTCATACCTGGGCCGGACAATTTGCGGCTGAAAAAAATGGTGTTCGTCCTATGACGGCCACTAGCTTGATTGACGCTTTTCCGGATGCTTTTAAAGCCTTGGATGAACTTCTGAAGTCTGAGGTTTAAGATGAATAAAAAATTGATACGGGAATGGAAAAAAGTAAATCGCTCTGATCTTCCATACATTGTTTATGAATTGAAAGATCTGGCAAAAGTTCCTGCCATGATTGTAGTTGAAGGAGATTTGGGTGCAGGTAAAACCACTTTCATTCAAAATTTTATTGGCGACAAGGAAGTATTAAGTCCGACTTATTCAATCATTTCGGAAAGTAGAAATGTTATTCATGCTGATTTTTATCGGTTAGAAAAAAATGAAGAAGTCCTTCAATTAGAAATCCCATTATATGTTGAAGATAAGCAATATTTCTTTATTGAATGGGGAATGAAGTTCGCTCCACGAGTAATTAGAGAATTACCGGAGAACTGGACGCCTTATTTGTTGGAAATAAAAATCAATTCCATCGCCAGTGAAAATTCTGATGAAGCTACCAGGAATTTTGCATTGTATACCCTTCATGATGACTAACTAGCTCAGTCGGAAACTTCTGCCTAGTGACAAAATTAACACTAATGGCCTTTCTTTCAGACGCTAACATCATGAAATCATTCCAAAACTTGTGGGACAGAGTGCCCCGATAAAATTATAAACAAACATTAATAATAAAAAGTTGACGTGAGAAATTAGAAAAGGTCATACTATTTAGGAGATATTTTCAGTCTGCTTTGCAGTGAGCGGCATTTCAGAATGATAAGGTCTTACGGGTGACAAGGATGGTTTCGGAACCCGATTATAAAATTACAAACTTGGATTTATGGAGGAAGACAATGAGACTTACATCAAAAGGGCGTTACGCAGTCAGAGCTATGCTTGACCTTACTTTCCACTCAAATGGAAATCCAGTAAGACTTCAAGAGATCTCTACAAGACAATCAATTTCTTTACATTATCTTGAGCAGCTTTTTAGAAAGCTTCGTACAGGTAAAGTAGTTAAGTCAGTTCGCGGTCCAGGCGGAGGATATGTTCTTGCTCGTTCTATGGATGAAATTTCAATTAAAGATGTTCTAGATTGCGTTGGTGAAAACATCAACCCAGCTCGCGACATTCTTAATGTGCCAAGCTCTGGTATTGAAATTATGAAAGATGAATCAGGCAACGACATCAACGCTATCGTTGATACAAAAGAGTTCAACCTGACTAAATCGTATTTCGAAAACTTAGGTACCATCATGATGGATTACCTAGCCACTACAACTCTTGGTGATCTTTCAAGAAAAACTAAGGGTACAGAAGCGTTCAATGAGTCAGCTAGTGCGAATACAAACATTCGCGGTAGTATTGGTGAAATTAACCAATAATAGTGGATCCAGTCGAACGTCTTTACCTCGATTATAATGCTACTTCGCCGCTTTCTCAATCAGTTCTGAACTGGGTGAAAAGCGGCGAATTGCTTTTTGCCAATCCTGCTAGCCAGCACTCATCAGGCAAGGCAGCTCGTAAGCTAATAAATGAGTCTCGTGCCTTCATCTACTCTACCTTTCAGCAGAATGAAAAAGATGTAAATTTAGTTTTTCATTCTGGCGCTACTGAAGGCATTGCCACTTTCGCTTATTCTTTTAGCGAGTGGGCAAGGCTCACGGGTAAAGAGGTATTAATTTGTTATTCAAAGCTTGATCACCCTGCCGTGACCTCCTTGGTTGAGCATTATTATGGCCCTCATGTAAAATTTCTCGAGTTACAAATTAATCAAAAGCTCGATTATGATCACTTGGCAAACTTTGCGGCGATACAAGATAAAAAAGATAACAATCCTGATTTGATGATTTTGTATCACCATCTTTGGGTTCACAATGAGACTGGAATCGTTGCCCCCTTAGAGCCATTGGCAGAGTTTAAGAAAATTCCTGACCTTTATATTCACATTGATGCAGTCCAGGCGCCTGGCAAAATCCACAAATGGACGGAGTTAAAGATTGCGGATATTTTTACTTTCTCTGCCCATAAATTTGGAGCACTCAAGGGAATTGGGTTCACATTTTTTTCTAAGAAAATCTCCTTTCATCCGCTTATCATTGGTGGAGGACAGCAAAGTGGTCACCGTTCTGGAACAGAAAATTCCTTAGGCATTCAAACAGTTGCCTTGGCCTTAGCTGATTTAAAAAAAGTGGAGATTGATAAAACTATCGGTTTGCGTGAAAAGCTTGAAGGTTTTCTCATTCAAGAACTTGAGGATCTTGGTGGAATTATTTCTATTTTGAATCCTCGTCTAGCCAATAATACCATTTACTTCTATCTAAATGATTTATCTTCTGATGGAGCACTGGCCTTGTTCGATCTTAATGGAATTATGATATCAGCGGGATCTGCTTGCTCAAGTGGGGCAGCAAAATCCAGTGCTATCATGACTCATTTAGGCCACAAAAAAGAGGCCAAGAATGGTCTAAGGATTTCTTTTGCCTATGACTTAAATGAGGAGCAACTCCTCATGATAATCCGTCAATTAAGAGTCTGTTTCACTAAAATACGTCAATATAAATAATTTTTATTTTCACTATTCATGGACTTATGAGTAGTTAACGTCAAAATTCATAAAAAATTTCTTTTCCGCCATTCAAACCAATCCGATAATAAAGAGATATGGGAATGCTAGATCGAATAAAGAAGCGTC
>CAMASK010000053.1 GCA_945860895.1 Bacteriovorax stolpii
TCGGCTCAATCCCACCGCACCCAAACTTACCAAAATGTACTAAGAAGTTTTGAAAAAACTGTGTAAGGCTAGATATCTATGTAGGTTTGAAAGTGGCGGGAGAGGGCCCAGTCGACCCCCTTTTGATATTGAAAAAACCAATTAATTCAGCATATTACCTACACGGCTCAAATTTGATCCGTGTAGCGAGTATATTTGTTTAGCATGCAAATATTTTTATCTTTGAATATTCTCTTTCTTTGAGTTGAGTGATCAAAATTGAAAAATCACACCAAATGTATTTGTTGATAATTGTCTCACGGATGGCCCGCTTGATATCACTTGAAGATTAACCTGGAGTGCAAGATGTCACCTTTAAAAGAACAGATAATTGAAAAGATGATTTACGTGATCAGAGAGCAGAAAGTCATGTTTGATAGTGATTTGGCAGAACTTTATGGGGTTGAGACGAGGGTTTTAAATCAAAGCGTTCAGAGAAATTTATCACGATTTCCAAATGATTTTATGTTTCAACTTACTGAAAATGAGCATGATTCTTTGAGATCACAATTTGTGATCTCAAAGAAAGGAAAGGGAGGTCGGCGTTATATGCCCTATGTTTTCACTGAAAATGGCGTAGCGATGCTTTCTAGTGTTTTAAATAGTGAGAAAGCAATTTTGATCAACGTCTCCATTATGAGAATTTTTACCAGGCTCCGCAGTTTTCTAATGCTAGAAAAGGATCTATCAGAGCGAGTCACAAAGTTGGAGCAAGGGACAAACCAAATGTTTAAAGTTGTTTTTGAGCGTCTTGATAATTATGAAGAAACGATAACTCCGAGACTGGCAGGGAACAGAAAGAGGGTCGGCTTAAAGTAAATAAATAATCTTGATATCCCAATTTGGGATATCAAGGGAGTGATTATTCGGCTTCATTGATAATTGAATCCTAGTTTGCTGAGCAAAACTAAGATTTAAGTTAAGTAATATTTATTTCGGCTCAATCCCACCGCACCCAAACTTACCAAAATGTACTAAGAAGTTTTGAAAAAACTGTGTAAGGCTAGATATCTATGTAGGTTTGAAAATGGCGGGAGAGACGGGACTCGAACCCGCGGCCTTCTGCGTGACAGGCAGACGTTATAACCAGCTTAACTACTCCCCCGAAGAGACAAATGTTCATCAAATATAAAGACACTGTGTGCCCTCGTCAAGCATAAATCCTTTGAAAAAACTTGTTTTGTCCTGCAACAATTGTAGTTCACAAGGACGGTCCATGTTATCATTTTAGGCTCAAAGGAGACACATGAGAGCTGTATTTATCACTGGTGGCACCACTGGAATCGGGCTGGAATTGGCCAAATATTACCTTTCTCATGGATGGAAAGTGGGTGTTTGCGGAAGAGATAAGCAGAAATTCGATGAGAATTTTACTAACCACAGGAATAATATCAGTTTTTATGCCTTGGATGTGGCCGTTCGGGAAGATTTAAAGGCAGCTATTGCAGATTTTTCTAAAAGTATTGGGCTCGATCTTCTGATTGCCAACGCTGGGATTGGATATAAATTTAAAACGAAAATTCCTGATTGGGAGTGGAGTTATAAAATGGTACATGTGAACCTTTTAGGGGTCATGTACTCATTTGAGGCTGCCTTGGACGTGATGATTCCTTCCGGGAAAGGTCAATTGGTGGCAATCTCTTCAGTTGCCGGATATAACGGATTGCCAGGAGTTTCTGCCTATAGTGCCACCAAATCGGCTGTTCAAAAATATTGCGAATCTCTGCATCTAGATTTGAAACAATTTAATATTAATGTCACAACTATTTGTCCTGGTTTTGTGGATACACCTCTTACTCAGGCCAATAGTCACAAAATGCCTTTTATTATGAAGTCTCCTAAAGCAGCACTTTTGATTGCACGTGCGATTGAGAAAAAGAAAATGATTTATGCCTTTCCTTTTTTCTTCGCCAGTATTGTGCGCTTTTTGGGAATATTGCCAAGAACCTGGTATCGATCTATCTTGAGTATGAAAATGTTTAATTATAGTAGGGAGTAGCTATGAAATCTTTGATGGTCCTTTCATTATTGGCACTTACTTTTAGCTGTAATGCTAATACCAAAAAAACTGAAAATACCCTTACATCTTCTACGGCCCAGATAGTTGACGGCAAAAAAGAAGAAGATTGTGATGATAAAGCTAAAAAACCTATTGAAATTAAAGAAGAATCAATTTCCTTGGGCGCAAACAACACGGGTTGCACTCTGGAAGAGGCTGATGGGAAGCCAAAGCTATAAAATTTTCGAAACTATTGATTTTAATCTGCAGGCATGGTTTAAGCGGTCATGCCTTTTTTTGGAGATTATATGAAAAGCTTACTATTATCCGCAATCCTCATTTTTAGCTTCAGTTCATTTGCGACTTCAATTGAAGAAGCCGTTAAGAAGATTGAATTCGAAAAAAATGCAAAGTGTACTTATATCTCTACAAGTAATTTCAGCACCTGTCTTGGGACCCCTGAAACTTGCTTTTATAGTGTGAAATACAAGTGTGAATCTCAGGAAGGCTTCTTTGGTCTTAAGCTTAAAGTTAGAACCAATTTAAATGGAACTGTTGTGCGCGGGACTGTGATCACCACTAAGTAGTCTCAGCTAAAATTTTCTAAAAATAATCCGTCATTTTTTCCAGAATAAATTGATAAGAAAAAAGTCCCATCCATAAAACTGTTAGCGAGATGCAAAGACCAGTAATAATGAGGATTATATCTTCTTCCAGCAGTCCCAGGCATATTAAGGCAATGCTGAGTGCTGGTACAAAATTAGAAAAGGGAATGGGCAGAGGGAGCGAGAGAAAAGCTGCTGAGAAAACGATCGCCAATCCACAAATAAAATGACTGAGCCTTGAATTTGCCCAAGGATGCCTCCAGACTGAAAGCTTGTCAGCAAACAAGATGAATTTTTCAGCCGCCTTAAAAATTTTTTCGAAACGTTCATGAGAGATAATGATGTCTTTCATTCTTTTTGTGAGTAATGGTTTTTTTATAAACATTAAACTCAACCCTTGAAACAAGGCAATTAATCCTAAAACACTGGAAAGTCCTGGTATGGGAATAGGCTGCATGAAGGGCAAGATTGAGATTAGACAAATAACGAGTAAAGCCTGATCTTTGAGACTAGCGGTGAGTAGCTCCAGCGTAATAATCGGGAGACCACGTACATTGGATAATTGTTGAAGAAGCTTTGAACTCATTGAGTAATAATACCATTAATCTACTTATCATTAATCTTTTCTAACTAAATTTTGCTCAGAAATATTTTGATTGAGTGTCCAGAAATCATAAAGCCAGCCTAATGTAAAAAGCCCCCCTGTTAGAAGCCATACTATTCCAGATACCCATTTACCCAAGTAAAAGCGGTGGGCACCAAATATGCCAAGATAAACAAGAAGAATCCAAGCGATATTGTAATTGATTACACCGGCATTAAATCGTTTATCAGCTTCACGATCCATGGAGGGAATAAGAAAAAAATCGATGATCCAACCAACGCCAAGTATTCCTAAAGTGCAAAACCATAAAGTACCGGTCAATGGCTTTCCATAATAAAAACGATGGGCCCCAAGAAAACCAAAAAACCAAATAAAATATCCGAAAGGTATCGAATGACTGTCGTTGTTTATTCGTTCCAAGATAATTTTAATCCATCTTTTTTAGCAAACGGAAGATCTTTGGGAGTTAACACTAAGCCTTTCACTTCATTCATGTGAGCTTTCGGAGCACAGGTAGTGAAGTTACTGCTGTATTCATTGTAAGCACCATATGGAGTCACTACCATACCACCGTGTGGAACAGAAGCTGGGTCTCGTTGAATGACTGGAAGAAGATGGTACTGATCTTTTTTATCAACCCAGGCAAGTGTCCAGTTAGAGGCTTGTGCTTGATCTTGGTTTACATTTTTTGCCACTATGTTTACATCAAAACAAACCTCTTGATTGCTCGGACGTTTTACCGCACTTGCCTTAACATTGCCTAAAGCCATGGAATCATACGCAACTGGATTGCCTCCAAGCGAAGCTGGGCCTCTATTGTGTGCACAACTTGCAAGAATTACTAAACAAAGAAATAGCATAATTTTCGTCATAGTTCCCTCCTGGAGGAGCTGCTTTAATTTTACCACGAATAGACTGGGCAGGGAGGAGGGACACTTTTTCCACTAAAATAGTCTCCTCATTACTCGATTTTTTTGATACGGAATTAAAAAACAATTTAGGAGTGTTACATGCGGATGAAGTTACTCGCACTATTACTAGGTCTTACATTCGTTTCCCAAGCTTTTGCTATAAGTGTTTCACTTCTAAAAGGTAATGGATTTCGTGATGACCTCGGTTATCGGTCAGATAAAACGACTGTGACGATTGAGAATTTCGCAGTCTGGGAATTAGGTACTGTGTTCTTCTACTACGACATTACTGAGCCTACGACTGATGATGGTCAAATTCAAAAAGGCAGAAAAGACGCCTTTTCTAACCAATTTTTTGGTGGAATTTCTCCTACATTCAGCTTATCTAAAATGACTGGCAAGCAAGTTGGATACGGCATCATTAAAGATGTTTCCATTCGTTTAGAAATGGAAAACGGATCTGGTACAGGTCAATTTAACTTTCAAAACTACTTCTATGGTCTTCAATATGATGTCGCTGTACCAGGTTTTGATTTCTTTTCCTTGAATACAGTGATTCGTGATAATCCAAATAACAGAGGCGTCGGTTTTCAGATCGGTGCATTCTGGCAAATGACCTGGGATTACGGTCGTTGGAACCGTTATAAATTCACTGGATTTCTTGCTGCTTCACCTTGGGATGGAGATCAGGATAGAACTGAAAACACAGATCTTTCTCCAAAGGGACAATACCTCACGTCTCAACCCCAGTTCCTTTATGACTTAGGTTATGGATTGTGGGGAAAACAAAACAGATTTGAAATTGGTTTCGAGTACGCTTACTTTCTAAATCGTTTTCAGCAGCAACATAAAGACGAAAAAGTTCTTCAGTATATGACCAAGGTTAGTTTCTAGGTCATACCAAGACTAAAACTTATAATCAGACCTATTAAGACAATGGCCCCAATGAGGGCCATTTCTTTTTCTTTTTGTTTAATGAAGAGAATAGTAGAAAGCAAAACGCGAATCACTGGTAAGAGTATAAGGAATGTTAAACCGAGATAAGAAATGATTTTGCCCCAGTCCTGCAGAATAAAATTCATTTGCAAACTATCAATTAAATTCAGAGATGAATACGTTTGAAGTGGCTTAAATGGGTCAGAATCGGATTTAAAGAAAAATATCCAGCCCGTGGCCATAATAATTCCAGAAGTAATAACACCATACCTTAGGAATTTTGAAATTTTGAGTTCCATGGTTTCAATGTCTTTCATCCCTTTAGTCCTTTAATAATCATCTGGATTGCCACTACTAGCATCACTACGATGAAAATCTTTCGAATTAAAAGAGCATTCATCTTCGGCATAACTTTAGCGCCTATCCAGGCGCCAATAATAATTCCTAAGGCTACCGGACAAGCTATTTCTGGACGAATATCACCACGAATAAAGTATGCACCTGCGCTGGCAGAAGCAGTTACACCAATCATAAAATTACTTGTTGCAGAGGAGACTTTCATGGGAACTTTCATGGCCCCATCCATCGCCATAATTTTAAAAATGCCACTGCCAATTCCCAAGAGTGCAGAAAAGACACCTGCAATATACATACTGATGAGTCCAAAAGGAACGTTGGACACTTTGTAGTAGATTGTTTCATTTTTTTTAGGAAACGATGAATGCAATTTTAATTTTTCTGACCAGGGATGATTTACTTCTGCTCGTGAATCTTTTTTTTGTCTAAACATCATAATGGCGCAAAAAAGGAGAAATCCGCCGAAAAAAATAAATAGGGAAGATGATTTTAGTGAGGTTGAAAGAAGGAAGCCAGTCATTGCACCAAATACGGTCCCAATCTCGAGGAGCATTGCCATCCTGACATTGGTCAGATGATCTTTAAGAAAACTCGCTGCTGCTCCAGAAGAAGTTGCAATAATAGATATTAGACTGGCAGCGACTGCATACCTGATGTCTACTCCAAAAACCAAAGTTAAGAAGGGAACTATAATAACTCCGCCTCCAAGACCTAGGATGGAGCCTATGAAGCCAGCTAAGACAGAAACAGGAAGAAGTACCAATGAAATCATTTAATAAGTATAACTAGAAAAAACAGAAGCGCACTATTAACATTGCGCATGATCGGCTTTCACTGGAAATATGATAGCCTTTTTTCCTATGAAAAAGATTGTCTTAAATTTATTCATTTTATTTTCATTGAAAGGGCATGCGGCCAACAATGCTCTCACTGTTTTTGCTGCTTCAAGTTTGACAGATAGTCTAACCAAAATAGCGGTTTCATTTAAGAAAGAGTATAGAATCAAAATTAATTTTAATTTTGATTCATCTGCAAGACTTGCTCGGCAAATATCTGAAGCGGTTCATGTAGATCTTTTTTTTTCTGCTGATAAAGAATGGAATACTTTCCTGGAAAATAAAGGACTGTCTTTTAGTTCTAAAGATTTGTTAAGTAACGAATTGGTGGTGATTATTCCTGAAAAAAGTAAAGCTAAACTCCAGAGTCTGGAGAAACTTTCCGCTCTTCAATTTAAAAATCTTTGTGTCACTCAGGAATCAACTCCTTCTGGGAAGTACGCCTACCAAAGCCTCACTAAAGCAGGAGTTCTTAAGCAAGTTTCAAAAAAAATAGTGACTGGTGACAATGTACGAAATGTACTTGGTTGGGTGGCCAGGGACGAGGTTGATCTAGGTATTGTATTCCAGACTGATGCCATGGTTGAGGACAAAGTAAAAATAATCTTAAAAATTCCTGATGATTACCATTCAAAAATAATATACTCGGTGTCATTAATGAGTAAGTCAGAGAAAGCTAAATTGTTCTATCTTTATCTTCAAAGCCCTGTGGCAAGAAGTGTTTTTAAAAATAATGGATTTAGAATTCTACCATGATGATTAATAATTTTTCTGCCATTGTGATTTCTCTCATTGTAGGAATATGTGCCACATTGTTGGCCGTTATACCTGCTGTTTATTTCGCCTGGATTTTGGCGCGAAAAAAATTTCCAGGTCGCTCACTGATAAATATTTTAATTTTTTTTCCGATGGTCTCTCCTCCAGTAGTGACTGGTTATTTATTATTGAAAATATTAGGTCGAAATAGTTTTTTTGGGAATATCCTTCAAACATTTGGCATCACAATTCCTTTTTCAATTTTAGGGGCAATTATGGCTTCTGCCGTTGTAGGATTTCCTCTTCTTGTAATGTTCATTCGCTCAACTTTTGCTGGCATTGACCCACAATTAGAAAAATACGCTCTAACTGCTGGTCACACACCCTTTCAAGCTTTCATGAAAGTAACGCTTCCTTTGAGTTACCCTGGGATTATTGCTGGCGCGGTTGTTTGTTTGGCCAGATCACTGGGTGAATTTGGTGCCACTATCGTTTTGGCCGGCAACATGGAAGGACAGACACGAACGATTCCAATGGCCATCTATAGTTTATTAGATTCTCCCACTGGTGAATCCCAGGCCAATCAACTTTTATTTGCCAGCATCATCATTTCTTTTATAGCACTCATCGCTTATGAATTCTTTACCCGCAGTTTTTGGAAGAGAATAGAATGGAAATAAAGCAAATTTTTGATTTCAAGATCATGATTTATATCGGTGAACAAAAAAAACTTTTTGAGTACAAGACCTGCTCAAGCCGTCTTGGAATCATGGGTCCATCAGGTGGCGGAAAAAGCTCACTGGCAAAAATGATTGCAGGAATACAATCATCTCCAATTGAAAGATTAATTTTTAAAGACATTGATTTTAATAATCTTGCCCCTTGGGAAAGAAATATTGGTTACCTACCACAGGATATACAATTACTTCCTCATTTATCGGTAGAGAAAAATCTTTTATTTCCCAAAGCTGCAACCTTGGATATTAAAATTATAAAAAATCTTGGCCTTAGTACTTTGCTTAATCGAATGCCTCGAAATTTATCAGGTGGTGAAAAACAAAGGGTTGGATTAGCACGGACTCTTATGACTAAACCTCAATTACTAATTTTAGATGAACCTTTCTCTTCATTAGATAAAAATACGAAAAACAATGTGATGGTTTTTTTAGATAATTATTTAATGATTCACAATATTCCACTCATCATCATATCTCATGGAGAAGATGAACTTAACTTTATGAAGTGTGCGATGGTTTCCATTTAAGATTCTATCAAGGAAAAGTTGTCACAACCTGAGCACCTGTTTCATTTGATCGAATTCTGATTTCATCAATGATTCGTCGTTGCTCATCATTTACCGTACTGATTGGTATTATTTCAAAAAAATCAAATTGGTCATTCTCTTCAGGAGGTAACTGTAGCTCTGCAATGATCGGATCCACTATGAGATCGCTACAGCCACTCAAATCGCAACTACCTTTTGCACCTTCAAAGAAAAGCACGCTAAAGATTATACTTGTCATTTTTTTTGGGTTTATCTTTTGTCCTTGGGTAGCCTTTACTGTGGGTAAAGGTCAGATTACTGCAATAAATCCGAATGAGAGAGTGCAGAAGATAACTGCCCCAATCGGTGGATTTGTAAAAACATGGCTTGTCAAAGAGGGTGACCGAGTTACAGAAGGACAGCTCATTGCTGATCTCATGGATAATGATCCCTCTTTATTGGACCGTTTGGAACAAGAGAAGAATGCTGCCAATACTGGACTAGCATCCGCCAAGTTAATGATGGACACAGCTAAGCTAGATCTTGAGCGCCAAAAAAAATTATTTGCCCAAGGACTCTCTTCTAGAAAAGATTACGAAAAAGCGAAGATTGAATATTCAAAACTTTCAGTAGAACATTCTAAAAATCTGACGACACTCACCAAATCAGAGACCCAGTTATCACGGCAATCAACTCAAAGAATCTTTGCACCTCGAGCTGGAACCATAACCAGAATACTTCCAGGTGAAAGGGGAATGTTGATTAAAGCAGGAAACCCAATAGCGGTATTTGCTCCAGATGTGAAGACTCCTGAGGTAGAGCTATGGGTAGACGGAAACGACGCCTCAATGTTAAGTCCTGGTCAAACTGCAGAACTTCAGTTTGAAGGCTGGCCAGCGATTCAGATTGCCGGTTGGCCATCTATTGCAATAGGTACCTTTAAGGGTAAAGTCCATCTAATCGACCAAGCAAGTTCGCACGATGGAAAATTTAGAGTTTTACTTGTTCCATCTTCTACATGGCCGAGCCAGAAAATTTTGAGACTAGGAGTTCACTCAAAAGGGTACATTAAACTGCGAGATTCCTTTGTGATAAAAGAAATTTGGCGACTGTTAAAGGGTTTTCCTCCGGTGCTTGAGCCCATTCAAGATGAGTTAAATAAAATGCTTTCAACAAAAGATTCAGTTAATGATGATGAGTTAGAGAAAAAATAATGAAGATTTTAATATTGGTATTAATTTTTTCAATCAAGATCTTTGCTTTAACTGAATCAGATGTCACAAGATTAGTGCTTGCAAATTTCCCATTGATACTAGAGGCAGAATTGAAAGCGAAGTCGGCCAAAGGAGAATTAACTTCAGCCGAAGGAGCCTTTGACCATAAACTAATTTTCAAATCCAGAAACCGTGTTGAAGACAAATATGACAGTCAATATTTTGAGACAACGATAGAAAGGCAGACCGCTTTAGGAGGGACTAGTTTGGTTGCAGGGCACAGACAAGGTCTTGGTCAATTTCCCGCCTATGATGGTAAATACCAGACTTCCGGAGCAGGAGAAATCTTTGCTGGTTTCTCTTTTCCTATCCTGCGAAATCTTGAAACGGATGAATTTAGAACAAACTTAAAGATAAAACAAATCGAGAAAAAGCAAGCCGAACTCGAATCTCACTTAAAAAAGATGATCTATTTGCATAAGGCCCTGACACTTTATTACAAATGGATTCTAGAAACTCAGAAGCTTAAAATAAACAAAAGCATTTTTGAGCTTGCTAAAAAACGACACGACATGATTTCAAGAAAATTTAAAGCTGGAGACATTGAAGAAGTCAAAGTCATTGATAATCAAAGGGCCATAGATAAACGTAGTGGTGACATCATTAAAAATGAGATTGAATTAAACAAAATTCGTGCTGAGCTTTCTGTCTTTTTAAGAGATGAGCAGGGAAATCCTATTTCTGTTCCCTCAGAATCAAGTCCTGAGTTTATCCTCCAAAAGAATGAATCGTCATTAACTTCGACAGATATATCCCTTAATCCTCAAGTTAAAATTCTAGATCTGGAAAGAGAAAAACTAAAACTTGAATCTATCTTTTTTGATCAAACCAAACTTCCAGGTTTAAATTTTGAACTTCTGGGTGCGAAAGAGTTATCCCAAAATAACCCCTATGATCCTCAAAGACTTCAAGTTGCTTTAAAGTTTGATTTCCCTCTTGAAAACAGAAAAGCTGAAGGTAAGAGCATTTCTTATAGCTATAAGGTTTTAGCGATAGAAAAAAATAAGCAATTCCTGGAATCAGAATTAACTCAGCAGTTGAATTTCTTTATTCAGGCGAGTTCTGATTCAAAAATAAGATGGGAGATAACAACTAAAGAATTTGAGGGCTCTAAAAAAATGGCTGAGGCCGAAAAATATCGCTGGACTCAAGGTGCCTCAGATCTATTTGTTGTCAATTTACGTGAGCAGGATGTCGCGGATGTCGACATACGCAGATGGACTGCTCTGTATGATTATCACCAGTATCATTTAGATGCTCGTCTATTTTCTGGCAAGATCTTGAATGATCAGAATAAAATCAAAAACTAATTCCAATTCTTAAGTTAGCTTCACCTGTGGAGTGCTTAATACTGAAAGGAAAGGAAGTGAGCAAGATACAAAATAAAACAGTGGTGGCTCCCCCGAGACTCGAACTCGGACACCCTTGCGAGCGGCGGATTTTGAATCCGCTACGTCTACCATTCCGTCAGGAAGCCACTATGAGAAGCTCGATTTTAGATATTTTGGAATTTTGTGTCAATAAGCAAAACTTTTTAACGCAGCTTTATCATCTCCAAAGCTTCCTTAATTGAGAACCGTAGGAAGTTGGGGCCGAGGTGTTTTTTAAGCTCTTGATTGGAAATCAGGCATGAGAATTTGAGGTAATCCAAAAGATAGTCTGGGACATCGATATTTAACTTTTTGAGGGCATTATTGAGGCCAGCGGCCAAAACCATAGGAAAAGGAATCCCCTTCGTCCCAATAACTTGAAGTGCCTCTCGCAGAGAAATAAAGTCGTCTCCGGCGACATTATAAGTCCCAGTAGGCACTTCCTCCAGGACTCTGTATAGGACATTGGCCATGTCGAATTCATGGATGAACTGAAAAAAGGGATTATAGTCCGCTGGACTCAAGGCAATAGGCCCAGCCAGAAATTTGGTCATAGCATTTTGAATCTGAGTTCCAATAATATTGCAGGGGCGAAGTACTACAGTGGAAATTGAATTTTGATTTTTCCACATCCAGTTAGTACAGATTTGATCCATTTCGATCACGTCCCTAAGTTCTGGATGTCGTATACTTGCCCGCAAAGGGGCTTCCTCATGAAGAAAAATTGAATTATCCGGTAGAGCTCCATAAACATGGAAAGTCGAAAGGATAATAACTTTTTTTACACCCGATCTTTCACACAATTCCAGAATACGATTAGTTCCCATGACAGAGAGTTCAATTCGTTTTGCTAGCAAATTATGAGTGTTGGATGAATGGCTGATGCGACCCAGATGATAGGCTACGTCAAATTGATGAGTCCGAAAAAGATTTTCAAAATTTCCACGTGAATATTTTAATTCTATTGAAGTCAGACCATTAATTGGTGGAACTTTTGAAATACCTCTTGAGTCGATACCAATGATTTCCCAATCAGGGTGTTCAGTGAGAATTAATCTCGCCGTCATTTGAGCAAGACCGCCAGCAATACCTATGATGAGAATTTTCTTTTTGTCAGTCATGGATTCTTCTTATTGCGAAATTCTTTCAGCACAAATTTTGATACAGGCTTTCTAATGGAATCAAAGAAAGGTCTTCGATTGGCAAGACCATGAATGATCATGCGCTTGATGGTCGTTTCAATATGAAAGACATTTTCTTTAATTTCTTTATCACTGGATTCTGGATTCATATGTTCCGGAATAATGATTTCTGGACCAATATAAATATCGATCGGCGAGGGAAGGGGAACACCATTTGCTGAAATTGGCATCGAAGGAAGTCTCAGCATTTGGGCAATTTTTTTTGCATGAAAGACAAATGGAAACATTTCTTCTGCCCCAATCACACAAATAGGAAGGATAGGTGTCTTCTTCTGAAGGGCGATACGATAGAAGCCTTGAGAAAAAGATCGGAGCTTGTAATATTCATTGGTATTCTTTGAAATTCCTCTGACTCCCTCAGGGAAAACTAGAATCGATTCACCATGGTCAATCAGGTATTCGCAATTGGCCCGATCACCTAAAATTGAACCAGTCTGAGCAGTGAGATCACCCAGAAACGGTAGCTGCGCCAAAAATCTTTCCACCATGACTCGTAATATTCTTGGTGGCTGAATATCGATGGCAAAAGCAAGGGTAATGAGCATCCCATCAATGGGAATTTGACCTGTATGATTTCCTACAACAATGTAGGGTTTATTTTTAACATTTTCCTGACCAAATACTCTGACTTTAAAATAAGTTCGATACAACGGCATGAGTTTTCTCATTACTGATTCACATAGTTCAAGATTAAATCCCCATGGATCTTTATAATCTTTATACCGATTTCTCAGTTCTCCAAAAACTTCGGTTATTTTCTGATCGTCTTCTGGAGTTAATAACCACTGTTTTGATTCATTTGACATACGTTTATCTTAACTCGGACGAGAAGATTGCTCTAGGATGAAAATTTCTTCTATGGGTGACAAAATAGATCAGGTTGCTTCGCGCATTACATATTCCACTATTGCTTGCTCAACAGCAGGAATACCGTCGCCTTTTTCGGCTGACGTAAAATGGATTTGTTTTACCCATTTAAATTTTTGATAAATTTCTGGCATTCTGTTTCTTAAAAGACTTCTCTCTGACTGAGTTTTAAGCTTATCTACTTTGTTAAAAAGCACGTAAGTTTCAAGATCAAAGATTTTAATGTAATCCTGAAATACGATGTCGGCTTCCTGCAATGGATGCCTGGCATCCTGAATATTAAGCAGCAATACCTTTTCACTACAAAGTCGAAAGAAAGTATCCAGAAGATTTTGCCAATTAACGGCCATTTCCTTGGAAACATCAGCGTGTCCGTAACCAGGCACATCAAAGAGATAAAAAGTTTTTTCTTTTTTATTTACTCTGTCTTCGACGATAAAGCTAAAAATATTCACTTGTCTTGTGCGGCCAGGAGTATTGGAGACTCTTGCTGTTTTTTTTCCAAAGAGAGAATTAATGAGTGAAGATTTTCCAACATTGGAGCGACCAATGAAGGCTACTCCATTGATGAAATGATGTTCATTAAGCCAATCTGTGAGTTGATCGATTTTATCGATTCCCATTAAGAATTCTGATTTTCCTTTCTGAATATTCATCATAGCTACCTTTAAAAGCTCTACTCAATTTCCCTTATTATAGCAGATATAGAACCCAAGCGTCTTTTTAAAAATCAAGGAGTTTCTATGTATCAAAGGCAATTAATGGACCAGCAAATCCATGCATCAGGTTTAAGATTAGGGGATAGTTGCAGCATTTTGCCCATTCAAGGAAAGAAAAAAGCTTTTACCTTAAACCGAAAAAAACTGGATTTAATATCAACTAGTTTTAAATCAGAAAATTTATCTATGAGCTATATAGAATTGCCAAAAACGGAAACTGAACATTTTCACTATCGTCTTGAGCTAGATGATTCAACTGATAAAGATGGAAGATATGTCCTAAAAACTCTTAAAGGAAGGGCTTTCTGGTTGAATGGTTTGGCAGCGAAGGAAGCATTCATTGAAAGGATGGATAAAATCTATATCGATGATAATAAAATTAATTTTAGTCCTTTTGGATTACAGGAACTGTCCATGATGCAATTTGAGCATCCCGTATTATTGGAACAGCATTTGTTGGAATCAGATTTGAAGATCCTTATTACCGGTGAAACCGGATCTGGTAAAAGTCATCTGGCTCAAAAGATTCATGAAAAAAGTAAAAGAACCGGTCAATTTGTCGCCATTAATTTATCGTCTTTCAATCCTCAATTGATTGAATCGGAATTATTTGGCCATAAAAAAGGTGCCTTCACGGGTGCCATCGCTGAGAAGCTAGGTGCTTTTTCAATGGCCCAAGGAGGTACTCTTTTTTTAGATGAAATTGATTCATTGCCGATGGATTTGCAGACAAAATTATTAACTTTTATTGATAATAAAAAATTTAGAAAAGTCGGGGATACTAAAGAGGAATGTATCAAAACCAGATTGATTTTTGCTTCTGGACGTTCGCTTTCACAAATGGTGGAACAAGGAATTTTTCGAAAAGACTTATACTTTCGTCTTAAATCAGGTCACTCCATTGAGCTTATGAGTCTCAGAAATGATATTTCTCGAATAAAACAAACATGCGTTCAATTTTCATTGGAACATGGGGTTTTTCTTTCTCAGAAATTAGTCGATTTTTATGTAACTCTTGCATGGCCGGGAAATCTGAGACAGATCCTTGGTCACCTGGAAAAGAAAAAAGTTATGTCGAAAACAATGAAACTGGATTTTGACCATTTAGATGAAGAGTTGTTGCTCCAAAGTTCTGATCTAATGAGCCTTGAAATCGCAAACGAAATTCTTTCTTTGGAAAAGGTTAAAATCAATACAGTTAAGCGAGCATTGAGTCTATGCGACGGAAATATTTCATTGACAGCCAGGAAGCTTAGAATAAATCACAAGACACTCAGAAATTTAATGATGAAGGATTAGTTTGCCAGGAGATAGATCAGTTTAATCTCAGAGACTTCACCTTCAATTTTGTGGTCTTTCATGAACTGATTAATCTCCATCTTCATCTTTTTGCGAAGGATTGCTTTACCTTCTTCCTCTAAAGGAAAAGAAGCGAGCATTGGCTCGACATTAAGAATCAGATGATCCCGTAGTGAAAACTCTAGTTTTTCTATTTTCATACGAGCGAGTCGATTAGAGAGTGTTGCCGTTATATCAATATCTACAGTGCGTAGTTCGTTTAGGTTTGCAAAATATATCGGCAAGCGCAAACTGTTCAATTCAAAAAAGCGTGATGGCTTCTTATAATAATTCGGTCTTTCGTATTCAACTTCAGCTTTCACACTGGCAGGATTTCTTGACTCAATCGAATGCTTCCCAAGAATGCTATAGGCAGAAAATATCATGCTAATACCAGATAAAATTGAAGCTGATGTAAAACCGAGCAACACTATAGTTTGAGTGACTGACAATCCCTTTAAGAATTGTCCCAATAAAATGGGCGCCATGAGGGCAGTTTGGGAAATTGACGACAAATTTTCATTTGAGTTTAGCTTGTCTTTAAAAATCAGCCGATTTGCTTTTGTCATTAACCGAACAAAAAAAGCCTTCAAATTTTCTATGAAACGATGAAAAAAATTAAGCACATCAGCTGGAATAATTTTTAAAAAAATACGAGTGCAATGATCCCCAATCAGGAATAAAAAATTATTAATTGCTGATTCTAGTTTTTCTAATAAGTTCATCAGCTACCTTTTCGGCAATTTCTGGACTTTATTGAATAAATAGTATTTTGGTCGGATACAGCGGCAAGATTTGCCCATCGGGTCAAGGATATCAGGTAGATGTACATTCGACCGATTAGTCTTTGAGAACATACCTGAGGGGAAAGCCAAATGCAGACGATTCTGAAGACATGCTTATTAACATTTTTATGGACCATGATTGGGTGCTCACAATTTACTAATCACAGGGATTATCTCGCCGAAATGGATCAAGCTGATTCTCAATACTATCAGCCTCATAGAGATTTTCCCGTCATGGCCGGAGATACAGGCAGAATGAGTGAGAGTCAGTCAGAACGACGAAGACGAACACCAGCTTCAGCCGAAGACGTGCAAAAAGAGCGCACCGAACACGCACTTAATCTTGAATTAAAACGGCTTGAAGATAATTTATCAGATAAGTCTTTTGTACTCTACGACAAACACAAAGATCGTCTGGTCACAACTTCTGAAAAAATTTATTTTTTAAAATTACCATCTTATGAGCGCAAAGATTATTTGAGCTATCGTGGTTTTTTGGTGCCTGAGAAAGAAGTCTCAACTTATCGTGAAAGAATGTACACTAATCGCCAATCAGGCATCATTTTAGGGATGTCTAAATCTGATGTAATGAACAATTTTGGTAAACCGGCCAGAGTAGAAGTGGCAGGAAATCCCTCTTTAGAGAATGAAAGATGGGTTTATATGGTTAATGGCGCATCGAAGTATATCTATTTTGAATCTGGCCAGGTGGGTGGCTGGGAATAATCCAAGTTACTTAAGCTTATCTCATAGAGGAAAATGGTGCATTTCCCTCTCATCCAAGGTATTTTATCCTCTACCCAAAGACTTCAATTTTAGGACCTTTATAAGGGGTTAAGAATGGATTTTAACTTAGACTTTGAACGACCTGTTTCTGAATTAGAAAATCAAATTCGTATTCTCAAAGAAGCATCGAACACTCCAAACATTGATATCAGCCACGAGATTGAAGCCTTGCAGGCCAAAGTTAACCGGATGTTGGAAGAAATTTATAAAAAACTGACTCCTTGGGAGCGAACTCAATTATCTCGACATCCAAACCGACCACATGCTGCCGACTACATTGCAAAGATTATTACTGATTTTCATGAAGTTCATGGCGATAGAAGATTTGCAGACGATCCTTCCATGATTACTGGCTTTGGTTACATTGATGGAAAAAAAGTTGCAGTTATTGGAATTGAAAA
The DNA here is from genome assembly GCA_945860895.1 of Bacteriovorax stolpii. Lineage (GTDB taxonomy): Bacteria > Bdellovibrionota > Bacteriovoracia > Bacteriovoracales > Bacteriovoracaceae > Peredibacter. The sequence goes on from CAMASK010000053.1 coordinate 17,050, forward strand.
GGGTCGCAAAACTCAGGACAAAATCAAAAGAAATTTTGGTATGGCAAATCCGGAAGGTTATCGAAAAGCATTACGCGTGATGAATCTTGCTTCCCAATTTGGAATTCCAGTGATTACTTTTGTTGATACTCCGGGAGCCTATCCTGGTATAGGTGCCGAGGAGCGTGGACAAGCTCTTGCCATTGCCCAAAACTTGGAAGAAATGTTCAATGTGAAAGCACCGATTATTTCTATCATCATAGGTGAAGGTGGATCTGGTGGAGCACTAGGTGTAGCCATCGCGGATAAAGTTTTTATGATGGAGTATTCCATTTATTCAGTCATTTCTCCCGAGTCATGTGCCTCCATTTTATGGTCTGATTCTAAAATGGCTGAAACGGCTGCAAATTCCCTTCAGCTTTCTCCAAATAAAGCTTTTGAATTAAAAGTAATTGATGGAATTATTTTGGAACCAGCTGGTGGGGCTCACCGTTATCCTGATCAGGCCATTCAAAAAGTTAAGGATTCAATTCTTCAGAGTTTAAATACTCTTTGTAATCAGGATCTTGATCTTGTAATGCAAATGCGTTTTGAAAAATTTCGGCAGATGGGTAATAACACATTGGTGCTGGATAATTCTGAAGAGTCAAAAGGTTAATTATGTCAGTTTATTCAATGACAGGTTTTGGTAAAGGTGAAGCAATAGGTGAGAACTATACCCTCACGACTGAGATTAAAACTGTTAATAATCGATTTAAAGATTTTAAATTTCGTATGAGTTCTCTATTTAACCCTATTGAAATTGAACTGCGCTCGAAATTAGAAAACGAATTCAAACGCGGCAGCTTTGACATTAGCGTAAGTTACAAAAAAAATGAAAAAGCAGCTACAGAATTTCAATTGGACATAAAAAAAGTCAGTGCCTACATCGATTTAATAAAGCCCGTTTTTGACTCGAAGAATATTTCATTTCAAATCTCCCCTGTAGATTTTTTAAGAAGTGATTTCTACCGTGACGAGGATGCTGGTAAAGAAAACGAAATGGAAAACTTAGCAAAAGCTTCTTTTGATTTGGCGATTATTGCACTGAAAAAATCAAGATCGTCTGAAGGTAATAAACTTGCCAATAAACTGCTTGAACATTTAGCAGTTTATGAAAATTGCCTGAAAGAGATTGAAAAATACAAGAATCTTTATCCTGAAATGATTAAAGAAAAGTTAACTCAAAAATTTGCTGAAAAACTTAAAGATATAAAAGTGGATGAATCGCGTTTTCTTCAGGAAGTAATTTATTATCTGGAGAAACTTGAAATAGAAGAGGAAATTACTCGGGCAAATATTCACTTAGGAAAACTCCGTAGCGTTTTAAAATCCACAGGAGAAATTGGTCGTCAAATTGATTTTCTACTTCAGGAGTTGGGCCGTGAG
>CAMASK010000054.1 GCA_945860895.1 Bacteriovorax stolpii
TGCCAGTCTGATGCCTGCTTCGAACAATCTTTTTTCAATAACTGGAAGATGCTTATAAGCATACTCATACGAGAGTTTTGGCACATCTTCCGGCAGTACTTCTTTCTGACAATATTTTCGAATCGAGATGGGTTCAGTTGAGGGGGTTACATCAGCTGGATAGAGTGTTGGCACAAGTTCTTTTGATTCTCTTGCCCAATCAAGTACAGTTCCGGTTTTTGCTTTTTGTATTTCTTCCAGGGATCTGCCTTGATAAACAAAACGGGCCATTTCAGTGAAGCTAAGATTTGAGTAATCAATAATCCCTTCATCCCAAAGAGAGTGCAGGTTGTAAGGCTTAGACATATAAGTTACTTTACAAAAATTCCCACCTTGATCAGTTCCATTACCAACATGAAGTGGTTGGTGGATATCTCCAATCAAATGCACCAGAAATTTAAGAGCAAAAGCTTTTTTCTCTTTTGCAGCCTCTGGATCTTTGAGCACGGCCAATTGTTCATTGATAGATTTTAATAATAATCCAGTCGTTGCTGTCTCATTACTTTCACTATGATCGTGAGCTTCAGTTTGCCAGGTTGTATAGTGCCAATTAAACGTATATTGATAATTTGGAGCATCTGATTTTATTTCATCCGGCCAAGTTGAAACTCGGGCAAGACTTTGACCATCTAGAATTTGATTGGTTTTTACAATGGTAGAGATTTCAAGAAATCTTGAAGCCACTTCCCCTACCACGCGATGACCAGTATTTCCCCATGCAAAAACTGCACCGGAACAAGTAAGAGCAAGAACCACCACAAAAGATTTCATAAATCTATCTCCTCAAGAGTACCAGCGAGTTTATTTTTTCTGAATTTAGGAACGTGATAAAGTTTCCCGTGAAAAGTAGCATAGTAACCAGGACTCATTATCCGGGCAGCAAAGATTGCTTCTATCACATTCTGGGCAGCATCGGAATCATCAAATCCCAAAGGCTTCATTGCGCCAGTGAAAACTACTGGGACAGAGATTTCTGGAAATTTTTCATAGCAATGTTTTGCTGTGAGATCCATCGTATCTGTTCCATGCAGAACCACGATCGGATTTCCAAAGCGAGAATAAGTTTTAATGGATTCAAGAATCGACTCGCGATCTTTATCATCCATGTACAACGAATCTTTCGCCATAATCTGCTTAACTTGAATTTCGGTATAAGGCAGACGCAGTTTCTGAAGTATTTTATTTTTTACAATTGTATCTTTATTTTGAAGAGAGCCTTCAAATTCATCATAGATCTTTTCGATTGTTCCACCCGTGGTTAGGACGAATAGAGGCAAAATTTCATTAGACATGGTTTTGTAACCTTGACGTTTATAAATTCATTACCATCATTTAGTTGATTATTGCGCAAAATGACAAGATCACAAAATGATACTAGTAATGGAGGTCTCAATGAGTACTCGTAAGGGTTCGATTTCAGTAAAAACTAACGACATTTTTCCTATTATTAAGAAATGGCTTTACTCGGAGCATGATATTTTTATCCGGGAATTGGTTTCCAATGCTTGTGATGCCATCACAAAAAGAGGGACTCTGGCCCGTTCTCAAGGCCACGAAATGCCTGAGCCTGGAATTAAGATCGAAGTTGATAAAACCAGCAAAACTATCACCCTAACAGATAACGGTTTAGGGATGACAGAAGCTGAAATTGAAAAATATATCGCTCAACTGGCCTTCTCAGGTGCAGAGGAATTCGTCCAAAAAATGAAAGATATGGGTAATGGTTCGGCCAAAGATGAAATCATCGGAAAATTTGGTTTAGGTTTTTATTCTGCTTTCATGGTTTCAGATAAAGTTGAAGTTGAATCTCTTTCCATGAATCCAGGTTCAGTTCCAGCAAAATGGACTTGCCTTGGAGACACTGATTATGAATTCTCTGAATCCAGTAGAACAGATGTGGGAACAAAAATCACACTTCATTTAAATCAAGAATCAGAAGAGTTTTTAGACATCTGGAAGATGCGCGAAACATTGACTCACTATTGTGACTTTATGCCGTTTCCAATCTCTCTTTTGGAAGTAGGAAATGCTGAGGCGAAAGCTGAAGTAATTAACGACACCACTCCAATTTGGAAAAAAGATCCAACGACTCTCACTGATGAAGATTATAAAGAATTTTATCGCAAGAAATTTCCGGCAGATCAGGACCCATTGTTCTGGTTGCATTTAAACGTGGATCATCCGTTTGTGTTACAGGGTGTTTTATTCTTTCCAAAACTTAATATGAATAAACCGACTCAGGACAACGGCATCAAGCTATACTGCAAACAAGTTTTTGTTTCAGATAGCGTGAAAAATGTTGTGCCTGATTTCCTATCGCTTCTGAAAGGGGCCATCGATTCAACTGATATTCCATTGAACGTTTCTCGATCTGCCCTTCAGGGAGATCCGAACATCAAAAAGATCTCAAACTACATCATTAAAAAAGTAGCTGAGTCTTTAAAGAAACTTTTCAACACAGACCGCGAGCGCTATGAAAAAGTCTGGGAAGATATTGGACTATTCGTTAAGTACGGCTGTATGCAGGACACGAAATTTGATGAAGTGATGAGGAGATTTGTCCTATTCAAAAATTCGCAAGGAAAACTTGTCACACTAGAGGAATATCAAGCTTCTATTCCTGAGTTATATAAAGAAAAGCTTAAAGACAAATATGTCTACTTTGAAAAAAATCAGAGTGACGAGTCACTCCGTAAACAGCTTCTCAGTGAAGGCATTAACGTTATCGAAACTGAAAACTACATTGATCCGCATTTCATGCAACACGCAGAGATGACTAAGCAAGGTGAGCAGTCTTATAAGTTTGCGGCTATTGATTCAGAAGTTGAAAATCTCCTTGAAACAGCTACGACATCGCCAGACGACATCAAGATTAAGGAATTCTTCAAACAAGTTCTGGTTGGAGAAAATAAGGACCTTGAGATGAAGCTTGATGTGGATGTAAAGAACTTGAAAAATGCTTCTTCCAGCGCATATTTTAAAGTTGATGAGAACATGAAGCGTTTTCAACAAATGACTAAGTCAATGGGGAACACTGCTTTCTCAATGCCAATCAAAAAGACTTTGGTGGTTAACCCATCGAATGCTCTGATCAAGAACGCCCTAAAGATTTGGGAAAAAGGTGAGAAGAAAGATCTTGCTGAAAAAATTTGTCACCACGTTCAAGATCTAGCGTCACTTTCTTCCGAAGGTTTGTCTTCTGAGGATAAAGATCAATTTGTTTCACGCAGTCAGGCTTTAGTTCAGGAACTCTCGCAATTCATTGTATAAATAAAAAAAGGGGCCCGCATCTGCGGGCCCTCTCTTGACCGTTAAATCTATGTCCATTTAGCTCACAATATCCTGGTAATCCATATGAGAGACATGAAAACTTGAAGTAGATGTTTCGTCTTTGTTATAACCTTTCTCAAGGTGCTCGATGGGAAGTACACGTCCAATCTTAGAAGAGTGGCGGTTCTTGTTCACGAGCTGATTTTCTTCCTTTTCTTCAACCTCCTTGCAGTAGATACACAAGTCTGCAGTAGGTCTGGCCATCAGTCGATTATAAGAAATTTCTGCACCACAATCTTCGCACTCGCCAAAAGTCCCTTCTTCTATTTTCTGCAAAGATTTTCGAACTTTTTGTAAGTAGATTGCATTTCTTGCCTTTAAACGAAAGTCCATCTGGTTAGCCTTCTCAGTTGATACGATGTCAACTTCATCGCCTTCTAGGCTCGTGGGAGAGAGTTTGCCTTCAAAAACTTCTTCCTCAGATAAAATCTCAAGAAAGAGATTCTTGAATTGTTCGATTGTTGCTTTTTCCATAAAGCTCCCCTTAAATTGAAAGTATCTTCCCTAAAGTTAATCAGTCTCAATCCTTGTTACTGATCGGCCATCCATGGCAAGATATGAAAGTGACATCCTGTTGTCGGTTTTGATTACTCATCCATAAGTAACCTTTCACATCTCTCGGAAGACATTGAGCATGAATCGTGCCAAGTTTGCTCTAAACCCTTTTTTAAATAGTTACAGATTTGCTCCATTACCTGTTCTTACAAACAGGGGGCAATTTGGCTTTAGCAGAGCCGAAGGGATTCCGGCCAAAGAGCCACTTAGACCACTAAACTCCTGTAAAGCCGCATAAAAGTATGTAAGTTCTACTATGCTGCTTGACGCCATTCGTCAACCTGCGATAGAAGAGCCCATCATAATTAAGGAGTTTTATTTATGAAAAAGTTTATTAGTCTGTTTATTCTTACAGTATCAGTGGCAGCTTTTGCTCAAGATCGAGTTTATTTGAATGCGAGTGAAGTCAGCGCACCAGCTGCTTCAGTTACTTTAGTTCGGACCGCAGAAACTCCCAAGAAAGTAGAGATCAAATTTACAAATATCCCGACAACTACAAGAGTATGTTATGAGAGATATAATGTTCCTAGTACTTGCTATCGCACTGTAGATGTTTACAGGACTGAAAGAGTTTGCAGAGATGTTAGGTCAACTCCAAACCCAACTCCAGGTCGTCCTACTGGACCTCGTTACAATCCACCTGGACATACAACATATGTTTGTTCGAACGTTCAAGTTCACACTGGAACACGTCAGGTTCCATATGATTGTTCTTACTCTGAGTGTCGTTACAGAATTGAAGACTCAGGTGTTGTAAGTGATAAAATTAAAATTAAATTCAACCTTCCTTCATTGGGTGGAACCGAAGAAGAAACTTTTGCAGTTACAGCGACTCAAAATGGGACTGATAATTCAAACATTGTTTACTCAATCGTCCCAATCAGCACGATCAACAATCGTACTTACGAAGTTAAGAAGAAAGGTCTTTTTGGATTTGATTCTTACGTTATTGAATAAAGAAATTTAGTGAGCAGGGCCTTCGGGCCTTGTTTTTAAAAGTTAAGTTTAAAATCGGTAGCCTCATCCTTGATGCTAAAAATGCTATCATTAAATGTTAATAACTTTGCTTTGTGGCCAATAAGAAGATTTTCACTCCATTAATGAAAAAGCTATACCAATAGCATTGAGAGAGAGCAGTTTTTAAGACTTTCGTAATTTCTTGAATTAATCTATATTTAAAATATTCATCCTAAAATTCTGATTTTGGTACAATACTTTCCCTTTTATCTGTTCCTTTTAGATAGGCCCAAACATAGTTATCATCTGAAACATTTTAGGTTTCAAAGGAAGCAATATGTGAAAGTTGGAATTGCTTTAATAACTCTTCCTAGTCTTGCCGGAAATGAGTATTTCATGTCATTGACTATAAAGTCATAAATCACATTTTTTAAAACTCTTTTCTGCTCTCATCAAGAAGCTCAGAAAAGACCAACCTCTATAATGCATCAGAGACACTGACTTAAAAAAAGCAGACGCCAGCTCAGTAAATAAAATCACTAAATTTTGTGGTTGCATAAAAAACAAAAATTTACAAAACTTCAACTTAAGAGTTTGACTCAATATTCTCGGGGCTCTTTGAAAAAACTTTCTTAATCCAGTCCGGCTTTTGAATCGACTCTTCCTCGTAACCTGTTGCTAGATAGAGATTCAAAAATCCCAAAGCAAAAATCTTTTCAGATTCAATCTCTCCTTTGATTCCATCACCAAGGTTTGAGTCGATGTAGATCCTTGAAGACTTATCAAGAGTAGATGAGGCAGCAAGAAAGTCGCCAATTGACATAAATCCATAAAAATCTAGTCCACTTCTCTTGCAATATAATTTCCAATTTAAATGTACAAATTTATCGTCATCCACCAAGATTATGGGTGACACCAAACCAGATCCTCCAAGGTTCTTACCCACAATAGAAACAGTTTCCAATTGAGCCTGCGAAAACTCAGAGAGCCCCGAATTGATCTTTACATAATTTATAAGAGACTTAGGTAAGAGCTTAATACCGCCGGCAATACAACGATCCTGAATCTCCTGCTCTTCATTTCGAGCTGTAACAAGAACACTATGCTCGGCATGATTCAGTTTAAGGATTGTATCTATGCCATCCAAATGCTCATCCATTAACTCAAAGTCGCTAAGAAGGAGGATTTTAGGACTGAGGACCTTATATTTTGAAAACATCTCTTCAACGGAGTGGATATGCTCAACCTTCGATTCTAGACCTTCAAGCCGCTTAGTCCAAACTTCGTGAAAGGCAGGATCATCATCCAAAACTATGATTCGTTCATATTTAAAAGCATCAATAGAACCAATGAATGATTTCGGCATCTCTGACTTTGGCAATTTAATTGTAAACGTCGTCCCCTTATCAATTTCAGACTCACAAACAATAGTTCCTCCAACTGCTTCAATGTCCTGTTTAGCATTATAAAGACCTAGTCCATTTCCAGCTTTCTTAGTCGTAAAACCTTTCGTGAAGAGTCTTTCTTTAACAGGAGAACCTATCCCCGGACCATTGTCCTGTAAAATAATAAGATTAAACTCACCAACAGAAGTAAGGTTGATTCCAATCTTTCCATTGTTTCCCTGAAAAGATTCAATGCTATTATTTATTAGATTAGAAAGAATACTTTTTAGACTTCCTCGATCAATCTTTGAAAATAGTGCATAAGATCTATAGTCAAATTCTTCTTCGATTTCTATTCTTTCATTATTTCGAAATTCGATATTTTTCTCTGTTACAACGCCCTCAAGCAGCCCTAATAATTCTTCACTTTTAGAACCTTCCATCTGAACAAAATTAAGCTTGTGATTTTTTAAAAGATAAAAGGTAATCTCTTCAATACGATTGATACTTAACTGAATTCTTTTCCGCGATAATTCTGGAAGATCATTTATTTCTGACTTTAATCCCTTTAACATCTCAAGAGGGGACCTTATGTCATGAGCGACCTGAGTTGCAACTTTTGAGATTATCTCTGCTTGAATAAGTTCAACTTTTGCTTTCTCGGAAATAGAAATTGACTCTCTAAGCTTGCTTAATTTCACAGCTATCGTTTTAACTTCTTCTGGAAGATTATCAAGAGCGATCTCTTCCTGCCCACAAAGAAGTTCAATTGGCGACACAATATTTTTTCGAATATTATTAATCAACATGTTTTTTATAAATTTTAGAATAATGAAAAAGAAAATAGTAATAAATGAAGCAAACTTAAGGATTTTATTTAAACTAAAAGATTTAACTTCCCCATGGATTTCACCCACTCTTTCCTCAGAGAAAGTAACAGAATAAGATATCTTCGCACCTAGTATTCGAGGTTCACAACCTAAAGAAACAGCTTCAATAGGCTTATTTTCAAGCACTAAATTAACGTCTGTGCTGACCCTTTTGAAGGATAAAACTACTTTATTAAATAAAGCCTTCGCAACCTCAGTTTCACCTAAGGCCAGTTCTCTCGCAATACTGCTGCCTGAAGATTCCATTTTTGAATTAAAAAGTTCACAAACAGTTTTATGGGACTGATACAATATTATCGAGGCTGCAATTGAGGTTGTTAGGAGAAATAGAGATATAGCTGCCAATAAATAATTATTTGTAGTAGAAAGGACACTTATTACGGAGTGGGAGCGATTGGATTTCATCCTGAAATTCCCCACCCATCATTCTTTAACAACTCAATAGCCTTATCAGCTCTATCTTTCTTAACTAAAAATAAATCCGTTTGAAAAGTTGAAACGACACAAACACCAATTTCTTCCCTCATTAGACAAGATGAAATTGTTGAAATAAGGCCCTGAACTGTTCCAAAAGGCATTTCACCAATGATTTTAAATCCGATCCAACCATTTTGTTCTTTAGGAGAAGAGTAAAACACCTCATCAGCAGAACAAATTAGTGATTTTTCACCTTTGAATGAAAAACTAAAAAAATCTACATTATTGGAGTTTAAAAGTGAAACCGCTTTATTAAACATGTCAGTATCTTCAAAAAGTACGTACTTAAATTCATTTTCCATTCGCTGCAATTTAAGATGTGAGTATTTTTCTGATAACATTATTTTAATCCCTTAATTGTTCTTATATGCATGTCAGTTAGTAAGTTTCCTGATTCGCTTTTACCCTTATAGGTTCTAAGCATGGGTGGAGTATTGGTAACTTTTCCAAAAATATTTATCCCATTACAGAGGTATTCACCAGCAAGAAGTATCCCATCATATACGTATGCAGCGATAGGACTAGCCCCCATTTTCGATTTTCTTTCAAATTCTTCAGCAAACTTTTTAGAATTAATTCCACTCGTTGGTATCCAGCTAGAGGGAACATGGACTGAAATATTTTTTGAAAGTTTATCAGTTATTTTCAAAAGTTCTTCACTATAGATATTCCAATCCCCTAGTCCAATAATCGTTCCCTGCCACTTTATTTTTTGAAGAGTAGATAGAACAACAGCCGCCTCACTAAAGTTAAGCCCAACGAATATGCACCTTTTCTTTTGATCAAAGATTTCGCCAGTTGTATTTGTGAAAAGCGATCCTAATTCGTCGTTTTTATAAACATTCATGAAATTACTAGATAAGAAGTTTGCAGCGTTAAAAATTCCAGTAGTTTCAGCTTTAGAACAATTATTATCAACGATAATCTTTTTTATTAGCTTGAATTGTTCCTGCCAAGGGTTAACCATCGTCATAAAATTACTATTTATGGGTCCAAGATTAGATGCCGAGGCACCTACAGAAATCGCCTTTATATCGGACCCGACTGCAACTTTGGCAGCTACTCGAGCAAAATTAGTTCTTGAAAGGCCAACAACTATTTTTTCGCTTTTATCTAGCTTAATTTCTTTAACTTTCTTCATTAAACGCTCTTCATCACCTATTTCTAGAAACCTTTCGAGTCTTAGATTACATTTGTTAGTTTTAAGAAATACGTGTAACGCCATTTCGGCAGCAACATCAATTTGTTGTTTTTCTGATGAAACGGTATATTCAGAACTATCAGTTGGTATTATTTCTAGTAATATAATTTTTTTCAAATCGTTATTATTTGCACTAGCATGACGAGCCGTAAATAAGCTCATCACAAAGAACCAAAATGTAACCGGTGCTAACTTTAATATCTTGGCAAAAAAACCATCAGGGATGTTTGCCGACAAGATAAATAGAGCTCCAGTCATAAAGGTCAAAGAAATGTAATCACCCCAAATGAAATAAGCCATTGCCGAAGCAATAATAGGCTCAAGAAGTAGGATATATCCGGCCGTCAAAGAATCAACTATTACCGAACCTTTATAAAATAAAAGGTTCGGTAATAGTCCAATAAACAATGAATAAACGGTTATTGAAACTAGATTTTTAGAATTCAGAAGGAATGCAGAGAGTTCAGTAAATTCTGAACTTTTTGATCTTAGTAAAATAAACACTGTTAGACATACAAAAGACATAAGATCATAGTAAAAATTAGTCTTAAGGGAAGAAAATCCGGTCTTTCTAGCGACATTCGAAACTTTGATCCAGCTTGCAATTAAAAGCCCAGCTACCAAAGATACCCAGTGGGTTTTAAGATTATCGAGACTAAAATTATCAATCCCAATTACGAGTACGATACCTATAAGAGCCAAAAATAGCTTTAAAAATTCAATTCGCCCTAATTGTTCCTTGTAAAATATTTTTGAGATAAGGATCGACCAAAATGGATGAGTATAAACCAGAAAGGTGACGGTTGAAACATTTGCTCCATTAGCGATTCCGGAAAATTCAGATAATTGAAGTGACGCTCCTACAAATCCAAGGAGGATAATTATTTTAAACTGACCTTTATTTGAAATTTTATATGCCTTCGTTTTGATCACAAAAGGTAATTGGGCAATTAATCTTATCCCAATGTAGGCAAAACAGAACATCTCTAGCCTAAGACCAGAACTCAATATCATTTTTGATCCAGGATGGACCATTCCAAATAATAACGCCGACATCCAGATATAGATCACTTGTGATTTCCTCCACAGTTACCAACCCAGCAATCAATAGCTGAATGGTTCCCAAAGAAGTAAGAATCACAATGATGCGCGAACGTATAATCAATTCTGGCTGTAAGTATCCTGTCTGCTTCGGCTATATTGTAATGAGGTATTTTAGGATAGAGGTGGTGAACAATATGATAAGTGTCGCAGTTTGGATGAAATATAAAACGCAGAATCCCTTTATGAGGGAGATTGCGAGTAAATGAAATGACATCTTTATTATCTAATCCAGAATGATCCAAGAATTCTGCAAAAATTCTTATCATATGATAGCTAGTTAATTTTGCTAAAATCCAGCACAAAGCAACGATAATCGAAATGTTAAATGTACTTAAAGTAAAGACAATTGTAATAACTGAAATCCACCACGCTGCTAGAACGGTCTTTTCATTTTTAGAAAGACTGAATAAACTTCCAAAAAGGGAGGACTTAATGGCCTTCAGATTCAAAATTAATCGAGAATAATTAAGAATAGGGTGTCCTTTCCAAGGAAGCGAATCATTGTATCCATATCCCAAATGCGCACAAGAATCTGGATCTTTTTTTAGATCACCTAGGTGTTGATGATGCTGGTTATGACTCTTTCGATAAACTTCTACTGTTTCAAACATCGGTAAAGCACAAAAAATATTCGATACTAAGTCATTAATGGATTTTCTTTTAAAGAGATTAATATGAGAAGCATCGTGACTAAGATTAGAGATTGCTCTCTGTCTAGATCCAATGAGTAAAATGCCTATTGGCACTAAAAGATATGACTTAAAAATTAAAAAGTATCCTAAGATTATTATTGACCAATCAATTGCAATAGATGCGGATGACTTAAATTGATTTGGATTTCTTAATCCTCTCAACTTTTCTCTAACTTCTTTTCGAAGGGTAATTTTTAATTCAAGTTCCTTATCCATTTCAAGTTCTTGCCCCCCCATATTATATCCTTAAAGAAGAATTTTCATCTTCAATTATCTTGTCAGGTTTCAATTCATTTATTTCGTTTAACTCCTCAATTACATCAAATGTTCTTTCATCCCTCTCTACAATGTCCGAGCTTAAGTCCTTAGACTTTCCAGAGACATCACACTTGTAGTTTCTAACTGTATTACTGGAGTTCATTTTCAAACTCCTTAGCTCTTGGAATTATTTTTACTGATTCAGAAGCCTCTTTATCATAATAGCGATAGAAGGTAGCAGAAGAAATCTGAAGCTCTTTTATCGCAAGCCTTGCACCATTATTGTTTTCAGTTAGGGCCTTCGCTACAACTTCCCTCGAGAATAGTTCCAGGAACTCTTTTAGCCCAACTCTTCTAATTAGGTCATATTGATCATCACTTAAAAGCGGCTTGTTACTTTTAAATTTCGAATTCTTAGTAAATTCTGTAACGTCTTCTGCCTTAATTACTCCTGAGTTATTAAGAGATATAACTTCAGCAAATTTGTGAAGCTCCCGGATATTTCCAGGCCAACTGTAAGATTCAAGGATGATCTTTGCTTCTTCTTTAAAGATAATTTTTTTAGATCCATTGAGCTTAGATTTAAGAAGCGGTAAAATATCTTCTTTTCTATTTCTTAGAGATGGTTGAGTAAAAGTGTATCCGCTAATACGTAGAAAAAGATCAAAGCGAAATTTCCCGCTTTTGATAAGTGATTCAAGATTATCGAGAGTAGAGAATATTATACGAAATTCAGATTTAACGATTTTATTTGAGCCAACTGGATAAAACACTTTCTCTTCAATAGCTTTTAGAAACCCTTCTTGCATCTCAAGACTCATTGATCCGATTTCATCTAAGAACAAGGTCCCGTTGTTGGCCTCAAGGAGCTTCCCTACCCTATCAGTTGTGGCACCATTGTGTGACCCATTGGCGTGGCCAAAGAGTTCAGACTTAAGGGTGTCAGTATCAAAGATGGCACAGTTAAGCTCAACGAACTTCCCTTTTCTCTTTGAAAGCTCATGGGTTGTGCGAGCAAGGTGCGATTTACCAGTTCCAGACTCACCGATGAGACATATAGGAATTTCAGTCGGAACAATTTGAAGAAGTTTTTTGAGGTCGTCTTTATACTTTTTATTTTGAGTCTGAATAAGGTCTTTAAAAAGGTGCCCTTCAGTGAAGCTGTCTTTTGAAAGGAAATAACGATTCAAGGTCTCAGAGATATGTTCTTTTTCATTACCCTTATTATAAACGTCCTGGCAGCCCAGATCATACGCCATTTCTGTAACTAGCTTATCATTAATAGAAGTCATGACGACCGTATAGAAGCCTCTCTTGATCGACAACGGTATCAGTTTAAGCCCCAGAAGTTCTTTTGAGCCATCAAGCTTTAAATCAATGTAGCAAATATCAAATGTGTGATTTTCAATTTTACGAAGGGCATCCTCGTATGAAGCGCTTTCAATAATAGTAAAACCATCATCTAGCTGATTCACAATATTTAGGCGTGCGAGCTTCTCATCATCTACAATCAGGACTTTCATGCAACCTCAATCGCTTTCACTTCTAAAACTTTTGTTTTACTTAATGAAACTTTTATCGCGATTTTGCATGACCGTAAACTGTAAAGTTTACATTCCTCTCCCTTTAAACCTTCGATATATTTGAGTCCGAGTGACTGTACCCTATTGATTTCCAAGCATTCATGCTCCCAAGATACTGGTTTCAGCTAAACTTCACCCTTTCATAAAGATTGGTAGTATCTGGATTCTTTATAAAGAACAGCTCTCGAAGAATTAATCATTTTAACGAGTGTATCAAAAATCACCTGCTGATTATTTTGTAAATGTGGCAGATGAATAAAGCCAGCTTCCACTTTAGAGTCCTGACAGTAATCCAGCAATCGATACATTATGTAATTACAGACATAAGTTCCGGCGCTGAAGGAGATTTCCGTAGGAAAGTCGGTGGCGGCGCACTTCATTTCTTTTAAAGGGAGGGTAGAAAAATAAGCGTTGGTCCCATCTAACCCAATAGTCTTATCTTCATACAGCATACCTTCATTATCCGGAATATCCGTATGAATTAAATTAATCGCTACTTTTTCAAGCGAAATTTTTTTTCGATTACTGGCCAGCCCCAGACAAATCACTATGTCAGGCTTAAAACTCTCTAGCTGGATTTTTAAGAAATCAAAGGAATTGCTGAAGGCTACAGGCAAAATAGCCGTTCGAACTTCGAATCCATCTAATTTAGTATTTTTAAAAAGTTCAGTGATAATTTGGGAGCTGTTCTCAGAATGATTACTAAAAGTCGAGAATCCTGTTATTAGAAGCTTTTTCAAACCAACTTCTCCGATCCCTCTTTAGATAATACAATTTCGCCCTTCTCCCGTAATTTTAAAACCACGTCCATGATTTTAGTCTGGGCCTCAAGCACTTCACTCAGGGGTCGAGGTTTGCCTTTCAAAACATCATCGATGTCGCGCTTCATGCCGGTAGAGAACATACTTAATACGTGATTGGTGACATCTTTATTAGCACCACGAAGTGCCAGACCCAGAACGTTGATATCAATGTCCTGAAGTAAGCGTTTCATCATGGAAACAGTGAGATATTGAAGATCATCAAAGGTAACCATATTCTTCTTAAGTTTGATCGCCATCTCAGGATCACGACGAGCGATATCAGCAATGACTGACTGTTGGACAGCCAAGTCAAGTCCATTGAGCATCTCAATCGCCTGCTTTAATCCATCGATTTTTTTTCCTTTCATTTACCTTTTCTCATGTAGGGCTCTTTCATCAGGTGACCAGTGACATAATCATTGACAGCATCTTCGAGTTTCATAAATTTAAATTTTGGAAGAGCGCGCTTGAATTTCGCCATCTCGGCCTGGGTGTAATATTGATATTGATTTCTCAATTCTTCAGGCATATCCATGAAAGTAATCTGTGGTTTTTTATTCATTGCTTTGAAAGTGGCCTTCACGAGATCATGAAAACTTCTCGCTTCACCGGTCCCGAGATTATAAATTCCAGAAATTGAAGGCTTCTTTTTTCCAGCTGCAATTAGTTCGACCATTGCTTTTACGACATCTTTTACGTAAACGAAATCACGAAGCTGCTCACCGTCTTTGTAATCATCACGGTGAGACTTAAATAATTTTACTTCTCCAACCTCTTTGATTTGGTTGAAGGACTGATAAACGACTGAGCTCATTTTACCTTTATGATATTCATGAGGGCCGAAAACATTGAAGAATTTTACACCGAACCAAATTTTGGGTTTTTTCTTTTGTTTTAAAATCCACTCGTCTGAAAGCTGTTTTGAATAACCATATTTATTTAATGGCTTCAATGCAGGAAGACCACCATGATCATCAAAGTAACCCTGCTCTCCGGCACCATAAGTGGCAGCACTTGAAGCATAAACAATCGGAATATTTTTTGAAGTAGCTAAAGTTAAAAGCTGGTTGGTGAATTCCGTATTGTTTTTGTACAAAAAATCCATATCTAGCTCAGTCGTATCGGAACAGGCACCCATGTGATAGATCGCCTTAATGGCTCCGACTTTTTTCCACGCTGAGTGATCAAAAAGATCTTCCACTTGGATGAATTCCAGGTATTTTAGATCGCGAAGATTTTTCCAGCGATCGTCTTTACCAAAATGATCACAAACCAAAATGGGCTCGTGGCCTAAATCATTTAGGTGTTTAACAATTATACTACCGATAAAACCAGCAGCTCCAGTGACTAAAATCATAGCATTCCCTCAAGTATTTATTCCTTTCCATCATAGGAAAGTTGCGGTGCAAAAGTCTAGGTAAAGCTCATTCAGGACACTTACAAGCTGTACTAATCCAGAACATTGTTTTTCTTAGAGCTAAAAGCTTGGAAATGTTCATCATTTAGGATAAAAAACCACAAACTTATAAGGAGTTCTATGAAGGTCGATAACTGGATGATCGAAGAGTCTTTTCGTAATTCTTATGCCATGGGTTTTAAGGTTAAAAATTATCTTCATTCTGAACAATCAAAGTTCCAGAAAATTGAAGTTGTTGAAACTGAATCTGTTGGAAAACTTCTTCTTCTTGATGGCAAGACCATGGTTTCCGATAAAGATGAATTTGTTTATCACGAAGTAGTTTCACATATCCCATATATGGTTTCTCGTTCATGTAAAAAAGTCCTTGTCATAGGTGGCGGTGATGGCGGAGTTGTCCGTGAATTCGTCAAACATAAAGACATCGAAAGAATTGATCTGGTAGAAATCGATGAGCGCGTTATTGAAGTTTCTAAGATCCACTTTCCTGATTGCACTTCTGGTCTCTCTGATAAGCGTGTTCGCGTTCTACCAGAAGATGGATTTGCTTTTATTAAGCGGGCAAAAAATGAATACGATATTATCGTAGTTGACTCAACTGACCCGGTTGATTTTGCTTCTGGATTATTTACCGATGAATTCTATGCTGACGTTCATAATGCTTTGACTGAAGACGGCATCATGATGAACCAGACAGAAAATCCGTTCCTGGATGAATGGGGAATAAAGAACATCTACGCGAACATGAAAAAAGTTTTCCCTGTGGTAAACTCTTTCAATGCTCCCATGCTTATTTACCCTGGGGTTTATTGGACTTTCGGTTTCTCTTCAAAAAAATATAAAGCGACCGATTTAAATCCAGAAAAGATGTCTAAGATGATAGAAATCCAGCGTAACCTAAAGTGGTACAATATGGACTGGCATAAAGGCACATTTTCAATTTCAAATTTCCACAAGAAAATGATCGGTCAGGAGTAAACAGTGAAAGAACCACGTCTAATTAAAGAAGTAGAAGGTCTCGAGCATGCTAAAGCCTTTATCGGTACAGAGTACGCTGCAGCGATTTTTTCGAATACGACTCACTTGCTTGGTTTTGCTTTTGACGGAACCACCAGCTTTCGTCCAGGTGCTCGCTTTGCTCCGGGTGCTATTCGTGAGGCTTCCTATGGGCTCGAGGATTACTCTCCTTACTTAGATAAAGACACTCAAGACTACAATATTGTTACCATGGGTGATCTTCCCATCTATCCTTCGAAGTGGCACATCACCAATGATTTCTTCATGGATATGGTTAAGGATTTGGATTTAAAAAAAGATGAGATCAAGTTTCTAACTATAGGTGGTGAGCACTCGATTTCATATGGCCCGATTGTGACTTATTTAAAGCATTATCCTGACTTGGTCCTTGTACATCTCGATGCACATACAGATTTACGCGATGGTTACCTGGAGGAAAAATACTCACATGCTTCAATTATCAGGCGTGTGCTGGATCACTTCACTCCAAAGAATCGTCTTATACAGTACGGCATTCGTTCTGGACCAAAACAAGAGTTCAATTGGATGAAAGAAAACAAAACCCTAGCGACGTCACTTAAAGAGTGTTGCGAGTGGCTTGAAAGTATTGATGATACTCGTCCAATCTATCTGACTTTAGATTTAGATTTCTTTGATCCAGGTTTTTTTCCAGGCACAGGAACTCCTGAGGCCGGGGGCGAAGACTTCCATGGCTTCATGAAAATTCTAAAAATCTTAAACAAGAAAAACTTCGTGGGAGCGGATGTGGTTGAATTGGCACCGATGCTGGACTCAACCGGAAATTCATCTTGCTTTGCTTCGAAAGTTGTTCGAGAAGTAACTCTTGCTATGAATAAATAGCACTCAAATCTTTATAAAAGCTTTGTGATTATTGGAATTTTAATTCAGAAATAAACTGATTCCTAATCTGATTCTTCACCCATGTGCTTGCGCTTAAGATAAGGGTGAACAATGAAGGCCACTCCAACAATTCCTATTTCATACAAAATCATCATTGGAACCCACACACACATCATACTTAAGATATCTGTCGTAGGCGTAATAATTGCGGCCGCAACTGCAAAAATCACAGCGGTGTATCTTCTCCATGAACGCAAAGAATATTTAGTCACAAGTCCCATAAATCCTAAAATAAGAATGACGTTAGGAAGTTGAAATAATAAACCAAGAAAAACTAAGATTTTAGAAGCCAGCAAAAGGTAATCCTGCAAGCTCAACATTGCTTCAACGTTTTGAACCCCGGCAGTCATCAAAGTTTTAAAGGTAAATGGAAACAAAATATAATAACCAAAAGCAGCGCCACATAAAAAAAGCAAAAATCCAACAACAATGAAGGGTCTGATGGCATTTACTTCTTTATTATAAAGACCCGGCTTTATGAAAAGCCAAGCTTCACGAAACCAAAATGGACTGGCAAAAAATATACTGGACCAAAGCGTGATTTGTAATTCGGCCATGACCTTATCGAAAAGTCCCGTAAAGATAATCTTACCTTCAGTCCCTAGAGCTTCACGTAAAGGTACCAGAAGGAATTCGGATATGAGGGATGAAT
>CAMASK010000055.1 GCA_945860895.1 Bacteriovorax stolpii
AAAAAAATAATTATTAAAAAGAGGTACGTATGTTGAAAAAAAATATCTTTGCTTTATGTCTGATGATTATCACCTGTGGTGCTGCCCAAGCGTTTGATCTAGAAGATTACGCCACAACTTATAGGGCCACTCGAGATGCTTACCTGAAAGCTACCAATGAATTAAAACTTGCTACTGGTCCCTACAAAGCTGCTCAAGATGCCTATTTTGCAGGGACCCTAAAATATCAAGAATCCCTTGAATCTCCAGACAAGATTCGACTTGCCAGAGAGAAAGCAGAAAATATGAAAAAATGCCTGTCGGATTACAAAACTTTAAAAGATGAATACGATTCAAAATTTAAACCAGACAATAATAATAATTAATTAAAGAGGTACGTATGTTTAGATCATTTTTTTCATTACTCGCTTTCCTGACAATTCTTTCATCTCATGCAGACTCGGGCCAATATGACGGTGGATTTTATTCAGAGGTTGAGAGAGCCACTTACGATGCACTTGTGAAGGCAAACGGTGAATTTGTTTTGGCCGGTCCACCCCATCAAGCGGCTCTTATGGCCTATCGCGCAGCTGTTTTGGAATACTCTCTTTCAATTAAAATCACCTCTCCCTCTGGAGATTTGAAAATATTGAATGTTCTTGAACAAAAGTGATAGAAAAAAATCTTTAGGGTAACGACTTTTAACAAAGAGGAAAATATGTTTCAGGAAATAAAAAAAATAGTTTTAGCTTCAGTACTAATTGTTATGGCATCACTTACCAACGCAATGGCCTTTGACCTCGAGGATTACAGGAACACCTACAGACAAACAAAAGATATGTATGATCATTCTCTCAATAGGTTAATAGAAAAAGAGGCCAATTATAAGGCAGCTTTTAAGGCCAGATTGGATATGGAGAAAGCCGTGCGCGCTCAAGAAAAGATAGAGTATTTGGCGGCTGATCCAGTGGATCCAAATCTAGTGGGTCTAGTTGATAATGAATTAGATAAACTTAGTAACTTGGAAGGATTATCCCAGTCATGTGGGCTCTAATTTAAAAATTTAAAATATTTGTGAGGTACGTATGTTGAAAAAAAATGTCTTTGGTTTATGTCTGATTATTATTACCTGTAGTGCTGCCCAGGCGTTTGATCTAGAGGATTACGCCACAACTTACAGGGCCACTCGAGATGCTTACTTGAAAGCTGCAGACGAAGTGCAGCTGGCCACTGGTCCCCACAAAGCAGCTAGGGATGCTTACCGAAGTGCCACTAAGGAATACACTAATAGTTTGGGCAATGGTAAGGACGCGCTGGATGAATCAATGCTTTCCACTAAGAAGCGTCTTTGTATTTTTAGCGCTGATCTGAATGATCGATCTGGCGATAAAGTTAACTTTGAGCCTGGCTCTTTGCCGGGGCATATTCTGCCAGAAGTGAATAAAGATCAAATTAGGAGTAATGAGCTAGAAGCTCGAAATCAGTATTACTGGGCCTTGAGAGAGCTTGAAGCGGCCGGAAAGGCCAAAGCAGGTGCTGTTCAGGTTTATAAGAAAGCAACGCAAGAGTATGTGAATACTTTATCAACTCCGATGGACTTGGTCTTAATTCAAAGAACTGAGATTATTAATAACAATAAATAACAGCTGTACGTAAAGAGGAAATACAAATGAACAAATCAATAAAAAAATATTTTACTAAAACAGGTGGACTGGCGGTCTATCTGACAATTCTCTCACTTGGACTTACTTCATGTAACAATAGTTCTGTGACTGACGGAGGTAGTGCATCCGTTAATGGTGGATCCAGTGCTGAATCTCTAGCGGCATGTTCTGAAATCAAAGCAGGAGCTCATTTTAATGCGGGCGCAGGAACTGTTGCTAGTCCCTACATTATTTGTAGTGAGCAACAGCTACTCAATATTTCACTGGCCCAAATTGATGCTAAACCAACTTTGACATCGGCCGGCTCAGTCAAGTTTCCTTATATGTCAAAAGTTTTTAAATTAGGGCGTAATCTCGATTTTACAAAATCTGAAGTAGAGTTCTTTTCAATTGGTCATTACATGGCCTCACTTGGTCGCTCATCAGCGATCTCTGGATCCCATAAAAATCTGATTGCAACTCATGATCAGAGAAATATGACAGATTATGTGGCAAAACTCTCTTCCCAGAGAATTGCCTTCTCCGGTCAGTTGGATGGTAATACTAACTCAATTGAGATTGGCGATTATGCGCCAACAGAATCAAGACTTGTAGGTCTCTTTTCTGTTCTTTCAGCTGGGGCAACAATTAAAAATCTTGTGATTAAGAATTTTAATGTCTATGCCAAAGGTGGGGTTAATATAGGCTGTTTAGCTGGCTCTATTGTAAACTCTGAGCAGACAAAAGTCTCTGAAGCTTTAGGTATTATACGGAGAAGTAACAAAATCACTCTGGATAAAATTGGCATTGAAAATTGTTCATTAAATGATGTCGTGGCCAATACAGGGGCCTTAATCGGTCTTGCTAGAAATTATGCTGGCGAGGAATTAAGTGTTACCAATATTGCACTTTCTGAAATTAGTATCGACGGTGGTGCGGAAACTAATTTTGAGCCTGCTTATGGTGATGAACTTCTTCAATCAGTACCTGTTTTAACTCGTATGCACAATATTGGCGCCCTGGCCGGTTATGTTCAAGTTGATGGTACAGCCGCATTTAAGAACATTATCCTAGACGGCAATACAGTTTCTCTAGAAGGTTTCTATACAGGTGATGGTCGTGAGCTTGATTTGGGAGACATGGATTTTAATGATATTGGTACTATTAGAGATATCGATGGGATTTATTCACTTTATGATGTCGGCCCTTGGGATAGCTTTAAGTCAGCAGATCCAGCTAATTCGGTTGGAGCAATGTTTGGTGCTATTAATACGTCCTCTAATCTTGCAAGACTTAATGTGAGTGACATTTCAGTCTCTAATTCTCAGACTTCTTTCTACGAATCAACCAGAGCGGCAGGAACTTTTGCCGGTAGTATTGGTCTTTTAGGTGGTGTGGCTACTTTTGCGAAAATTATTCTTAAGGATAATTTAGTAAAATTTGGCATGAACGACTGGTCACTACCTTCAACTGGTGTTGGAATGATGGCCGGAGTTTTATCAATCGGTAGCTCTGATGCAAGCTATAGCTTCAGTAAAATCCAAATTGATGGACAAATTTTATCCGATAACGCTGAAGCTTCTGGAGATATCTCAGGGTTTATTGGTAATATTAGTGCTCTGGATGAAGTTGTGGCTAAAGATAATAATATCAGTTTTTCTGAAATCGACATTGCTGGTACTGCAGTTCTTGCTGGTATTGATATTAGATCGATTGGATCTTTTGCCGGCACCTTGGTAGGAAAAGGAAGTGTAACTGATCCGAGCGATGGTTTAAATAAAATTGTATTATCTAAAATAAATAACGATTTTGTGATCAGTACACCGGATAACTACGCTTTGGCGGTAGGTGGATTCGCAGGTTATTTGGGAAGTGGTGTGTATACTCTTAGTGATGTGGTAGTTAGAACTCAGATTGATGTGACTAACCAATATGGCTTTTATAATTTCGTAAATGCTGTTGTTGGTTTATTCGGTTCAGATGCTAGTATCGTAGCTTCAGATAGCTCTTATGATGCATCAATTCGTTTAGAATTTGTGACAGGTATTCCTGAGGCACAGGATACTTTTACAAAAATTTAATTCTTCATCATTATGATTTAAATTTCTAAATGGGGGCCTGGATAGGGCCCTCATTTTTTTGGGAAGAAGTAATTGCTAAAAAAATACACAAACGACCAGTCATTGCGTCGAGGCCCAGTCCCCCGGTTATTTGTGCCATCTTTCCATTAGTAGTCCCAGTGGTTTGAGTTCCCTATGTAATGCCGTTCATATATTGGTGAGGGACAACTGGTTTGTGCTGGTCGCTGCTTTCCTGAAGGGCAGAAAACGGTTACTCATGGAATTATTCTCGCCACCTGTGCACAAGAAGAGTTCATGGAGTTTACCAAACTTTAAAATAACCTCTGATCCTAAATCTGTTTTGAAGGAAGATTTCTCACTTTTAGAATTTCCTCCCATTATAAAAGGAGACTTTCATAGGCCTAATTGCTACAATACCGCCTTTATTGCCAGCGGCATTTTTTCACAGGACAAAACTAAAAAAACTTGAAGATCAAGATAAGATTCGTTGCCGCCTGCGCCTTCTAAATGAATTGCTCAGTGCCAATTAAACTTCCTTTTTCAAGTCCTTCGCTTTCTCAAATAAATTGCAACTAGTTGAAACAATTCTCTTTTTTCTGTTAGAAAATTTCTTCCTAATATATTGGTCAATTCATTAGTATTTACTCAAGAGAAATATAACCATGAGGAGAATTTATGATGAAGAAAAAATTAACTTTGAGTTTACTGGTTTTTGGATCACTTAGCCTAAACTCCTATGCCCAACAAGTTCAGACTGCAGGAAATGTAGGAATTTCCATGGGCCTCATGCCGGTTTATGAAATTACTCAAAGCTTGGGTTGTCCCCAGGTCCAGGCCGCTCCAAGTATACAATGGTTTGAATACTATTACCGGCAATGTGACTCAGATCAATTTTCTCACTATAAGAAATTAACTGATACTACTGAGCATCGTTTGAATCAAAAACTACGAGATCTTTGCATGAGAAATGAGGTCGCTGGAAATGGTTGCATTGTTGAACTTAGAGTTGAAGATCAACATGACTACAGTCATCCGATAATTATTGATAGTGATGATGATAATGAATAAAAAATGGGAGTATTATATGAAAAAAATAATGATGATGTTTTTAGTTTTAATGAGTTTTTGCTTCCAGGTATCCCTGAGCTATGCCAAGGTTGAAGAGTTGAATATGGCAAATTACATGTTCAAATTGAATAGTGCTCCTGTGGCAGTGGTTTCTTTTGCCATCACTAACCCCAGCGATGATTATAACTCACGACTTCGTCAAAATATGAAGGATGCGGCAGATTTTTATCAATACAATCCACTCTTGAAATTTTATTCAGTGAATGTATTTGAGGAACCTTTTCTAGTCAGAGCTTTGGAGGTTAAAAAGTTTCCAACTGTCGTGATTTATAGGTATGGAGAAAGGGTTGCCTCGCATGAGGGCTTGATCTACTTGGATGAGTTAATGGAGTTAATTGAAAGTAATCAATATGGTGAATAAGTTAATTCAGTGAGTGTTGCCTGGTCGGTTTAAACTGATCGGGCAATACTCACGATGCTTTTTTCTTCTTTTCAGTTTTGATATTAATTGTATAGCTTCCCTTTATCGATTTTATCTCAATACCAGTTTTTCTCTTAATTCTGGAAATCATCATTGACAGTTTACTGAGATCATCTTTGGCCGCCACAGCTACACCCCAGATCTTCAGGTATAGGATCTCCTTCATGACCGGTGTGCTGGATTTACTTAATGTCTCCAGCAGGATCTTTTCTCTTGGTTGAAGACTACCCTTAAAGAGTTCAGATAAATTGATGTCTTTTTCTTTTTTATAAAGACTCAGGCACAGTGAGAAAAGACATTTGTCTCCCTTGTAATCCATAAAATCTCTATAAACTTCAGGATTGATTTTAGTTAATTCTAGCCAATATTTACCAGCTTCTGCCTTATTGCCTGATTCCAGCATCTGAATCACTTTTAATTGCAAAAATAATAAAGAAAATTTCTGAAATTGATCATCATAGAGGTAAATCGGTTTTCTATACATGTAATGAGAAAGAAGTGCTTGCATAAAAACAAAGCTTTCAGTGACTTTGTAACGTCTGCGCTCTTTTAGTTCGTCTAATGTCTTTTCACATTTAGCGAATTGATCAATTTTGAGGTAGTAGATAAATTTATCGACTAAGTGTGATACAAATTGACCTGCGTGCATCTTATCTTTTACTTTCTCAAGTGCCAGTAAATGTACTTTTGCTAATTCATAGTCCTCTTGAATAACATGGAAGTTAAAGCGACATCTCAGGTAAGAAATATGGTCTTTTTCATTCAGGCCAAGTAACTCTTGCATTCGATCAAGCATCTCGGGAAGGTGCTTAGTCATTTTAATATTAAGATATACATAGAATAATTGCACTAATACATTGAACTCGTAATTCTTAAGATCGTGCTCTCTTAAAATCTCACAAGCCTTTAGGAAGTATGGTACTGAGTGATGGCTCCTTCCAGAGGAGTTCAGGCATACACCTAAAACATAGCATCTTTGTGATTCGACTAAAATATTCTGAGGTTTTAGCGCTTCAAGAATCGAAATAATTTCCAAAAATTTATTTTCTCTTATCAAAATTGAACATTCGAGAATGGTTTTTTCTGTTTGAGAAAGTCTTTTGTCTTTAAGATAGGCTTCTTTTTGACTCAGTGTCAGATTAAACCAATCCATTGAAGCCATGAAAGTCTTTACTCTCTTAAATTCATCTTCAGCATTCTTTTCTTTGAGTTTGGTCATGGAGACTATTCCAAGTACTTGCGCAGATGATTTATGTTATCTCCACCCTCGATAAATTTCAGAAAAGGATCGACTTTTGATTGGTGGAGAAATTGACGTAATTCTCTCAATATTTCTGTAGTTAAGAGACAAGTGACCTGTTTACTACGGAGCATTTTTTTTGCTTCGTTGCTTACGTCGCATTCAGCTTGAATCATTGTTAGTCCGAAATCTCTCCAAAAAATCTCAAGATACAGCTCTTCTAGTGATTTTATTTTCTTTTGTGAAAGTGGTACGCATTTCGACCATTGCTCATTCAAATGACTTATTAATTTCTCATATTTTTTTTGCATACTAAAAAATTGATTCTCATCAATTTCACTCGGTAGGCCATCTCCATCGGGGTGCCCACCCGATTGAATTTGCGTAAATGCATTTGTTGAGGCAAATAGCAGCATAATGCACAATACTAATTTTCTCATACATCTCTTGTCGGACATGGATGGTTCAAACTTGAGTCACTGGTTTAAGGGATTAGAATTAGATGAACAATGTATCACTTTAAGTGATGCAATCGATACTTTTTATCTCTTTTATCAATTTCATAAATCGTCTTATGATTTAGAGATCAATAACTTTAAAAGGGATCAGTCCATGAAAGAAGAAAATGATCTGCGGGCACTTATCATGTTGATAAGTCTTATGGTTGCGGTCTTTTTAACACAAACATCCAAAGTATCTACTACTAAACATAATGTTTCAAATCCCTATGCTGGATTTGTAATAAAATAAGGAGTCATCTCGTGAAAACTCTTACAAAAGAACTTCAAGATAAAATTACACCTGCTATGGCGATTAAACTCCTGAAAGATGGAAATCAGCGGTTTATTAATAATTTGAAAGTGAACAGAAATTTACTTAACCAGGTAAACGAAACCAGCGAATCTCAGCACCCCTTTGCTGTCATCATTAGCTGTATGGATTCCAGAACCTCTGCGGAGCTTATTTTTGATCAAGGTTTGGGTGATATTTTCAGTATACGAATTGCTGGAAATGTCATTAACGAGGATATCCTGGGCAGTGCGGAGTTTGGATGCAAGGTTATTGGAGCAAAAGTGGTAGTGGTTTTGGGACACACTGGTTGTGGTGCTATAAAAGGTGCCGTTCAAAATGTTGATCTAGGCCATTTGCATTTTATTACCAGCAAAATTCAACGATGTATTGGGCCCATAAAAAAAGAAATCCCAAACGCCACTACGCAAGATCTTTGCTCACATGTGACAAAAGGAAATGTGGAACTTGGCGTTTCAGATTTAACAGCGCGATCATCGATCCTTGAAGAGATGGCGCATAAAGAAGAGATTATTATTGTGGGTGCTCTCTATGATGTTTCTACCGGTGTAGTGGAGTTTTTATGATTCATTGTGAGAGTGTTTCAGATGTCTATTCAAACGAGAAAATGATTTTCTGGTTTACTTCAGCATTTAAATCGGGCTTCATCAATTCAGCTGGTTTTCTTATCTCTGGAAAATTTGTTTCTCACGTAACAGGTTTTGGCACTCAGATGGGAATTGCCATGGGCCATAGTGATTATTTTTTTGGAGCAGAGTTGTTGATTATCCCGTGCTCATTTATTTTGGGGGGAGTGATAACTTCTTTTATTCTTGAGGACACGAAGAAAAAAAATTCCAACCCCTCTTATCACTATGTACAAGGGCTCATCACCTTTTTAATTGGAATTTTAATTATTCTGGGGGAATCAAAACTCGTTTCCTCAGATGTGCCTTTTGATCAGGACCAGAATTATAATGTTGTGGAGTTTGTTATCATTGGATTGTTGTGTCTGATTTGCGGCTTAAAGAATAGCTTAGTGACTTGGGCCACCTATGGAAAAATTCGAGTGACTCATATGACGGGAAATGCCACCGACATCGGACTTCACCTTTTAAGTCTCATTTCGCCGCGCCATCAAGAGTCTCGATTCAAAGAAAATAAGATTATTAATATTTATCGCATGGGAATTTTAGTTTCTTTTTCGATGGGGGCACTCATCTCTGCAATAGTTTTTCCTACGATTGGATATAAAGCTTTTTTGATTGTTTTTGGGATTTCCCTTTGTATGACGTTCTTTTCATTTTATGATAATAAGAGACGAGAGGCGGTAGGTGAGTTAAAGAGGTCTTTTTGAATCCATGGATTAATTATCATCATTTGTATTATTTTATGACCATCGCGGAAATGAACAGCATTTCCAAAGCCGCTGAAAAATTGCTTCTCGGCCAGCCCACTTTGAGCGCTCAATTAAAACAGTTTGAAGATCAATTAGGGGTACAGCTCTTCGAGAGACAGCATAAAAAACTGATCTTAACCGAACATGGAAAACTGGCCTTAGAATATGCCCGCAACATTTTTAAAATGGGTGGGGAAATGTATGAAGCCCTTCATGATCGGCTAAGACCAAGTAAAATTAATCTCCAACTTGCTGCTCTGGACAGCATCCCTAAGCAGATTATGCTGCAATTAACTCAAGAGGCTTTCAAAATTGCTCCTTGTAACATTTCACTGGTAGAGGGACGCTTTGATGAGTTATTGAGAGATTTGACGGCCCATAAAGTTGATCTGGCCATTACGAATTTTTTACCTCGCCTTGAGGCCACAAAAGGGCTTTATCATAGAGTGCTTTCTAAGCGTCCTGTTGGCATTTATGGAAGTCCTAAATTCAAGGCACTTAAAAAAAAATTTCCCCAATCACTTAATGGAAAACCCTTTGTTCTGCCAACTTATGATAGTCAGATGAGATATGATCTTGAACATTGGTTGAGAGTGAATGAAATCCAGATCGATATCATTGCTGAGACTCAAGATACGGCCTTGAAAAAGCTCATGGCCGTAAGTGATATGGCGATGATTCCTGCTGCTTCTCACACGGTAAGTCGTCAAGTTGCAAAGGGTGAACTCATAGAGATAGGTCAACTTAAAACAGTCTTTGAAGAACTTTTTCTTATCTCCTCTCATCGTAAGATCAGCAATCCAGTGGCCTCAAAATTAATGAAAGAATTTTGTATTACTTAAATCGATACAACTTTGATTTTTTATCTATTTTAATTAACTATCCAATTACCTTAGAATAAGGAGGTAACAAGGAGAAAAAAGAGATGAAAAATTTAGTCATGCTTATTTTATTAACAACTGTTTCATGCGCTTCCAAAACTTCAAATAATTTGAGTTTAAAAGACCAGATTCTTGAGTTAGAGGTCAAGACCTTCAAAGAAATCAATGATCATTCACAAGAGCTTCTGGAAACTCACCCTGAATTGAGTGATTCATCCAAAAAGAAAATTAAGGTTTATCTCGAACAAACAATGAAGGAGCATCAGCGCCTCAAGGATGAAGAATCCAAAGTGGTTCAATTGCTGCTTCAAAATTCCCTGAAGCCAGACAAAGAATCTAAAACTAAAGATGATGATCAGAAAGAGTTAAAAAATCATTTCCTGAAAATTTATGAAAATAAATCTTCTAACCTGTTCAATTTGATTTCCCATATAAAACAGATGGCGGATCAAAAAGAAATCGATGAGAGTGTTAAACGAGATATTCAGTTATTAATAAGAGATTTCCGTTAGTCCCTTTCTAATATAGGAGGGCCTCTTAACTGGCCCTCACATTCTCTTCTTTAGCTGGATTGAAGTATTAATGCCCAGAAACTCCATCCGCCCCAATCCCGGTCTCTGATCTCACGACTTGCGCTAAATACCCGGCGCGATCTCTCTGTGCTTGTTCACTCTTGTCCAAAATCGAAACGACCCAAATAGTGGCAAATGCAATCGGCATGGAAAAAATCGCGGGCGATGAATAAGGAAATAGCGCTGAGCCAACCGGATTTCCCAAGGCCACTTCCCATACAGTCGGAGAAACGATGGTTAGTCCCACCGCCGTTAAGAGACCCGCAAATCCGCCATAGTAAGCCCCTTTCGTAGTGCAGTCTTTCCATAACACTGACATAAACAAAACAGGAAAATTGGCCGATGCGGCCACGGCGAAGGCAAGAGAGACCATGAAAGCGATATTTTGTTTTTCGAAAACAATACCTAACAGTACGGCCACAATGCCAAGGCAAACTGTCGTGATTCGAAAAACTTTTAATTCTGAAGCTGAATCTGCCTTGCCCTTTTTATAAACGACGGCGAATAAATCATGTGAAACGGCTGAGGCACCCGATAAGGCAAGGCCCGAGACTACAGCGAGGATTGTAGCGAAGGCAACGGATGAGATGAAGCCTAAAAAATAATCTCCGCCCACAGCACTCGCTAAATGAATGGCGGCCATGTTGCCACCACCCATTAGTCCACCTTCGGCGTCGAGAAATTTTGGATTATTTGAAACTAAAACGATCGCACCAAAACCTATGACGAATGTGAGAAGGTAGAAGTAGCCGATCCATGTGGTGGCCCATGAAACAGATTTGCGTGCTTGCTTGGCATCGGGCACTGTGAAAAAGCGCATGAGGATGTGAGGCAATCCGGCCGTTCCAAACATCAATGCCATTCCAAAGGAGATAGTAGAAATAGGATCTTTAACAAACTTTCCTGGCACCATGATGGAAGGATCTTTAATACGTATGGCATCAGCAAATAATGCATCGATGGAAAAACCATATTGGTAGAGAACCATGAACGCCATGAAACTCGCTCCTGAAAGGAGTAGGCAAGCCTTGATGATTTGCACCCACGTCGTGGCGGTCATGCCGCCAAAGAGAACGTAGATCATCATCATCATACCCACGATCACCACTGCCACTTCATATTCCAGGCCAAAAAGTAATTTGATTAATTGACCTGCGCCGACCATTTGAGCGATGAGATAAAATGATACTACGGCAAGAGTTCCAGAAGCCGCGAAGATGCGGATGGGGCCTTGTTGAAAACGATAGGCCGCCACATCTGCAAAAGTGTATTTACCGAGGTTTCTTAAACGTTCTGCCATGAGAAAAGTTAAAAAGGGCCAGCCCACGAGAAACCCGATGGAGTAGATTAGGCCATCGAAGCCTCCCACCATAACGGCAGCCGAGATGCCTAGAAAAGAAGCTGCCGACATGAAGTCACCAGCAATGGCCAGACCATTTTGAAATCCAGTGATTCCCCCGCCAGCAGTATAAAAATCAGCAGCAGATTTACTTTTTGCTGCGGCCCACTTGGTAATCCAAAGAGTGGCGATAACAAAAATGGAAAACATGGAAATGGCGGTCCAGTTTAGAGGTGACGAACTCATTTGGCGTCCTTAAGGATTTCGTTGGTTAATTCATCGAATTCTGAATTTGCTCGCCGAACGTAAATATTGGTGATGAGGATGGTAAAAAGGATAACGCCAAGACCGATGGGAATCGAAAGTGTCGTGACTCCACCGATAGGACGGGAGAGGAACTCTTTATTGAAGGCCACCAGATAGATGAAGCCAAAATAAACCAACAGCATGAAGGAGGTAAGTAGCCAGCTGTAGCGGGATCTGATTTTTACCAAATGAATATATTTGGGATTTTTAGAGACTGCGAGAATTTTATTATCCATGAATAAATAATTTCATTGCTAGCAAAAGATGGCAAGTTATGTATGATTTGTTTTTAAATGAACTTTAAAATATCGTCAATGATGT
The DNA here is from genome assembly GCA_945860895.1 of Bacteriovorax stolpii. Lineage (GTDB taxonomy): Bacteria > Bdellovibrionota > Bacteriovoracia > Bacteriovoracales > Bacteriovoracaceae > Peredibacter. The sequence goes on from CAMASK010000055.1 coordinate 12,100, forward strand.
CAGAAATCTTACTTGGTTTGGAGAAAATATGTGTGATCCCCAAATCCTTTGCCTCTTGTGAGCTGATGTCATTGAAACCTGAATATAAAAAAAACAAGGGCTTTTCATTTTTTTTAAGCTTCAAGACTTCCTTGGCCAGAAAGCGGCCATCACCTTGAGGCATGCGCATGTCAGAGAAAATAAGATCAAATTTTTTTTTCCTTATGAGCTCAATGGCACTTACTCCGCTTTCTGCCGATTCCACCTCACCTTCGGCCGAAGAGAAGTCCCAGGACAACAGCTCTCTGAGGTCTGGATCGTCATCCACAATGAGAATACTCATGCCTTTTAGATTTTTTTTCATTCAGTTTTCTCGAATAGTGGAAGTTCAACTATAAAGCAGGTATTTTCAGAGCTATCATCATAATATAAATGCCCTTTAAATGATTCTATCAATCCTTTGGAAATACTTAAACCCAATCCTGTACCCTTACCAACTTCCTTGGTTGTAAAAAATGGCTGCATGATTTTTGTTTGTAAATCTTTAGGAATGCCTTTACCGCTGTCAGTGATTTTTAACTGTGCCAGGTGATCCTTCTTGGCCAGTGTGATCTTAACCCATTTCTCTTCATATTTTTCTAAAGCATCAAAGGCATTATTCAAAAGATTTAAAATAACCTGGGAAATTTGTGTTGGAACAACCAGGACTTGAATATTGTCAGAAATATTTACCTCTAATTTAATTCCGCTGTATTTATATTTTTCAGCACATAAGGCAAGAGAGTCCATGATGATTTGTTTCATTGAAGTTTCCTCCAAAGGATCTCCTTCTGAATCATGGGAGAACAATCTCAATCCTCGAACAATTTTCGATATTCGTACGGCGGTGGCATCAATCTTGTTCAATTTTCCGCAAGCCATTTCTAGCTTTGGAGCATCACCTGAAAGTGCATTAAGTGCCTGGCCAGCAGCAGAAATGATAATGGCTAAAGGAGTATTAATTTCATGGGCAATACCTCCTGCCATTTCCCCTAGAGAAGTCATTTTAGCATTCTGAAACAGCGCTTGTTGCGCAATTCTTTGTTGGGAAATATCTGCAAAAGTGGTAACTGAATGTGAGGGACTTGGTCCATTATCCAAAAAGAGTGGAGTTGAAGTGATTGAAATCCATCTGGTCTTCTCACTCGGAAGTTGAATTCCCATTATGACATTAGATACAAATTGGCCGCTCCTTAGCGCCACCATGGAGGGATGCTCCTCAGCTGGAAAAATGGAGCCATTTTCTCTGATGCAATTCCAGTCGAAATTGTTGGATGTCTTACCATTTAGTCTTTCGGCACTCACTCCCAGAACTTTTAGAGCGGCGGGATTATAATCAATGATATTTCCCATTTTATCTTGTAAGACAACCCCTTCTGACATGTGATCGAAAGCAGTTTTTTGAAAGAGTAGTTTTTGATTTGCCCTTGTCAGTGAACTCACTTTCAATCGCAGCTCAAGTAATTTATAGACTTGATTTGAAAGACCCTTAAGGGCTTCTAATTGCTTTTGTGTTAGCTTCCTTGGCTTATTATCGATCACGCATAAAGTGCCAATTGGTAAATTTGAATTTGGATCTAAGATTGGAGCTCCCGCATAAAATTGTATATATGGTTCATCAGTAACCAGAGGGTTATCAAAAAAACGTTCATCCTTTGTAGCGTCATTCACCATAAAGATATCATTTTGCAAAATAGCATGAGCACAAAAAGCCAGATCTTTAGGAGTTTCATTGGCAGATAATCCAACTTTAGATTTAAACCATTGTCTTTTCTCATCAATTAATGAAATTAAAGCAATGGGGGTGTTGCATATTTCAGAGGCAATTAAAGTTAATTCATCGAATTCCCGTTCAGAAATGGAATCCATAATTTGAAGATTATTAAGGGCCATTAAACGGTCTAACTCTTGAGGATGCAAGGGGGCTTTTTTCATGATCTAATTATCGAATTTCTGAAACTTAACGTTAATTAAAGATAACCAAATTTACACTTTAGTAAAATTGTCGGAAGAACAAAGTTCCTCCGACAATTAAAACTTTAGCGATCTTCTTGCTCTTTACGCAGTTCTTTTTTTGCATGTAATTTAAGATAAGTTTATGATTGAATCCTGAGTGTTAAAGTTCATTTCTTCACTCGCCGATAAGACTGTTATGAAAATGTTTTATTTCATGTGTCTGTTCAATATGACTTTTGCACTCGCCCAGCCTTGTGGCATGGAAGGCAGCATCGAGGATCGTATCAAAGATTGTAATTTAAATAAGAAAAACTTCGCTCTGGTCACGCGCAATGAAAAAGGTCTGGAGATCTATAAAGATCTTAAAACCGGTCTTGTTTGGGGAGATCGCATTGGCTCAGATTTCAACCATTATGGATCAGGGAAGGCTTGCTCTTATGACTTACCAGAAGCACAGCTCTTAAAAAATCTGCAATGGCGACTGCCTACGGTTAATGAATTTGAAAATGCTGCCTCTCATGGCATGAAATCTTCACTTTCACGTATGGAACACACTTTCTGGACTTCAACACCTGTTGCCTCTAAATCAAAAAGAAAACGCAAAAGAAATACTAATCCTTCACGAGTTTTTTTATGGGATGGTTTGGAAGAAAAAACAGATACTGGTGATCTTAAAGATGCAGCCTCTGTTCGCTGCGTGACTAGAATTTAAAGGCCCGGCAAGAGCCAGGCCTTAAAACAAATCAAATTTATTCTAGAAATTAATAGTCGATTGAAGCGGAAGAACAAATCCTTCTTCATCATTGAAGCGCAGTTTCGGAGTTGCGATATCTAATACTTCTGTTCTTGATTTCAAAATGGCTTTGTTCAAGCTGATTTTATTAGATAATTTAGCCGCAAAGATCGCTCGGTCAGCATTTACCATACCGTTAGCTTTAACTTTGCCAAGAAGGAAAGGCTTAAGATCAACTGTACCCATGATGATGCGTTTAATTTCTTCAGCAGTTAGTTCAGGATTAGTGTCTTTAATTTGACCGGCAATGTTGGCGACATAAGGAGCCGCCTGACTTGTACCAGAAACTTTTAAGTACTCATCACCTGGAATTGCAGATTCAATGATTACACCCGGAGCGGCAACATCAACAGATGTTTTTCCAAAGTTAGAAAAAGAAGCAAGTTTTCCACGCTCATAAGTCGCACCAACTGAAATCACGTTGCTCGCTTGAATGTTGGCGGGTGAAGTTGGGTAAAGATCATTATCAGTTCCATCGTTACCAGCAGCAAAAACAAAAAGTGTCTCTGGTGCAGCACCAACCATCTTATTACCATTATCAATTAATTTCGTGAGAAAATGTTTTACTAATTCACTAACCATAGCTTCGTCAGCATTAGGGGCCACTTGCTTTAACATGCTCATGAGTTGAGAGTAGCTAGTACCAAATGAACCATTAGCTACGTCAGCTTTATTAGTACCAACATAAGTCGTGATGGTTTTAAGTTGATCCATTTGAGCAGCGGCCAGTTTATCAAGAAGAATTTTAATAAGTTCAATCTTAGGATCAAAAGCAAAGTTCAATTCAGTAATGAATGGAGAAGCTTCTGTTGGGATCAATTTAATTGCCATAATTTTAGCTTCGTCATTTCCGCGAGCAGCAATTCCCGAAACGTGAGTTCCGTGGACAAAGTTACCAAATTTTTGCATTTCTTTCATGAATTCAGGATCAGCTCTTTTTTCTGCGATCCAGTCTTTATCTTCTGTTGATAAAGTTCCCAAAAAGCCTTTGGCCTGAAGTTGGAAGAATTTATAAGGATCATCAGAGAAAGTACCAAGGTACTTATAATCAATTACCAAATTGTTATTTTCCGCAAAGTTCCAGCCAAAAATATCATCAACCAGACCATTACTGTCGTCATCAAGACGGTTTCTAAGTTCTAGTGGATTTTTCCACATGTTTGTTATCAGGGCTTCATGACGGTAATCGACACCTGAATCAATAATGGCAATAACAGAGGCTTGAGCAACGAAAGTAGACAGCAAAAGAGCTGCTAGTGCTAAGGTAAATTTCATTTTTACTCCTTTAAAAAGTAATGGAATGAAATTGTCGGTTTAAGAGAAGTGGGCTGTAAAGATATTTTTTTTCTTACAAGACATTACATTTTGGGTGCTAAATAGACCTCTGCGTAATCTTACACGGACAATTTTTGTCTATGTCTTCTGATAAAAAATAATGATGAGCGAGAAAAAACAAAGATTGGAAAGAATTAAACGTTTCCTTAAAATGCAATCCTCACCATGTAGTGTCACTGAAGTCTTTCTTGGGCTTTCCTTGGGCGTTAGCAGGAAGACGATTGAAAGGGATTTATTGGAATTGAATGAACACCAAGAGGTTAGTGTTTTAAGTGGAACCCCGTCTAGATACTTTCTCAACCGACCTATCATGATTGAACTAGTTCTTAAGGTTGAAGAGGTAAAGGCCATTATTAATTCACTGGATGCCAATACAGAGCTTTATTTTAAACTTAAGAAGCATCTGGATTGAGGGGGTCTTGCTTAATTTATTGTAACTGCTCGCTTTCAATGGTGTTGATATAGCTTCTTCATTAATTGAATCAAACTCTTCTTGAGGGACATAAAACAAAATTCTTAACATTTTATGAGGGAAATTTTAGCATTAAAAACAAGGCTAGCGTTTTTAAATTTAACTAAGTAACAGAATTCAC